>CAZKFG010000061.1:0-11283 GCA_964551985.1 uncultured Acidaminococcales bacterium
GGCAGAGGGGTTGTATTTGCTACCGGTACGCCTATATCAAATAGTATGTGTGAAATGTTTACAATGAAAAGGTACTTGGACTTAGATGGACTTAAAGAAAAAAATCTACACTATTTTGATAGCTGGGCGGCAAATTTTGCTAATATCGGCGTTACAACAGAAAGGTCTCCTGACGGGATAGGTTATAGGCAAATAAACAAGGTAACATCTTTTGTCAATGCTCCTGAGATGATAAAGATGTTTAGAAAGTTTGCCGATGTTAAGACTCAAGAAGAGCTTAATTTGGATATTCCTAAACTTAAAAATGGTAAGGTAACTGTTGTTGAAGTGCAAGCGGACGAGGCTTTAAAAGGTTATATAGCTAAAGAGATAAAAGATAGATCTAAAAAAATTAAAAATGGGCAAGTAAAACCAACTGAAGACAATATGCTAAAACTAACCAACGACCTTAGAAAAGCTTCTTTGGATATGAGGCTTATAGATAGTTCAATTCCTAAATCTGAAGCTAATGGTAAGCTTGAGGCTGTTGTTGATAATGCTTTTCGTAAGTATCAAGAAAGTAGCAAGAGTAAAGGCGCACAATTGATTTTTTGTGATTTATCTACGCCTAAAGTTACAAGTGATAAAGTAGTTGAAGATATAGATAATGATAATGCGGTAGATACTGTTGAAGAATCTACGTCTAATGTTGTTGTTTATGAAGAGATTAAAAAGATGCTTGTAAATAAGGGCGTTCCAACTCACGAGATAGCTTTTGCACACGATGCTAAAACTAAAGATAAAAAACAAGCTTTATTTGAAAGTGTTAATGAAGGTGATGTAAGAATACTTATAGGCTCAACTGAAAAAATGGGCGCGGGTACTAATGCGCAGAAAAAGCTTGTAGCACTTCATCATATTGATGCTCCGTGGCGACCTCGTGATATTGAGCAAAGAGAAGGACGCATTTTGCGGCAAGGCAATGAAAACAAGGAAGTTGAAATTTTTACTTATGTTAAAAAAGATAGCTTTGATGCTAATATGTGGGAAAAGCTGAAAAATAAAGCAAATATTATCTCACAAGCTATGAGTAGTAACCTTACTAATAGGGTTATTGAAGATATGGATGCTGTTGTGCTTAGTTTTGCAGAGGTTGAGGCTTTGGCAAGTGGTAATCCTCTTATGGCAGAAAAAACAATGGTTGATGCTGAGGTTACAAAATATAGTATGTTGTTTGCTTCTTATAACCAACAAAAAGCTATCAATGAGCGAAAAATACTTAGTTTGCCTAATGTTATTGAGCAGCAAAAAAGTCAATTAAGTTATGCTACAGAAGATATTAAAAATCGTAAAAATATTAGTGGTAGTAATTTTGTGATAGAACTGGGCGGCAAAACTTATACTGAGCGCAAAGCGGCAAGTGATGTTTTTGAAAAATTAGTTAGCAATTTTGCGGATAGGAAAAGTGCTATTGTCGGCAAAATAGGCGGATTTGATTTAAGACTGCAAAAAACAGAGGCTTTGTATAAAATTGATGGACAAGCTATAAAGCAAGGGATTAATGCTGTTGTGGTGGGAAAATCGCAGTATACAGCGCCGACATTGTCTATGCAAAGCGTTGAACATACGGTGATGAATGCGCCTGATAAGCTTGTTTTAAAGTTAAGTGAAGATATTGCTTCTAATGAGAAGGATTTAAAAGATATACAAAAAGAGCTGGACAAGCCATTTGAATATCAAGAAAAATACGACAATCTTGTACAGCGCCAAAAAGAGATAAACAAGCAGCTTGATGTATTTGCAAAGCAATCTGAGCAACAAGATTTGCAAAATACCCAATTTAGCGCCTCTGAAAAAGAGCAAATTAATCGCTCTATTGAGGATTTGCAAAGTGAAGTAACAAAGGCTTTTCCAAAGGCGACAAATGTTAAAGTTGAAAATAATAAGATGACTTTTACAATGCCCAATGGTGCGGATATAACCGTTTTACTAGAAGATAAAATTATTGTCGGTAAAAAAGATTATGAGAAAATACAACGCGATCACGGTCTTAGTTTTGATGAGAATATTGTAGTTGAGGGTTATTCAAAAAAACTTGATAACGGCGCGCTTATAGCTTTATCTAAAGAAAGTAGAGCGGGTACGGCTTATCATGAGGCTTTTCACAGTGCTTGGGACTTGGCTTTAACAAGTAGAGAAAAGTTTGCAATGCTTAAATATTATGAAAAAAGGGCAAAGGAAAATTCTCAAAATGTTCAAGAGCTTATGGCAGATGCTTATAAGGATTGGCAAAAGGCGAGAGAAAACAATCAAGGTAGTATTTTTGGCAAGTTGTTTGATAAAATTCATGATTTTGTAAAGAAAATGCAAGCTATTTTGACAAAAGTAGATAATGTGCATAATGTCTTTAACAAAATAGCCAAAGGCAGAGTTTGGGAAAACAGCCAAGATAAAAATAACCTTAATGATAACAATATTAACTACGCTGCCAATAAAAAAGATGATGCAAGTCTTGACAAACAAGCCAGTGAGAATGATAATGTAGGTAAAGAGCTAAGTGGTTCTGATAAGGATCTTGTGTTTAATAATATTATGGATACTATTGTTAAAGCTGTAGAAATTTTAAAAGCACAAAAGCTTTCTGATAAAGAGATAAACTCGCTTTTAACAGACGAAAAATCTATTTATCAGGTTAAGGCTGTAAGGCAACTTAAATCTTTATATGAAAGGTTTAACTCGCCACAAGCAAATAAACGAGAATTGGTTTTACAATATAGCAGTAGTAAGTTTCAAAACGCAAATACAGAAGAGATAAACCAAAGATTTAAGTATTTAAAAAATAAAGCAAAGGCGGTGTTAGATTATGCCAACTTTACCTACAGACAAACCGTTACCATTGACAGACGAGGAACAATGGGAGATGGAAGCAACGGATGCTATAATGGCTTCCGCTTTTGGTCCGAGATGGAAAGAGTATCACAATATGACACGAGAAGAACGGATGGAAGAGTCAGAGAAAGCAGCGGACAGGCTGGAGAAGGAAAACGAGGAACTGAGAGCCAAAGGCTGGATATAGACGATAAAAAGTACTCTGTACAACAGGGTACTTTTTTAGTTGACGATATTAATTATTCAGCAAGACGTGCTGTAGATAATTTAAATGAAAACCTTGAAAAGCTTGCAGGCAATAAAGAAGACAGTAAAATTGAAATCAGACCTAGGGTAATGCCGAAAGAAAGTAGTTTTGGCGGGATAAACTTTATTTTACGTTCGCCGTCATATATTGACAAAAAAAAGTTTCCACAGTTTTTAGGCTTTTTCAAAATGGCTGATAAGGCTATGCAAAGACAAGAAGAACTTCGCAGTGGTTTTAGACGTACAATGAAAAAGGTTTATGACCAGCTTAAACAAGAACAGGACCATAAAGCTTGGGGTGAACTTTTATTGCATGGTGATTATGTAGGTAAAGAATACACTGTGCAAGAGCTTAAACAACAAGGATATGCCGACAACATTATTAGAGCATATGTGCAGACAAGATTAGCGATTAAAAAGGCATATAATCTTTTAAACGATGCCAGAAAAAAAGTTGTTCAACATCAAAAAAATCTTACAAAATCTGAACTTGAAGAACTGAAAGAAAATATTTTTGCCGAAATTGTCAAGGTGGAGCCAAAAAGTAATAACAACTATATAGTTGTCTGGAAACAGCAAAAGACTTGGCTAAACAGTTATGTTGTGTCAAAAGAAGTATTAGACGATATGAAAAACGGTACTAATAAACATCTTGGTAAAAATGATACTAAAATACAAATTTTGTCTGTTAAGGCTGACGGTAAGGGCGAATACATTGTAGAAACCAGAGAAGGAATTGGCGAACTTAGCAATAGAGAAGGCTACATACCGCATTTTTTCCACGAGTTTTTTATCATGAAAAAGGTGGATAGCGGAAATATAGACGAAAATGGCAAGGTTATTTATGACTATAGTGTTGTTGGCAGTGGTAGGACGATAAATGATGCTAAGAAAAAAGCAGATGAGTATTTACAAAAACATCCCGATGTTAGCATTGTAATTCAACCGAAAGCTTTTAGTTTTGACAAAGACGAACAGTCAAGAGCTGCTGTGATTGGTGATAGTGAATATGAAAAAGTCATTCAAAACATATCCGAACAAATGGAAATAACGCCAGAGCAGGCAAAAGAGTTTATGAGTGGCAACATAAAAATGAAGCCTAGACACCGCTTTTTTGGTAATTTTATAAAAAGAAAAGGTGTTGAAGGCTTTGATACTGATATGAATTGGGTGTTAAATCACTATTTTAATGCAGCATCAAGATTTGTAGCGTTAGAAGACTTTAAACCTACTGCTATTGGACTATTTGAGCGGTATTTTGGCAGATTTGACAATGATTATACTAACAAGCCACTAGCTAGATATGTTAAGCAATTTATCAATGATATTAATGGCAATCCTCCTGATGTTGAAGTGTTTATTAATAATTTTCTCAATAATCTTCAATGGTGGCAAAAACATGTAACTTCCAATTTTGGCGATAGAGCAGCTTTGCAACTGGCAAGTTCTATAACTGGAAAAATATCTATTTTGAAACTTGGGTTTTTTAATATATCATCAGCGATGCTCAATTTGACACAACTGATGAACACTGTTGGACTACTTGGCGATTTTTCGGCGGTAGCCGGTGGTATGAAAAATGCTTTAAAACCACAAATGTCTGACAAGAAGATATTTAAAGAAACTGGTATATACAATGACATTACGCTAGACACAACAAGTGGCTATAGTAAATTTACACCAAAAAATGCTTTGGGTAAGACGATGTATTTGTTTAAAACTATGGATATGTATGCAAGACAGGCGACTGTACTGGCGGCTTATCACAAAGGCAAAAAGGATGGGATGAATCATAGCGAAGCAATTAACTATGCAAGAGAAGTTAATCGTACAGCTAACTTTGATTATTCTGTTGCTGATGCGCCAAACGTTTTTAGACGGGGCAGTATTTTTAGTCAGATAATGCTGCAGTTTAAAAAATATCCGATAAAAGAACTAGAGCTTATGCACGAGATTTTGACAAAAGGCAATCTATCGCAAAATGCTAAGTTTTGGGGTACGTATTTTCTTCTTTGCGGACTTTTGCAAGTGCCGGCGATAGATTGGTTTGACGATATTTTTGATAATTTATTTGGAAAATCGCCAAAGCTTGCAATTAAAGAGCTTATTATAAAAGCTGCAGGAGATAGCCCGACAGGTAGCGAGCTTGCCAAAGTTGCTATGTATGGTCTTGGGGCGGTATCGCCATTAAATGTTGATGTTTCCTCTCGCGCCGGTGTTGGTGATATTTCGTTTACTGCCAAAGGTGGCTTGGATAATCTTCTAGGT
Organism: uncultured Acidaminococcales bacterium; assembly: GCA_964551985.1. GTDB lineage: Bacteria > Bacillota > Negativicutes > Acidaminococcales > JAISLQ01 > CAZKFG01. Next base: position 5,383 of record CAZKFG010000061.1, read on the forward strand.
GGAGCAAGTTATAATACCGCTCTTAAAAGTACGCAAGCACTTGTTAAGCTTATTCAAGGTAGCGGGACAGGGTTAGACTTAGCAAAAGCTTTATCACCTGCTGTTGCTAACTATATGCAGGCGATTGATGGTGCGACAAAAACGACAAGGGGCAGAACTAACAGCAAGCTAGATACAATGTATGATTCTATTTTAAAAGCCTCTGGTTTTAGAAATGTAGATGAAAGTATAGATTATGATGTTAAAGCAATTAGCAACAGGAAAGCTAAACAAAACTCTGATGATAAAAAAGCCATAATTGACAAGGTCATACAAAAACAAGAAAAAGGCGAAAAGCTGTCTTTGGATGATGTAAAAGAGTTGCGTAGGCTTAGAGTAACGCCAAAAATGCTCGCCAATGAACGTAATAACAAAAAAATGGATGCACAGCAAAGACTTATTAAAAATATGAGTAAACAAAGCCGGCGTGATAATAGCGAGTTGTTAAAATTTTTAGAATAAAAGATATAAAAGGACGACATATTTTGTCGTCCTTTTAGTTTTGAAGATTGGAGAAAAAAAAATAAACGTCAGCTTATACTGACGTCTTTAACAATAATTTTAAAATTCATAATGCGACCACATACTTACAATCATTATGGTTTTTTGTTCTTCAAAAACTCTATAGACTAGTCGATGTTGACGGTTAATTCGCCTCGAGAACAGCCCTTTCATATCGCCAACAAGTGCCTCATATGGTGGTCGCTTCTTGTCGTCCTGACACCGCGACACTAGTACTTCCGTGTACGACGGTGGGTTTTGCAAGGGACTAATTTTGAGTAGCTGCAAAAGCTTATCAACGTTATTTTTAAGTGCAGGAACTTGCTTGATTTTATCTTTATCTTTAAGTGCCTGCTTCAAAATGACAATCTTATATTCTACCATTGAAACTCCTCGCAATCAGATACATCAGCTTGCAATCCTTCGGTTAAACGTTCTTTCATTCCAGCAATAGAACATAAATACAGCGTCTCAATAAGCCCATTGTATTCTGCTTCGCTTAAAATAATGGCATTGCCTTTTTTGGTATTGACATTGATGATGTCGTTAAATTCTATTGCGGAATTTATGTATTCAAATAGATTTTTACGCAGATTAGTCGCGTTTGTATTAGTCATAATAACACCTCACTTTACGTACATTATAATGTACGTATTTTAATTTGTCAATAAAATTATAAAGGAGATAAATAGCATGATTTTAGGAAACATATCGGGAAAATATGAAAGCAATAACAAGGCAGAGGAAATCTCTAGCGGTTATGGCGATTTGGGCGGCGTGTCTTACGGCTCGCATCAGTTTATAGCCTTTGTTGCTAACGCCTTTGCCGTTTGGCTACACAAAGTAGGCTATAACAGCAGACTATGGGTATACGGCGCGACAACTGACGAATTTAACAGGGTGTGGTTAGAGCTGTGTGATAAAGACTATCAAGGATTTTTAAACAAACAGCACGAGTATACAAAAATAATGTACTATGACAGAGCAGTAGAGCTGTTGGCACAAAAACACTTTAACGCTGACAAACACTCTTTTGCAATGCAAGAGTGCATATTCTCAAGAGCTGTGCATTATGGACCAGGCAATGTAGTCGAACTGTTTGAGGAAGGATTAAAGTGCCTAAGTCCAGCATATCTTAACTTGTCTTATGTCGCTGACAAAAGCTTTGACGAGCGTATGATTGAGGCTATTTATAACTTTTTAATTGAAGAATGTTACAACGCTTACCAACTAGACAGCGGACTTTGGCACAGCCCTAAAGATTGGGCTAATGGTAGTTATGACGTTGTTAAAATAGGGCTTAGAAATCGGTTTGAAAATGAAAAGAATGATTTGTTAGAGTTGTTGAAGGAGGTGGGGTAGATGATAAATAAAATAATTGAGCTGCTAACAAAAACAAGCTCAAAATTAAAAGAGTTTGATAACAAGTATCAAACTCAGGTGCAAAAATATGCCAACGCCCAGTGCCGAAAAGTCGCTGTTTTGTGTGGTAGTGTGGGAATAATTTTAGGTTTTTTAATAGGTAAAAATTAACTTGTACGTTTTTATCGTATAACTGTAAACGATAGGTAGAGTAAACAATAATTTGACAATCAAACAGTAAAAAGGTATAATAACAATAGAAAAAGGTGCTACCGTAGAACGGTTAGCCCAAAAGAAGAAGTTTATTGAAATAAACCGCAACTTGTCAGGGTCGGCGGTTTATTTCTTTTTTGCGATGGACAGTATCAAAAATACAAAGATTAGTATTGTTATTACTTGGTCCATAAGCATACCCCCTTTCGAGGGCAAGACTTAACCGCCTACGTTCACGTAGCACCTTGTTGGTATTATATCACATTCTAAAACAGAAGGTGATTAAAATTGATAAGAAAAACATTATTAGCTTTAGCGTTGGTCTTATCGTTGGCGTTATCGCCTGCTATATGCTATGGGGCAACTTATCAAATAACAGAGCAGGAACTCAGCCAATTAGAGAGCAACTTGACGAGGCAACAGAGCATAATCAATCAGCTCAAACTAGAGCTGCAAACGCTCAAGACGGAGTTGCCTCAAGCCAATCAGCAATTACAAATAGCATTACAGCAGTTGAAGACAGCTCAAGACGAATTGAACAAAGCACAACAAGAATTAGTGTTATTGAAACTGGACTTGACGAGGCAGAAAGCCTCACTAGACAAAGCCAACAAATTCTTGATAGCGTACGAAAAAGAGTTACGAAAAAAGACCAATAATGGCATTGGTCTATCTATGATTACAGCAAAATCAGCAACATATATTGGTACAACATTAAGTACAGCTAAGATTGATGTAGGCGGTATGGTTAAAATTAGCGGTACGGGAGATCAAAATCTTTTGTATCTAAATTACAAAGCTTTGGTGTGGTAAAAAAAGAATAGCAATAAAAAAACAGGACTTAATGCCCTGTTTTTTTATTATAATTGTTTTTTAAAATCATAACATAATATTTCCCCTGGACCTGTATAGTTATTTATATATACAGCACTAAGTCCACAATTAATTTTTAGTAAATCAGGGTTTAAATCAGACGTTTTAACTACTATGATTTTATCCATTTTTTGAAACTTAAATAAATAGCGGTTAATAAAACAAAGATTTTTGTCACGGCAAAAATAAATTCCTCGAACTGAATATAGCGAGTTACTCATTTTTAAATGTACTTGATTAGATCCTAAATATATATTTTCGGCATGTTCGCTAGTTGTAAAGTGAAAAAGATATTTTGGTGGTTTTCTATAAGGAAATAATATATATAGCAAGCTAACTAATGGTAAAATTATTAATAATATTAATTGATCATTTAAAAATGAATAAAACATAGGATGCTCCTTTTGATAGATTTTTACGTGTCATATTTAAGTTTACTTTATAGTATGTTTGTTATAATCTTATCATTTATATATACTTTTTTCAAATTTTAAAAACTCATATAAAGTTTAGTTTGAAACTGAATAATAAAATACTTTAAAAAAATAAAAAATAACAATTTATAGGTTGACAAAATATGATATAATCGGTAAAATAGTTGCAGTGAATCATGTCAACTAAATTACTGTTTTTTATAGGAAAAAGCAACCGAGGTGATTGGAATTTTTGAAACATTAGAAAAATCTTTTGAGAAAAAGGACGTACAAGTTATCGGATTGGCTGGGGTTAAAGCATATGAAGATGCTTATAGTATTTTAGAGAGCAATTATGTTTTAGCTACAAAAAGAGGGTTAGAACTACTACCTTTTCTAAGAAATACTTTGTATGACTTAATGATTATTGAGCTTTGCAAAATGAATGAAATCTCTTTTAAGTATGAAGAAAAATTAAACAAAGCACTTAACTGTCATCATGCTTTATTTATTGGTGATAAGTGTCAATTTTCATTATGTCAAGTTTCTTACAAATATGAATTTCCAAGAAGTGCTATATATCGTTCTAATTATGCAGCTAATAATGAACAAGTTTTATTTAAAGAATTAGAAGAAGAGTTAGACTACTCAAGGGCATACGCAATTCTTACTCACGGAGGCGTAAAGGATGCATTATCTTTTGCTCGTTTGGGTTTACCATTAAAAGACCAAAGAAGATGGAATGGTCTGCAAATGAAGGTTTTTGATCGAGATTTAATAAAATATACTAAAGATGATGTAAAAAAGATAGATGTAATTAAGCCAAAATTGAAAGATATCAAGGATAATATGATGGATAAATTTGGCATTAGTATTTAACTATCAAATGTCTTAAAGGGTGATTTTTTTGAAAAACAAAAAAAATTTTTTAAGTAATATTGTTAATGAAAAACTTAAAGAGGCACGTTTAGCAAGAGGTTATAATACAAATGAACTTGCAAAATTGTTTGGAGTGACAAGACAAGCTATCAATAAGTATGAGCAGGGACAAATGAATCCAAATCCTGAAATTATGAAAAAATACTTAGATAATTTAAATTTTTCTATGGCTTATTATGTAACACCTATATGCCAATCAACTAAAAATGAAAGTGCTATTTTATTTAGGTCTTTAGCAACAGCAACAGAGTCGTCAAGAAATATGGTGGCTGTAAGAGCTGAATGGATTAAAAGAATTATTATGTTTTTTGAAAAATATATAGATTTTCCTAAAACTGGTTTTAATAGAGCTTTGCATAAAGAAATTTATTGTGATGATGATATAGAAGAATTAGCAGAAAGATTAAGAATGGAATGGAAGATAGGGTTTGGACCAATAGATAATATTTCAGTATTATTGCAAAATCATGGTGCTATAATTGCAAAAACAAATTTATATGTAGAAAAATCTGATGCTTGTTCAAAGTGGGTAGATAAAAAACCTATAATATTTTTAACGTCAAACAAATCTGCTGTGCACTCTAGATTTGATTTAGCACATGAATTAGGACACTTTATACTTCATAATATTGACATAAAAGAGTATTTAGATCAAAAAAATATAAAATTATTGGACAAGGAAGCTAATCGTTTTGCAGGGGCATTTTTATTGCCTAGGTCAACTTTTGTAAAGGAGATTGTATCTACATCTTTAGATTATTTTATTGAATTAAAAAAAAGATGGAAGGTATCTATTGCAGCAATGATCTATAGATGCAAAGATTTGGGTATACTTTCTGAGTCTCAAACAAGCTACTTATGGAAACAAATGGTTACAAGAAAAATAAGAATTAAAGAGCCGTTAGATGATAAAATTGTATTTGAAGAGCCAACAATACTTAAAGATGCTTTTGAATTATTAATAGAAAATAATATTATGAATCCGTATGAAATTTTATCTAATTGTGATAATTTACCATTGGAAGATTTTTGTAGCTTAGTAAATATTTCAGAGGAAGCTTTTTTTGTTGATCAAAAAAATAAAAAACCTATACTGCATCTAATCAAATAAAAAGTTTAACTATGATACAATTAATTGATACTAAAAATATGGATTTTATTTTTGTTTTTTCTACTCGAGATTGCTATAAACTTTTTTCGGGCGTTTGCTCATTAGAAATAGAAGAAAAACCGCAAATAGATGAAAAAAATCAAGCTTACTGCGGTAAATGGAATTATTGTAGAGGTATGTACCAAGCACTTCTAGAAAAAAGATTACCTACACAAGATATAAGAGTGCAAAAATGGCTTTGCGGGCATCATACTATAATTGATGGACAACATAGGATATGTATGGCGAGAAGTAAACAAATAGAATCTATGATAATTAATTTATCACTAGCTGATTCTTTTTGTGGACGATGCAGCAGTAAAATTTAAAACTCCCCCACCGAGCCTAGCGTAAATAGCCCCTTTACGGGGCTTATTTTTTTTCGCCCCAAAATTTATATTATTTTTTCAA
>CAZKFG010000062.1:0-11243 GCA_964551985.1 uncultured Acidaminococcales bacterium
ATATAGCTTCAAAACAAGAGAAAAGTGCAAGCAGCTTTTTTTGTTGTTTGCCGCTTGTGTTTTCCTATTGTGCTAAATTATCATCAACCTTATTAACTATCGTCTTTTTTGCATTGCTCAATTACCACCGCCCACAAAGCTGTTTTTCTTGCGGTATGTAAGTACAAACTGGAGGCGCATTTAATTTTCGGCATAAAAAAACTGACACTAAATGTTTAGTGTTAGTTTTTTTATCAATTAAATAATGTTGTTTGCTTAGGTTTAGAGTTTAGCAGTTGTAAAAATTCTTGTTCGGTGAGGAGCATTACGCCAAGTGTTTGTGCTTTTTGCAGTTTGGAGCCTGCTTTGTCTCCATAGACAAGATAGGTTGTATTTTTGCTTATACTTGAGAGCACTTTGCCACCGTTTTGTTCGACTAGTTCTTGGGCTTGGGCTCTTGTAAGCATCTCTAAGGTGCCCGTAAATAAAAATGTCTTGTCTTTGAACAGTCCTGTATTGATTTGTTTTGCTTGACTTTTAAGCGTTACTCCTGCGGCTTTTAGTTTTTCTAGTAGTTGTCTATTTTCTTCTACATTATACCAGCCTATAATGCTTTGAGCTATTTTCTCGCCAATGTCAGCAAGTTCTGTCAGTTGTTCTGGCGGCGTAGTAAATATGCTTTCAATGTCGCCATAAGTATCTGTAAGTGTTTTTGCCGCGATACTGCCGACGTGTCTTATTCCTAGAGCAAAGAGGGTTTTGGCTATAGGACGATTTTTGCTCTCTTGTATTGCTGTAAGTAAGTTCAAAGCGCTTTTCTCGCCCATTCTCTCTAGTTGTAACAGGTCTGTTTCTTTTAGTGTATAAAGGTCTGCGGCATCTTTTATGATGTTGTGGAGCAAAAGCTGTTCTATTACTTTAGGACCTAGACCTTGAATGTCCATTGCTTGTTTTGATACAAAGTGGATTAGTGTTTCTTTGATTACCGCCGGACAATCAGCGTTAAGGCAACGGTAAGCGACTTCATCGGTTAGTTTGACTGCGAGGGTTTTACATGTAGGACAAGTTGTAGGTGGATTAATAGGTTTGCTGTTATCCGGTCTATTTGCTATTTCTACAGAGAGGATTTCAGGTATTATGTCGCCAGCTTTTTGCAGCACTACTGTATCGCCTATTCTAATGTCTTTTTGTTGTATGTTGTCAAAGTTGTGCAGGCTGGCTCTTGAAACGGTGGATCCTGCCAATTTTACTGGGGTGAGAATGGCAGTAGGTGTGATGACTCCTGTCCGACCTGTTTGCCAGATGATATCTTGCAAAACTGTTGTCGCTTGCTGGGGCGGGAATTTGTAAGCTATTGCCCAGCGTGGGTCTTTGCCTGTTGTGCCAAGTAGGTTTTGAGCTTTTATATCATCTACTTTTATGACTATGCCATCTATATCGTAAGGGAGTGTTTGGCGAAGTAATGTCATTTCTTGTAAGACTTCTTTTATTTGCTCTATGTTTTTGGCTAAGCGGTATTGCGAGCTGACGTTAAAGCCATTGTTTTTTAGAAGTTGTAGATTGTCTGAGTGTTTTTGACCTGTGCCTGTTGCTAGAGCGTAGGCAAAAAAATCTAGTTGTCTTTGAGCCGTTATGTTAGAGTCTAGTTGTCTAAGTGAGCCTGCAGCGGCGTTTCTAGGGTTGGCAAATTGTTTTTCTCCTTGTTCTTGTCTTTGGTTGTTGAGTTCTAAAAAAGCTTTCTTAGACATGTAAACTTCGCCCCGAACATCTAGCGTTTGGGGCAAAGTAATTGTTTGTGGGATTGTATTTATTGTTTTTATGTTTGATAAAACATTCTCTCCTATTCTGCCGTCACCTCTTGTTGCAGCAGCTATAAGGACACCGTTTTGATAGACTAGGCTACAGGCGAGTCCATCAATTTTCGGCTCGATGACGTACTGCACGTCGTCAGTATTTAAAAGCGTTTGCACTTTGTCGACAAATGCGGTTATGTCTTCTATGCTAAAGGCATTTGCCAAACTTAGCATAGGTGTTAGATGTGATATTTTGCTAAAGGTTTTGCTAAAAGTTCCCGATACTCTTTGGGTGGGCGAATCTGTTGTTATCAGTTGCGGAAAATTTGCTTCAAGGTCTTTTAACTGCTGCATAAGCCCGTCGTATTGTAAGTCGCTGATTATTGGATTGTCTTGATTATAATAAGCGTCTTCGTGGATTTTAATTTCTTTTTTTAGTTGCTGTATTTTGTCTTGTGCTTGCTCTTTTGTCATATTGTCTCCTTTAGGCTTTGGTGATAGGAGCATACTGGGTACTTAATTGTTTTATCCCTTCGCCTGCAAATGCTATTGCTAGGGTTTGATAGTTGCCGTTATCTGACACCGTAACGATTGTGCCTATGCCGAATTTGCTGTGTTTTACTTTGTCACCTAGATGAAATTTTTCTTTTTTTGATTCGTCTTCTTGAGGCAGGGTAATTGTTGGCAGCATACTTTGCGTACGGACTGTTTTTTTGACTTTTTCAAACGGTTTGAACGCTGCCTGTTGGCGTTTATGAACCGCTAGCAGTTGTCTTGGCACTTCTTGTAAAAAGCGTGATGGCGGGTACATTATCGTATTGCCATATACCATTCTCATTCTGGCGTTAGTCAAAAATAGTCTGCCTTTAGCTCTTGTTATGCCGACATAACAGAGTCTACGTTCTTCTTCTAGTTCTATATCGTTCATGAGGCTTCTTGAGTGTGGAAATAGTCCTTCTTCTAGCCCTACAAGAAAGATTGTTGTAAACTCTAGTCCCTTAGCCGAGTGTAGTGTCATGAGTACTGCAGCGTCGTCACTTTGTTTGGCTTCGTCTATGTCTGTTACTAAAGATATGTGATGTAAAAATGTCTCTAGTGTGCCGTCGTTTGTCTTCATGAATTCTTTAGCGACGTTTATCAGTTCATAGAGATTGTCAATGCGGCTTTGCGATTGGACATTTTTTTCTGTCTCTAGTTCTTTTATATAGCCTGTATCGTGCATTATCCTCTCTAACAACTCATCTAGTGGCATTGTTTGCGCCAAAGTGCGAATTTGTTCTATTGTTGTTGACAGGTTTTGCAGTTTGGCTGAAAATCTGCTGGGAAGTTCTGCTAGTTCTTGTGGATTTTTAATTATTTCAAACATGCTAACGTTTTGTTTTGTTATAGCAGTTTTTATTTTGGTTAAAGTAGCATCACCTATACCACGTCGTGGCACGTTGATTATGCGTGCCAAGCTTATGTCATCTAAGATGTTAAATACCACTTTTAGATACGCCAGTACGTCTTTTATTTCTTTTCGTTCGTAGAATTTTAGTCCGCCTACCATTACATATGGAATGCCCGATTTTACTAATAGTTCTTCAAATACCCTCGATTGGGTATTTGCTCTATATAGTACTGCCATTGAACCATATTTTTCGCCGCTATTGTGTAGTTGCTGCATTTTTTCTATGACAAATCGTGCTTCGTCTCTCTCATCTGCAGCGTTGTAGTAGGTTATAGCTTCGCCTGTCATATTCTCTGTCCAAAGTGCTTTTGGTTTTCTCGCTAAGTTGTTTTCTATAACAGCGTTGGCAGCATCTAATATATTTTTAGTTGAACGGTAGTTACATTCTAGTTTTATTATACTGGCATTTGGATAGTCTTTTTCAAAGTCAAGTATGTTGTTGATGTCGGCGCCACGCCAAGCATATATACTCTGGTCTGCATCACCTACGACAAATAGGTTATTGGTATTGCTACTTAAAATCTTAGCAATCAAGTATTGCAAGCGGTTAGTATCTTGGTATTCATCTATTAAAACATAGCGAAATTTCTCTTGATAGCGGCTTGCTATTTCTTTATTTTCTTGGAGTATTTTTACTGTTAGCATTAACAGATCGTCAAAATCTAAAGCGTTGTTTGCCGATAGTCGTTCTTGATAGAGTTTGTATATTTCGCCGACTTTTTGGGCATAGAAATTTTCGGCATTTTCTTGGTAGGAAAAACTATCTATAAAATCACTTTTTGCTGCACTTATTGTGGAAAGCAGATTTTTAGGTATATACTGCTTGTCGTCTAGGTTAAGATTTTTTAGACAATCTTTTATTATATTCAGGCAGTCTGCTGTATCATAGATGACAAACTTGTTGTTATAGTTAGTAAGATTGCTTATCTCCACACGCAAAAATCTTGCGCAAAAAGAATGAAAGGTATATAGCCAAATATCGTTAGCAGTATCACCAACGATTTTGTGGACTCTTTTACGCATTTCTTCCGCCGCTTTATTTGTAAATGTTATTGCTAAAATTTGCCATGGTTTTACGCCCTGTTGCAGTAAATAGGCTATTCTAGCTGTTAAGACTTTGGTTTTTCCAGAGCCTGCCCCAGCAAGCACCAGCATTGGACCGTCGATATGCTCCACTGCTTTTATTTGCTCACCGTTAAGACCGGATAAAATATTCATAAGTTACAAACCCCTTAAAAAATTTTTAAAAAATAAGTTGCCATAGTCAAGCAATTTAAATATACTATTTCTATTATAACCAATCTGAACAATAATTGCGAGGATAACTATGCAAGTATTAACAAAAAAATTTTTATCAAGAATTTACAAAGCTGTTATTGAATTTTCTATGTTAAAAGAAAATGACCATATTTTAATAGGTTTATCAGGCGGTAAAGACAGCATGCTTATGAGTTTGCTGTTACATCATTTGAAAAAATATTGCCCGTTTGATTTTAAGTTATCTGCTTATACTTTAAATCCTGGCTTTGACAAAAATTTTCCTGTAGATAAATTGCAAGAATTTTGCACAACATTAAATATTGATTTTTACACCGAGACAATTGAACTGGCAAATCTAATTAACAATTCTGACAAGTCTCCTTGTTATACATGCGCTTATTTTCGCCGCGGTACAACAAATAGAATTGCCAAAAAACTAGATTGCAATAAGGTTGCTTTGGGTCATCATATGGATGATGCTATAGAAACTTTTTTCATGAATATTACAACATCAGGACAGTTAAAAACCTTTTTACCTGTCACTTATTTATCTAAAACAGATTTGACCGTTATAAGACCTTTGATTTATTATCGCGAACAGGATATTAAAGATATTGTAGCAGCTATACCTCTTGTGCCAATAAAAAACCCCTGCCCTTACGATGGCAAGACTATGCGCCAAACCATCAAGCAGACAATCAAGCAATTAGAGCATTTATCTCCTTATATTTATGAAAATTTAGCAACCGCCATGAGACAAAATCCCAGTAGTGAGCTTTGGCAAGAGAAAACTACCAAAGCACAAGATAAGCAAAAATTTGATGAGTTTTGGAAAAAAAGATAAGCCCATATGGGCTTATCTTTTTTAATTTTAAATAAAGTTGCTTGTTTTGTAACGTGAATAAAGATTTGTTATTTGCTCCATTTTCTTTTGAACTGTTATTTGCAGTTTTGCCGCTGTTTCATAATCTTCTTTTTCTAAAGCGTCTTTTATACTAGCAAATAAACCTTGTTTAGCTTTAGTAGATTTGCCAAGTTCTGCTTTTAAACTCATTATTTCTTGCCAAAGTTGTTCATCAAAATCTGTTGCCAGTGGTGAATTTTCGTGTAAGCAATGCATATGCGATAGTATCTCACGATAATCAGGTAAAATTTTATTTAACAGCTCTGTATGCCAACGAATAATGGTGCCAAGTGCAAAACCATCAATCAAATCTTTACTAAAACCGCCATCAATCAATACTTGTAATTTTTCTGGATATAATTCAAAGTTTTTTACGTTTTCCCAAACTGTTGCTGGGTGATGTCCAAATAGTTCATCTCTTTGTTCTGCCGTATAATGTTCAAAAACATTCTCTTCACTTCTATATGCACGACCTTTTTCCAAATAGAAGCCTTCTTGGTCAGGAGTTTTGGAAAGCTCTTGCTCTAATTCTTTTAGCGTTTTACCAGATTCCACGCTCGCTTTTATGCCATCTAACATGGTCAAATAAAAACAAGCTATAGCAAGATAAGTATTTGTAAAAGGGTTTGGCGATCTTACTTCAAATCTTGTCGCAAGTGGGCTTTCAATATCACGCACCAACCCAATTAGAATAGTTCTGTTTCTTGATGGTAGTTCAGGGCTGTGACCTAAAGAGGTTACAATACAAACAGGCGCTTCAAAGCCCGGTTTTAATCTATTTAAAGAATCATTTGTCGCTGAAACTATAGGGTTTACAACTTCATAATTTTTAAGCATACCCATTATAGCACCATATCCGATAGCACTTAAAAAGTTCTTTTGCATATCAGTAGGCGCAAATAAATTTACAACCTTACCATTTTTCAGCTTTGCTGCAATGCCAACATGAATATGCTCTCCACTACCTGCAACACCTAAAATTGGTTTTGCTTGGAAAGTAACTTCGAGTCCATTTAAACGGAAAATTTCTTTGACCAAAATACGTACGAGAAGTTCATTATCAGCAGTTTGTACGCCTTGGGCATATTTCCAATCTATTTCTAATTGCTCCATAACATGGCTTAAATGGCCGCCACCATCAATTCTAGCTTTAACGCCACCTACTTCTTTATGACCCATCTCTGGACCTAGTCCATAGACTTCTAAAGCATCAACAGCTTGTTCTAAGGCAGTGCGAACATTACCACGTGTCCTTTGCCAATATTGTTCGCGCATAACCTGAGATGTTGTAAGTTCACCTATATCTGCTTCTTCAGCAGGTGTTTTAACCCAAAATTCAAGTTCTGTTGCACTTGTAAAAATGAATTTTTCAATATCATCTACACTTATATCAAGACCATGTATTTTAGGATGCTTTTTGAATATTTCCCACAAACTATCTTCAACATATTTAAGTGCATTTGTCAAAATAAATCTTGAATCGACCATTCGATTTTCATGCACCAAAAATACCGGGATGCGCAATGTACCAACAAAAAATCCTGTCACAGGGTCAACATAATCATAATTATAATCTACATACCAGTTGACATTTTTGTCTATTTTCATGTCAAGTCTTGCATTATTTAAAGTAGCAACACCAGGAAGTACCACTGATGAACCATCTGTTTGTGCCGCAGCGTAATTCAAAAATTTATCCATATCAGAAATAAATAATGAAACAGGAACTTTCTCGTCTGTGTCATTACCGGCAAAATCAATACCCACAAAAGATACATATCTAACTTCAGGGTGCTTTGATAAGATTTCTATTAAATCTTCCTTTTGGTGGTTATCTGGTGGTATGACATACAAAGGCTTGGCATTGTTGACAAAAAATAATTCTTTATACAAAAAAAACCCTCCTAATTTTTATTAAAGTGTACCAATACTTAATAATATTGTATTTAATTATTTTATATCTTGTTGAATATAACTTCAACTAATTTTTAATAATAAAATTAACAAAAATAATTCTTGCATATTTAGCATGTAAAATATTAAAATATAATTATCAAATTTATATAAATAATAATTGCAAAAATAATCATAATAAATTAGAATATGATATAATATTCTTAATATATTTTCAATACAAAAAAATGTATACCTAAAAACAAGTTTAAACTAATATCTATGGGGGTCTTTGACAAATGAATTTATCACTTAAAACCTTTCCGTGCAAAGAAATAGAAGACTTTGCTCATAAAATGAAATATTTTCTAAAAAATCAATCATTAAATTACCTTAAACAAAACGAGATAATCTTAAGCTATCAGGAAATACAAAAAGCTTTAGATTGTCAAACATTGATGCGCAACATAGCAATAACAAACATAGAAAAAGATAATTTAAAACAATTTCATTTTACAATGACACATCAAGAACATAAATTTATTTCTAATTTAAATTTTGAAATTGATGATTTTATTCTGTCAGCAAACAAATCACACATTATTTTCTCTGTTACTGTCAAAGATGTCCACGCTACCGCTGATTCTTCTATCTGGCATAAACTAAAAATAAATTTTTTAGGATTTATTTTAAAACTATGCCCAAATTACATAAATCATAAACTCTTTGACGAAAAAGATTTTGGCTCTGGTGTTAAAAGTTGCATAATTGATAATAAAATAAAAATTGATTTTAAAGAACTAGTGCAAACAACACCGCTAGCAAAAACTTTTTTAGGCTTGAGTATACTTGATTTAATCCAAGTAATTAGAATAAATATTCACAAAAAAGGATTTGGCATAAAATTTAATATGTCCACTCCCGAATGGCTTAAAAATCTTTTACTACTAATTATCAGCATTATTTCTAAAAAGCTATTCCACAAACTAACTTTAATAAGATTCTTAAAATATACGAGGTAATAATATGAAAAATTTTGATATACTAAGCATAACTAAAATTAATACTGAAAAAAGCCTGTTAAAAAACCAAGCATACGACATAATTAAAAACGCTATACTAAACCAAAAAATCAAAACAGACAGAATTTATTCGCAAGAATTTTTAAGCTTAGAACTAGGAATCAGCCGAACACCAGTTCGTGAAGCTCTATTGCAACTACAAAACGAAGGTATCATAAACATCTATCGTGGTCGCGGAATACAAGTTGTTACACCAACAAAGAAAAATCTGCTAGACATTGTAGAGCTGCTCGAGGCAGTAGAGTGTAAAGCCTGTCAGCTGGCAGCTAAAAGGATTGACGACAAAACACTTTTACATTTGCAAGATAGCTTTAACCAGTTAATTGGCAAAAACAATCCACATCAAGTCTACGAATTTTTAGAACATGACTTATATTGCCATCAAATTATAGCTAAGGCAACAGCTAACGATAAACTTATCAAATGTATTGAAGGTGTTCATAGCCAATTTCTAAGAGCAGGCACTGTATTTCGCTTTTCAGAAGAAAGACTCGAACAAATAGCATTTGAGCATAACGAAATATTAAATGCATTACAAAACCACTCAGAGCAAGAGGCTTTTTCTGCAATGCTAAAGCACATGCAAGGAACTTTCAATAGAGTCAACGAACTAGTAGAATAACTGAAAAAGCAACAGCATAAAGCTGTTGCTTTTTTTCAGCGGCGTCTGCCAAATACTCTAAGTAAAAGCAAAAACATATTGATAAAGTCCAAATATAAAATCAAAGCACCTAAAACTGATAATTTGGATGCGTTATCGCTATCTTTTTCCAAAGACGAAGACATATTTTTAAGCTTTTGTGTATCATAAGCAGTAAGTCCTACAAATACAAAAATACCAATATAAGTTGTAATCCACATCAAAGCTGTACTTTTCATAAAAATATTCACAAGACTTGCCAAAACAATACCAATTAAAAGCATAAATAAGATACTACCAAACTTACTCAAATCCGTTTTAGTAACATAACCATAAATGCTCATAATAGCAAAAGTACCTGCTGTTATAAAAAATACCAAGGCAATAGACTCATAAGTATAAAGCAAAAAAATCGAGCCTAAAGAAAAACCATTTAGTGCCGAATAAATAAAAAATAAAAAACTTGCCATACTAGCACTTAAAGAATTTATCGCCCCACTAATTACTAAAACCAAGCCAATTTGAATAATAAGTAATCCATAAAAAACAATCTTGTTACCAAAAATTGCTTGCAATACAGCTGGGGTACTTGCAGTATAATAAGCTAAAAACCCTGTAACTAACAAGCCAAAACTCATCCAAGCATATACTTGCATCAAAAAGCTTTGTGCAGTGTCCGCTTTACTTACCTGATCCACATAGCTTCTATTTTGCATTTTAATCACCTCTTTATAAAAATAATCCTATCTCAATTTAATAATATAGCAAAACTATCTTGAAGTCAAATAACTAGACTGCCTATTTTAAGTAGGCAGTCTAACTTTTTTTATCCGATAATAACAATCGCTTGTGGCTCTTTAATTCTAAGTAATGCTGTTTGCATTATTCTCAAATGATGATTCATATCAACCGCTTCAAGATAAGCAATATTAAAATCTTGACCTATCACTAAATCCATAAATGCAGAATCTGCACTAACAAGTACTGCGGTATTTTCTTTTAAAGTATTCACTTTAATTACTTTTTTAACCATAGATTTAATTCTGTCAATTTCCAACATACCAGTACCAACTTGCAAACGTTGCAATTGCAAGAATAAATCAGGACTCAAAAGAAGTGTATGATTAGATAAAAAGTTTTTATCTTCAAGCTTACTTATTGCCAAAGCAACATCAGAAAATGCACCTTCGCCTGTAGACCAATCGCTACGTTTAATATGGACAGAACCTTTTACAGTCAAAAGTCCATCTATTGCTAAATCTTTAATACCATAAAAAACCATTTTATCTTCAATACTAGCCAATTTTTGAGCAGCAATTGCAGCTTTTGCTAAATTCACAGGCAACCCTTGTTGTTTGGCCGCCTCTAAATCACGCCAATTGAGCCAAAAATCGCTATACAATTGAGGTATTGGCAGAATTTTACGGCTTGTTGTTTTGACAAAACCATCTTCTTCAAAAACCTCTTGTTTATCTACGCCGTCTACATTTATAAACTCAACGCCCACACCAAGTGGACCTATAATCGGCACAAATCTACGTCCAAAAAGTACGTTTTGAGCTGCACCTATAACGGTTTGTTCTATTTGTTCCCAAAGTTCACTGGAAAAACCAGCTCCCTCTTTACCTAAATAATCCATGCAGCACCTCCTATTTTTCTTTTAAACTACCAACTGTAAGTCCTGTAATCGCAGGCTCTTTTATTCCAAGCTCCTGCATCATTTCTCTGACTTCTGATTCACCTGATTCTAAGTGTTCTGTTGTCGCCGGATCGAGATAGCGCATTAAAGCCATCAATTCACCAACGTGAGCTTTTTCTTCGTCTCGTATATCTGCTAAAACTTTCTTTACAACAGGATCGCTTGTAGCCATAACATGAGCATCATAAAGATAAATTGCTTCTAACTCTCCAGCAATATCAAGTCTTAACGCTTGAATTAGTTCCCCTTTAGTGATCTCTCTGTTAACATTCCCCGAAAATGGGTTCGCAAAACTTGGCATATCAACAACTCCTTTTTTCTCTAAGATATGTTTTTATTATGCTCCAAATTTTTTCAAATGTCAAGTTTAATTATTAACGGATAATAATTATCATTTGCTTTATTGTTTAAGCTTTATAAAAAAACAATTGTAGCACCAAGCCCACCCTCTTGCATACCAGCTATCTCATAGCTTTTAACTAGATTATGATTGGAAAAATAACTAACAAGACCACGTCTTAAAGCTCCTGTACCCTTGCCTTG
>CAZKFG010000063.1:0-11001 GCA_964551985.1 uncultured Acidaminococcales bacterium
CTAAATTTTGATGTTTTTTATTTTTTATAGTTTCTTTTGTGTTTGGTTAGTTGGTTTTTTATGTAATCATCTCCTTTTTTGGCAACAAAAAACCTACAGCTAGCAATGCTAACTGTAGGTGATTATTTAATTTTCACACTTCAAATTCTCAAACTAATTTTCCCTTTACTGGTTTAATAAAAAAACCAATACGTAATTTGTTTCTTTTCAATTACCTTAAAAAAGGCAATTGAAAAGCCCACAATCAGCAATGCCGATTGTGGGCAAATATTTTGTTTGTATAGCTCTTCTAATTTACACTATAACACATTTTGTAGTGACAGTCAAGGACATTTGCCTCTTTTTCTTTACAAGTTTTGTTTTTAGACGTGATTATTGTTTACTTTTACTTTTAGTCCTAAAACTTTTGTAAAAAATTCTAGTGGCAAATAGGTTTTACCATCTATGACTTTTGCTGATTGCTGTATAATCATTGGTTCATAATCTTTGACAAATACATTGCTTGTCGGCATAAAGTCTACTAGCACAAAGTTTTTTTCCAGTGTAACAGTGTTGTTTTGCCAAGTAACTTTATAACCTAGTGCTTGACAAACATCTCTAGCTGGTAAATAAATCTCGCCTTTATTGGCAAGCACTTGAAATTCATGTCCATTTACAGCAGCAACTCCTGCTTGTCTGCTTACAATAATATCTACAGGAAAATCTTTTAACAAAACAACCTTGGTCGCTCTGTCTTGTGCTGGCATACTAAGAGCATTTATTCTATACCAAGCTAAAAACTGTTGTCCTTGAGTAATAGCTTGAGAGTTAGGCAAAACTTCGTTTGTTATTGTGATAAATTGGTCGCAATTACTATTTAAAATGCGAACTCCGTCGTCAAGTTGTTCAACCTTATCTGCGATAAAATACATACCAGTATCATCACTCAAATGCAAAACAACAGCTTTGGCATTAGTTTGTGGCGGAATGCTTTTAGTCATAACAGGCGTATAATAGCCTGTGACTTGTATACCTTCTTGAAGTTTTGATTTGTCAATAGTACTGCCGTCTTTGCCATCGAGTAAAAATGTATCTGCATTTATATTCAAAACAACTTTAGCAAAATTGCCTTTGCCTTCAACAGTAATGCCAGTTTTGCTGACATTTACAATTTTACCTGTAGTTGCCAAAGTCCTCTCACCTTGGGTATTTTGAGCTAATGCTACATTAGTGACAAATAGCAAACTCAAAGCCATCAAACAAAATACTTTTACAATTTTTTTCATTTTTTTCTCCTTTGTTTTTAAAATCATCTTTCAAACAGCCCCACACACTCCACATGAAAGGTCTGGGGGAACATATCTACAGGCTGCACTTTTTGCAGTTTATAGCCTTGCTCGCACATTATTGCAGCATCTCTGGCGAAGGTGGACGGATTGCAAGAGATGTAAACAACTTTTTGCGGCTTGAGTTTAGCAATATTACCCAAAACTTCCTTGCTGCATCCAACTCTTGGCGGGTCGACAAGAATGACATCAACAGCAAAATCCGGTTGAATTGTCGCAGCATCAGCGCATACAAACTGCACATTAGCTATGCCATTAAACTTAGCATTAGCATTGGCATCTTCAACCGCTTGCGCGGATAACTCAACACCAAGTACGAACTTTGACCGTTTAGCAAGTGCCAAAGTTATTGTTCCAGTACCACAATAAAATTCCAGTACATTTTGACTGCCTGTAAGATGAGCAAAATCAAGCGCAATATTATACAAAACCTCTGCCTGCTCACTGTTTACTTGAAAAAAAGATTTTGCCGAAAGCTCAAACTCTAGACCTAACACTTGTTCTCTTACACTACTATTTCCATACAAAACCCTTTGCTTGCCGCTTAAGACAACATTAGTTGTATCTTTTTTCAAAATTTCAACCAGGCTGCTAAAACCCTCTACCTGTGCTTTAAGACTTGCTATAAGTGAACTTACATCAGGCAATTTTTGTGCTACCACCAAGCAAACCATAACTTGACCAAGTTTGGTAACCCGTGCCATAACATGACGAACAATGCCTAATTTAGACTTCTCGTCATAAGGCTTAATATCATTTTCATCAATCCATAAGCGGACAATACGCATAACATCATTATTTGCCTTTTTTTGTATCAGACAATCGTCAATATTTACAACTTTATGACTTGCTTTTTCATAACAACCAATGCTTACTTTAGAGCCGCTTTGACCAACAGGAAACATCATTTTATTGCGATAATAAAAACTATCTTTTGCCTCTACTGTTGGCAAAACTTCAATGCCTTCTAGCCTACCGATGCGTTCTATCGCATCTATTACCTTCTGTCGTTTGGCTGCAAGCTGAGCTAAATAATCTAAATGTAACAACTGGCAACCACCACAACGTTCGAAATACCTACAACAAGGCTTTACTCTATCTGCCGAAGGTTGCAAAACTTCAAGCAGTTGTCCTACAGCATAAGAACTTTTAACAAGAGTAATTTTCACTCTCACCAATTCACAACTAAGAGCAAACGGCACAAACACAGTAAAACCGTCTATCTTGCCAACCCCTTCGCCGGAGCTGCCAAGTCCGGATATTTTCACTTGATAAATAACCCCAAGTTTTACCAACAACAAACCTCCTTAAAAAGTAAACTGCCCGAAGGCAGTTTAACAAGCACAAATAGCCATATTCACAATCAAGCCATCAATAGCTTTTAATTTTGATTCTAGTGCAGTTATTTTATCTGTATCACCTTCGACAATCAAGGAAATAACTCCTATCTCTTCTTCATGTCTTGGAATACCCAATCTTCCTGTAACAATATCTCTGTATTCACTGATAGTCTGATTAATTTGAGCTGTTGTTTGTTTTGGCATCTTGTTGACAATTCCAATCACACCTATACATTTGTGCATACAAATCACCTCTTTATAAAATTTATGCTTACATTATACCACAAAAAAGAAAAAAAAGTAATAAATTACTTTACAAAACAAGACAATACACATACAATATAGTTATATAAATTTGTAATTTAATAGCAAAATTAAAGAGGTGTTTTTATGAGACTTGTTACCCGCTCCGATTTTGATGGATTAATTTGCGGTATGCTCTTAAAAGAAAAAGGTATAATTGACGATATTAAATATGTCCACCCAAAAGATTTGCAAGACGGTCTTTTTAATGCAGAGCCAACAGATGTTTTAGCCAACGTACCATACGTTAAAGGTTGCGGGCTATGGTTTGACCATCATGTAAGTGAGCAAGAACGTGTCGGCTGGTCCAAAGAATTTGGTGGCGACAGTCGCATTGCACCATCGGCAGCACGCATAATATACGATTTTTACGGCGGCGAGTCAGCTTTTCCAGCACACTTTAAAGAGATTGTCCTTGCTGCTGACAAAGTGGATGACGGACAACTTACAGTTGATGAAGTATTAAACCCAACTGGTTGGGTACTGCTCGGTTTTATCTGTGACCCACGTACAGGGCTTGGTAGATTTCGTAACTTTAGAATAAGCAACCTGCAACTAATGCACGAGATAATTTATCACTGTCGTAATATGACTATTGACCAAATACTTGACCACCCTGATGTAAAAGAGCGTGTAGAACTATACCACGAGCAAACAGCACTATTTAAAGAAATGATACTCAAACATACCAAAATTGACCAAAACGTCATCATAACAGACCTAAGAGATGTATCACCAATATATACAGGTAACCGTTTTTACATATATAGCCTGTTCCCAGAACAAAACATCTCTTGCTGGGTAGTTGACGGCAGAGCCAAAATAAACGTCTCTATCGCTTGCGGTTACAGCATAATCAACCGCACAGCCAAAACCCATGTCGGTAAACTAATGCTCAAATACGGCGGTGGCGGACACGAAAAAGTCGGTACCTGCCAAGTAGACTTTGAAGAAGCAGACCTAATCCTCAAAAAAATCGTCGAACAAATGAAAAAAGACGGCTGATAATAACAAAACTCCCTAAATTAGGGAGTTTTTTATTTTTTAAAACTAACCATAAATTTTCAACTTTCTTCTAGTCAAGCTAAAAATTAACCAATAGCGATTTTTTCTAGCTGCTCCAATCACCTCTTTACGTAGTGTCAAATTTAATTTTAAAGATTTGTAAACAACTACTTGTTCTAATTTGCCATTCTCAAAATTAATTTTTATACTTTCTTCTATATCGCCTTTATTTTCTTTTTCAATAGGTAACATACTTCTATCCAAAAAGCTAGTGTCAACAATAATTTTTTTCAGTTCACCATATTTTCTTGCTATTTCATTAATATTTAACGACTTTGTTTTAAATCCTGTTTCTACTTCAACAAAAACATCATAAAGCTCTTTTTTCTCAAATCCTTTGAATCAGAGCTTTCTTTTTCAAAAACATAAGCAAACATCTTCCAATGCAAACGCTCAATATAATTGGTTATTTTTTCCCATTCTTCCGTTAATACAAACACAGACGATTTAAAACTAAATTCATATAAATAATTATAAATATCTTCAACACAATCATTAACCTTATCCCACGGCACTTGTTCAGCTTGTTCGTACTCTTTAAATATTTCTCTTAACTTTTCAAATTCATCATTCATACCACCAAAAAAATCATTTTTCTCTGTAACATATTGGCAATAGGTTTGCGTAGCTAAATCAAACAATTCTACCAAAGACCAAACACCAGCAGAGCAAGCAATCCCAATTAAAATATTACCCAACTGCAAAAAACATGTCGGTATAAAAAAATACACTAACATCAAAATCGATGCAACCACAAAAACAAGTATGCGAAAATCAAGTATTCTTTTCAATTTTAGTTGAGCTTCATAAATAGAATTCATAAAATAAAACAACCTCTCTTCCTGTATTTGCTGCTAAATCTGCTTGAATTTTGTTATAGCAAGATACAAGCCAGTTTACAACTGGCTTGTATTTACATCTTCATTTTTCCGATACTCTTCTAGTGCTTGATTGAGGTCGGTGTAGATTTTGAGCAAAGTTTTAGGATTTATACTAGAAAAAGAAAAATAACCATTGTCTTTCAAGTAAAAATATATACTAGCATAACTTCTATCCCTATCAGCCTTTATACCTACAATATCTTGAAAGTTTATTGTGACATCAACAAATTTAGCCATAAAAAATGGTCTAAAAGAAACTTCTTTACGATGTCTAATACGAACTTTATCACTATAAAGTTCTACAAAAAAAGGATAATATTTTCTGTCAACTCTATAATGTAAATACAAAACTATTATTGAAACCAAAACAATCCATAAAAAAGATACATATAAGTTTGTTTTAGTAAACAAAACAAGTGGAAAAAGAGCAAATAAAGACCAATCAGCAATAATATCTCCTACTATTTGTAAGTATTTTCCTGATTTAGTCAATTTGTATGTTTTCAAATAATCACCCTACCATTCATAAACTTCCTTGCTTTGATTAATTGCTTTATCTACTCTATCAGCAAAACTATCAACAAATACATTTTTAATTTCAGAGTATGTCAACCCTTCTACGCTTCTTAGTATTGTAGCAATAATATCTACATCTGCTTGAGTTTTGCCATAACTTTTTAGTTTTTCAGCATCTTGCCAGTAACTTTTAAATTTTTTGCCAATATCTATTTTCTTTCCCAAAAACTCTGCCAACAAACTACCTGCTATGTTCATGGTTTTGTTAATACCTGACTCTGTAGATACCGATAGCTGATAGCAAGTCTCGCCTGCAAGTCTTGTTGCCGTTCCAATATTTAGTACAACCTTACCAAAATAAGCACCTGATAAAGAAGTGGAGCCCATATATGTTGCCCTAATCCCTGTCAAACTACCTACTTCTGCTCCTGTCGCAACAGTTATTACAAATTCGTTGTCTTTATAGTATTTACCAAAAGTCTCAGGCGAACGTTTTATATAGTCTAAAGTTTGGTTGGCATAGGATTTAAATTTGTCTACTACATCTTTGCTGCTATCTTTTAAAAACTTTTGAGTTTTAGTATAAGTTTCATCCTGCTGCAATAAGCGTTCTCTAAAGTTAGTACTCAAACCATCGACCATCATATTATCGTTATCGTTTTCCGGGTACGCGCCAACCAGCCCACCGCCCGTAGAATAGGCAACAGCATTATTATCGTCAAGATAGGCTGCATAAGGATTAAGCTGCTTATCAGTCATTTTAACATTCCTATTTATTTTTGTAAATCCAAGCAGTCCCGGCATACTTGTACTATCGCCAGCTATAGAAATAAGTTTTTGGGGTTGTTGATAAAATATGTTGTCATTATAATTAGGATTAAACTCATATTGTTGTTTTATTGTACCCCAAATTGTATCCATTGTATATCCTTGACCGCTTTGCCAAGCAGCTTTCTCCGTGTCCACAACCTTTTGCAACTGCAAATCATTGACATCTTGCCTAAAGTCACTGTTATTAGCCTTAATATTTCCTAACACATTACTTGGCAAACTGCTTGTACCTTGATAGTTTGTTATATTAGCTTTATTTATTTTATCATTTAGACCAAAGGTATTTTCTTGTTCATCAATACTCTTTGGCGAATATTGAAATATTCCACACATGAAAACTCTCCTTCAAATTTAAAAGATAAAAGCTAGGCTAAGCCTAGCTTTTATCTTACTTTTTTGCACCCCACACAATAGCAATGCCCGCGACAATCCACGCAAGCGTTTTTTGAGCTTTAGCGGCTTTAATCTGCTTTTTCACCTCTTTTTCGTATGCTATCAAAGATTTGTTGGCTTTGTCGAGCATTTCTCTCGACCTCTGCAAGTCCTGTTTCAATAGAATCAATTCTTGTTGCGCTTTGTTCAATTCTCCTTGAGCTGTCTTCAAATGTTGTAATGATGTCATTAACTGCTTGCTCGCTTCGGGTAAGTCCTGTTTCAATGTCTGTAACTCTACTTTGAGCTGATCGATTATATTCTGCTGCTGTTTTAAGTTGCTCTCGAGTTGCGCCAGCTCCGTCTCTGTTATCTGATATGTTGCCCCATAACATATAGCAGGCGATAACGCCAACGATAAGACCAACACTAAAGCTAATAATGTTTTTCTTGTCAATTTTAATCATCTCCTTAAATAATTTTACCTATTGCAAAGCCCAGTAAAAGCCCCAAACTACAACAGACAATAGCTGTTGTTTTGCATTGTGGGCTAGAATACTCTTGCATCTTACGCTGATAAATTCTCTCTAGATCTTGCAGTTTTGACGCGGTTTTTGTCAGCAGTTTAATTATTTTGTTAAGCATTTGTTTCACCTCCCAATAAATTTAATAAATCCTTTTTCTCGCTTTCAAAGCGATTTTTCAGCCCGATTTTGACAACATCATAACTACCATTACACCAATCTTTTGGGCTGTGCCAAATCCCGCTGTCTAGTTGGTAAGCGTTGTCGCACTCTTCAATTAAAAAGTTATAAATAGCCTCAATCATACCTTCATCAAAATGCTCATCATCAACATAAGATAAATTTAAATATGCTGGACTCAAGCGCTTTAAGGCTTCCTCAAACAGTTCGACTACATTGCCTGCGCCATATTGTACAGCTCTTGAGAATATACACTCTTTCATGGCAAGTGAATGTTTTTCGGCACTATAATGCTGTTTTTCGAGCAATTCTACCGCCCTATTGTAGTACATCATCTTTGTGTACTCATGTTGTTTGTTTAAAAACCCTTGATAGTCCTCATCACATAGCTGCAACCATATGTTGTCAAACTCATCGGTCGTTGCTCCATATTGGCAAAGTTCCCTGTTATAGCCTGTTTCACTGAGCCAACGAGCAAAGTTGTTAGCAACAGAGCCGATAAACTGGTGTGAGCCGTAAGAAACCCCACCCAAATCGCCATAACCTGTGCTTATAGCTTCTGCCCTGTTACCACTTTCATACTTCCCTGAAATACTTCCTAAAATCATCTTTCATCCTCCTCAAATATGTTTTAATCTGTTTTGTTCTTCTGCACACTTGGCGTCATTAAAATTAACCGTGCGACTTAAATAGCCTGTTATCCTGCGAATTCTGACAATTGTGTCATAGTGTGGCTTTAAAAGTAGTGTTTCTTTATCGCTGCCAAAGCTAATATCAAGTTGTTTGAGCTTATGTTTGCCAAGTCTTTTTTGCTCATCTACAATCAGCAAAAGCTCTGCAGTATCTAGTTCTTTAGGACAAGTTATCTGAACCTGATTAATATTTATACTCTTCATAACTTCACCTCCTTTCCGGCATAATAAAAAGACGCCGTAAGCGCCTTTAAAAATAACCCTACCAACTTGGTAAGGTTTTGCTATTTTGTTTTAACATAATAATAACTATTTGACTTTACTTGCCATATCCACTGCTTAAAACTCTAATCTTGTAGAGTATTTGTAACAGTTTTTTCGACTTCGGCTTGTCTTTGTGGTTCGTATTCGTCATATAGGACGTCTTATTACAAGTAAAGCTAGGTTTTTTCCCTAGCTTTACTTGTTTTTTATTTCAGGTGTTCTGGTGTTGGCATTTGAAAGTCGTCTGTTTGAGTTATTTTTATTTGGTATATACAGCGTACATTGCTTCTTAATTCGTAGTATAAATGCCTATTTGCCAGCCATATGATAAATAGGTGTTGGTCTTTGTAAAATGATACTTTTACTAGTTTTTCAGTTATGTAGTCATTTTGTTTTTCTTCATTATGGTCTTTGGCGTATTGGAGAAATTCTTTGTAGTCACTAGAGCCCTGCCAACCTTCTGCTAGTAGTTGTTTTGCATACCAGTCTAACACTTGTAATGGTGTTAGACTGGTTTTTATCATTTCGCTTTCTCTAAATACTACAAATCTATTGCCGGAATAACCACCAAAATCTCTTAATTTTTCGTTTATCAATAACTTATTTGTACCTGCTAAGGTTATTTTGTCAATACGTTGTACTATTAAATTATCTCGATATTTTATCTCATCATAGTTTAAAATATAAACTATTCTGTTAAATGATAGAAACAATACTATAAGAAAAATTGCGAATAACAAAAAAAGCTTTATTCCTTCTTTTTCTTTTTTAATAAATTTTTTTACATTAGTTAAAAACATATTGCCTCCTTTAATCTGGTTGTCCAAAAATATCGCGCGATAAAAGGTTATCGCTTTTTCTTTGACTATGTTCTTCTAGCAATTCTGATACACTTGCCGCAAGGTCTACTGATGGTGTACCAACTCCGATGAGTAAAACTATCACTTTACCTCTGTAATCTTTATTACCTACAACCATAGTTCCCCCGCCAATTCCATAGCTAACAGTTGCACCTATACTTATACCACTAAAAATATCGTGCATAACATTAGCATCTTTAAGGTCTATATCATTGTATAAAGATACTATTCTCATCGATAGAATTTGTCCGTTTAAAGCACTGCCCAAACCGCTGGTTCCTGCCTGTATGAGTGGGTATGTTCTTTGTAGCATTAGACTGTAGATAACTCCTCCGCCTACGCCTGCTGCAAGACTTCCTTTTTTAGCTACTCCTACAGAGCCTGTAACTACTATGCCATCACTGCCACGACTGTCAAATGCCATTTGTTCGCGCAGAGTGTTTTTTATTTTTTCGATGTTTTCGGGCGTTGCGGGCTGATTGTTTTCTTGTAATATTTGGGCAAAAAATTCATCTGTAAAGTTTCTTATCAGCATATCCGCGCTCTCTCTTACGCTCATACCATCATCAACGTTGGTTTTGTCTAATATTTCTTGAAGATAGTTATTTAATTTTTCATAGTTTTTTTCTTTTTCGGATTGTTTATCTTTGTCATCTTCGGCTGTTTTTAAATCACCAAAATTCTGTTGTGTATTGCTGCTAGATGTACTGTCAACACCTAAATAGCCTAGATTTTTATCACTGCTACCAACTTGACCATTGACAAAATTGTTTCCTTGCACTTGGTTGTTGGCTGCGTTACTTGGCTGTGCTTGGTCTTTGATAAAATTATCACCGACTTTTATCCCGCCGTTGCCGTATAGTACGGGGTGGATTGTTTCAGAAGTTGTTGTTTGCTGTGCTTGCCTTTCTTTTTCCTCTTGCTCAAATTTGAGTCTTTTGGCGGATTTGTACCAGTTTTTCTCGGCTTCAGCTTTGGCTTGTCGCTTAAGGTTCGTATTTGCTAGACATAGCACACAATCCAGCCTAAAGCTGGCTTGTGTTTTTTTATCTACTGTTTACTTTCTCTTTTGTCTAAAAACTTTATAAACTTAAGTGTTCCTTGAAAGAGAAAATATAGTAGAAAGTTGAATATTAACGGGATAGCAAAAAATTCAAAAATTAAATTTTTCAAAAAATTTCCAACTACACACGTAATTAGTTTTGTGTAATTATCAATTCCTGTCACCTGTACAATTACTATGCTCAGGATAAATATTGCTATAAGTGGTAGGTTGTTTATTGTTTGCGGATAGTCTGTTGATTTTGGTTTGTATAGTATTAGTTTTTTAAACCAGTAGTTCATTCTTTGTAAAAATGTTTTGCGGAAAATTGCTATACTTAAAATTGTATATACTATTATTACTGCTATTAGATAGACCATTTCTGGTTGATTTAAAAATCTGTCCGCAATAATCATATACTCATAAAAAAAATTATTGTTGCTATTAATAGCCACATCAGTCGCAGGGAATGTAAATATACTCATAGTTGTTCCCAAATAAAACAAGCGTTTTTTACTTCTTTGCGCTTTGTCTTGTTTGTAATAATACCATGTTAGAAAAACACTTACTGGCAAAAGTAAAAACAAAACTATTGTCATTATAAAAATCAATATCATATACTACCTCCTATGCGGGAAAATTATGGTTAATTTCGGGTACATATTGGTATTTATAAACTCTACCACTCCAATTATTTGGGTCTTTACCAAGTCCTCTTCTCGTAAAATACGGCACACCTTTCACATCCCACTCATACTTAAAGCCCATACTTACAAGCCCATCGTAGACAAATGTTGCACAGTTTG
>CAZKFG010000064.1:0-10530 GCA_964551985.1 uncultured Acidaminococcales bacterium
ACCCCTATTTTGGCAGATTGCAAGCCAAGATAGGGGTATTTAACTTTTAAAAACTCTATATGCTATTTTTTATTTTTTAAATATATTAATCTATATAATATATAGATTAAATCATAAAATTACTTTTATTAGTTAATTATGCCACTCTTGCATTTTGGTTTATCTGGTCAATAACTTTTCTAATTCCAAACCAAACATTAACGTCATTAAATAAATCTGTGACACTCCCTTTATCTGTAAAAGGTGGCTCTTGCAATACAGCAAAATCCTTCATCATTCCGTTGTGAACAATATATTCTATAATTTGATTGACAAAGTATATTTGGCGTACATCAAGATTAGTATTATCAAGATAGCTTGCAAAAGCAGCTTTTGCAGCATTCATATCAAGACCCACAATTTCACGAACAAACTCACCTAGGGGTTTATCACCAAATTCATTTTTATAATCCTCTTTAGTTCCAACTTCACTCCAAAGTATCTCCTCAAGCACTTTTAGATCTTCTTTTGATAACTGATTGTTTGATTTAAGCTTTAAAATAGCATTGTTGTCTTGATTTTGCCTAATATAAAATTCAGCCTTTGCCTTATAGTTTTTAAGATCATCGTTTTCAAGCTCAGAGCCTTTCCAATCAACTGCCAAGATATCATCAGTAAAATTAGTATCATAACGACTGGATTCTTTCTGGATATATTTCATTAAATTACGTAGTTTTTCCCTAATATGCTCAAATTCATTTATGCCAGCCGATTCTATATAATCAGTATGTAAAATTTGATTTATCAAATCTTGTTTGACCATTATTTCAGGAATATTGGCAACAGAGGCAACGCCTCTCACTCTTTTAAACAAATCACTTTTTGCTCTGCTATATTGCTTGCCCACTAAATACGCAAGCTCAATTGAATACATCAGCGCATCAAATCGTACCGCTGAAGCTTCATCTACATCAGGCTCAATAAGAGAAGCTAACTCTTTTGCTATTAGCAGGGTATCATCATAAGTTAAAGATAAAAAGTTATCTGCATTTGAATACAAATCAACATATTTAATATGTTGCTTTACCGCAAAATTTTCTTTATTTAAAGCACTTACCTTGTCTACAAGCTCCTTTACTAATCTTTGCCTAAAGGCAATTAAATCCGCTGTTTGATATGCAAGATCTTGCAACTTAAATATAATTTGCACTTTCAAATTAAATATCGCAGCTTGCAATGCCACCGTGTTTGCTGTAGGTTTACCCCTATTCATACGGAAAAATTCAAAATTTCCACAAAAATCGAAAATGTAGAATTTATCTTTATCTTGACCATCTAACAAACCAGTGCACAAGCGTGTGCCTCTGCCAATCATCTGCCAAAACTTTGCCTTACTCATAACCTTTTTAAAAAACACAAGGTTTAAAACTTCCGGCACATCTATACCAGTATCGAGCATATCAACTGAAATGACTATCTGTGGCAACTTATTCGCCTCTGAAAATTCATCTATCGCACTTTGTGCATAAGTCATATAATTATCAATAACCTTAGCATAACCATTGAGATTTGGATACTCACGATTAAAAATCTCAAAAATCTTTTCAGCGTGGTTATGGTTTTTCGCAAAAATTATCGTCTTACCAAGCTTCTCACCGTAGTTAATACGAATACCGTGCTTCATCAAAATATTTAACGCCTGTTTTATAGTATCATCATTAAAAATCCACTTATTAAGTGCAGAAGAACAAATACTCTCTGGCAGCTCGCCATCTTCATTTTCAAATGTATTTTCATACTCTTCTTTTTCTCTATCGCTAAGCTCATCGTAAACAATCCCCTGTTCAATAAACTTAAGACGAGTTTCCACAGACAAAAAATCAACCAAAAAGCCATCTTTAACAGCCTCAGCAAGCTCATAGCCATAAGTTGGCACACCAGCAGAAAGTTCAAAAATCTCATAAGTATTCTTGTCAATCTCATCTTTTGGTGTAGCTGTAAGTCCTACAAGTGGCGCGTCAAAATAAGTAAAAATATCTTTATACTTATTATAAATACTACGATGTGCTTCATCGCATATCACAAGGTCAAAATGCCCCGATGTAAACAGCTTGCCCTCATAATCTTTAGCTTCATCAATACAATTTATCATAGTCTGATAAGTAGAAAAAATACAATGAGCATTATATCCGCTCTTGTCCTCGCAAATATTTGCTACAGATAAATCCGGCAACAAATTTACAAAACTTCTTTTCGCCTGCGTTACAAGACTAGTCCTATCAGCCAAAAACAAAATATTTTTCACCCAGTTATTTTGCAATAAAACGTCAACAAGACCGATAACAGTTCTTGTCTTACCACTACCTGTCGCCATAACCAGCAATGCTTTGCGGCGATTTTTCTCGCCAAAGCTCTCACAAACAGCTTTTATCGCTCCCTCTTGATAATAACGACCGGCAATAGATTTATTTACCTTAACATTTTTAAGACTCGTTTTGAGCTTACGCAAATTAAACAACTTTTCCAAATCCCGCTTTGAATAGACATTTGCACACTTACGCTCAGGATACTGACCATCTATTATACGTGTTTCAAACCCATTAGTTAAAAAAATCACGGGTCTTTGTCCATATTGCTTTTCCAACAAATCGGCATATAACTTCGCCTGTTGCCTACCCTTTGCAACATCCACACAAGTACGCTTTGCCTCAATTACCGCAAGTGGTATGTGCCTATCATCATACAAAACATAATCAGCATACCCAACCTCAGAATTATTAGGCATACCTGCTAGTTCCACTTCATTTATCCAGTTCTTATTTTCTATCCAACCAATGTCAGACAAAGTTGTATCTATGTACAGCTTTCGCGTCTTATACTCACTAAGTTCTAATGGTTTTGGAATATAACTTTCCTGTTTTTCCTCTCTTTGTGCAGTAAGACGGGCTTTAAGATTTTTATTTTCTTCTATTAACACTGTAAAATCTATATCAGGCAAAGGTGAAACTACAGCTACAGGCGTTTGCTTTAACAATTCATAATTAAACTGACTCTCTTTGTAATCTTTACCATAACAATATGCCACAAAATCGAGAAAAATAAACAGATTTTCAAGGCAAAGCTCCGCTTCTTCAAGCTTGACCTTCTTTGACTTATGTGCTGCATTATTGCCAAGACGGCGGATAAAATCCATACGTTTTATAATATCCGCCCCGACAATATCCCGAAAATCCTCGTTGGTAATAAGGTTATTCAATTTATCATCATAAGGCAACTGCAAACTGCCGTCAACGCAATACATCCATTTAACGGCAAACTCCATCGCACGGCGACAATTTAAAATGCTTGCCTCCATGTCGATATGCAATATTTTTTCGGCGGATATTGCAACTTGAGCAAAAGCTTCAAATTGCGGCTCTTGTGTGAGAAAGTCAAAGTTAGTCATAGTCTTCACCTCGTTATTTGAATTTACTCAACTTCCAGTTTTGCACCCAACCAGAATGCTCATTTTCTTCTTCGTCTGCCCACTGTACCTTAACCCATTTTTTGTATTTGTCAATTACTTTGATTGTATCACCTAAATACAGTTCCTCTACAATTTTTGATGAATTATCAAACCTTTTATGTATAACAATTTTAGGCTTAATCACAAACATAATATTGTTACCATTTAAAGCTTTCTTGTCTAATCCTTGTTCTTTAATATAATAGTTATTTATAATTACTTTGTAATTATTTGTGGTATAAAAATTATTTATAATATTAATATTAGGTTGTTGTAAGTAAAAAAAGAAAAAACCTAAAATTGTAGGAAAGATATATTTTTCAAAAAATTTCTTTTGGCTAGGTGTTATTAATGTGTTTTCAACATTATCACAAGAGTTTATTTGCTCTACAAACGCTTTAATTTCTGCGCCTTCTTTATCATCTATATTGTGTGTTTCAAAATATTCACGAATAACTTTTTCTGATAAAAAACTTTCTTTTAAATTCAAACTTTCTCTTATGCTTGAGAAATCAGCTATTACCTTATTGTAATCTAGTGTTAATTTAGTTAACTCCTCATATATTTTTATAGTAGAGTTTGCAAAATTATTCCATGCAAATGTATCTTCAAATGCTTTAGCTATTACAAATTGCTTTGATATTGCCTGGCTTATCCTTGGGATACTTGCAAGTTTCGCAAATGTATTTTCATCTTCAAACGCTTTAGCTATTACAAATTGCTTGGATATTACTTGGCTTATCCTTGGGATACTTGCAAATTTTGCAAATGTATTTTCATCTTCAAATGCTTTAACTATTACAAATTGCTTAGATATTACTTGGCTTATCATAGATTTATTTTTAACTGTTTTATGTAAAGTACTCATTTTATTTTAGTTCCTTCCTATTCAAAATATTTCTGCATTCTAGCTTTGTATAAAGTTTCTAATTGAGTTAATGCTAATTGCATTTTAGCTTTTGTTTGTTCGATTTTTTGCACATAGTCGGCAAATTTGGTTTGGAGTTGCATGGGTGGGAGAGCAATCATAGTTTCTCTAATAGTTGACAACAATAAATTAGGTTGTGCTGATGCTCCCGATACTTTGTGCATTGAAGGATTAAGTAAATAACAATATTTTAAGTATACAGAAAAAAGGTTGTCTTTTTTTGGTTTAATGAGAGCTACACTTTTTTGTAGTAACGTGTTAGAGGTTCGCATATCATTTAAAACAGCACTTTTCCCTATTGTTGCACCAGTATTAACAATTACAAAATCTCCATTTTCAATATTACAACGCTTATAATCTTTTTCAAATTCTTCTTTTAAAATTTGAGGTGCAGTTTGATAATTGATTTTGTCATTAAATATTTCTCTTGCGCCAACAAAATAATATCCTGTTTTTTCTGCAATAAGACATCCACCATGCTTGCCATCTGTAATTTTAGTACTTAACTCAGATAATTTTTTTACACTCCACCCTTTTTCATTAATAACAGGGTCTCCAAACATCTCGACAAACTTAGCTTTTGTCAGCAAGTCAAGTTTTTGTATTTGAGTTTTGCGTTTGGCAATCAAGCTGTTTATTTTGTCCAGCTCGGCGGCAATTTTTTTCTGTTCATCAAGCGGTGGTAGGGGGATTTGGATTGCTCTTAATGCTGATTGATTAAGTTTTTGCCTTGTTGCTCCATTCACTATACCTGTTACATCGTAAAACATAAGCGAGAAACAAAGATAATCAACTTCAACATTACTTTTAGGTTTAAGAACATGTGCATGGTTATTTACCCAACATTTTCCAGAAACTCTGTAAGCAATCGGCTTTTCTTTTGAGCCAAAATTACCTCCATCCTCTGCCATAAGAACCAATTCATCATCAAAAATGTAATTGTCAACATAGTCTTGCACACCGTTTGCTCCATAGTATGGATATATTCCTTTTTTTCTTTCGCTTGCCGTTATTGGAATACGTTGATTATCTAGTATATCACAAACATCCCCCAACCTGACCATTTCCCACTTGCTCATTCTACCCCCTCCAGCTCTTTTAGCCCTGCTAAAGCATATCTTTGTTTAATATTTTTCATTTTCATCACCATTTTTTTGTGCAATTAAATCAATATCTTTGGCATTTAGCTTTGAAACAACTGGTTTTTTGGTTTGCTGTTCTATATCTTTACGAGTATTTTTGGCTATTTTTCCACCCTTTTGTGCTACAACTTTACTTTGTTGTAGTCCTTGAGGGTTTTGTGTTTTGGAGATTTCTGTTGTGGCAGCTTCTGCTAACATATTTAAGATAAGTTCTATATTTGTCATATTGTCTCTTAAGTTTTCATTTTTAAGCGATTTGTGTTTTTTGTATTGTGTAACAGTCAGACCACTCCACGCTTTTGTTATTTCGTTTGTTAAAATGGCGTAATCTTTGCCTTTGTCAACGCCACTTCTCTGCCATTCATCTGTTAGTTCTTTTCTAACTTCAATAGTTTTTATACGCTGGTTTATCCATTTGTCAGAATAACCTTTTTTCTTGTATGTTTCTATTGCTCTATCTATTGTAAGTTCTGGATCTGCGATTTCGTCAAGGCGTTGACTGCCAACTTGTGCAAGCCACATTTTAAATGGTTCTGCTTTTTTGGATGGTATTGATTGAATTAGCCTCAATATTTGCTTTGTGTCTGCAACATCTGTTTTATAATATTTACCGTCAGCAGACATCATTTTCAGTTGGTTACAATTTGTAACCAACTGACTACCTTCTTTTTTCAATCTATTTTTAAGCACTTTCCAGTAGTTTTTTCCGTTATTTGTTTCGGCAAGAACTTCACAAATATCAGTTATTGAAAAATACCATTTTTCATTTTGTTCGTCCCAGTGTGTGCGAATTTCTTTTTGTTCAAAAATCTTCAAATCTTTTTTAACCATCATTCTACCCCCTCGAGCTCTTTTAGCCCTGTCAAAATCTCTGTTTCAAGGGTATTTATTTGAGCTAAAATCTCACTTGTCGGTGGGTAAACTTCTGGTATATATTCGGTTTTTTTGTACTTGTTGATGGATAAGTCATAGCCGTTTTCGACTATTTCTTTTTTAGGTACGAAGAAAGATTTTTCCGTACGTGCTCTAGTTGTTTCTGTTTGTCTGTTTTTAAAGCGTTGTATAATGTCATCTATGTCATTGTCAGCAATAGGGCTACGTTTATCGTCAAGGCTAAAGCCGTCAGCTGTCATGTCGTAGAACCAAATATTGTCAGTACCGCCATGGTTTGTTTTGGTGAATATTAAAATGGCTGTGGATACTCCGGCGTAAGGCTTAAACACACCGCTTGGCATGGAAATAATAGCCTCTAAGCGGTGATTTTCTATAATTTCTTTGCGAATGGCTTTGTGTGCGGTAGACGAGCCGAAAAGCACGCCGTCTGGTACTATGCAAGCGCATCTGCCGCCAATTTTTAGCATGCGTATCATAAGTGCTAAGAATAGGAGTTCTGTTTTTTTAGTTTTGCAGATTTTTAAAATGTCAGTTGAAACTGTTTCAGAGTCAAGGCTACCTTTAAATGGTGGGTTGGCAAGAATAAGGCTGTATTTGTCTTTGTCTGGATTTTGGTCTGATAGGCTGTCACGGTATTCTATAAAAGGGTTGTCCACTCCGTGAGTCATCATGTTCATAGCGCCGATACGCAGCATTGTCCTGTCCATATCAAAGCCGTGAAACATTTTGTTCATGTAGTGGTCTTTATTTTTCGCATCAAAAAATATTTCTTGTTTGTAATGTTTTTTAAGGTATTCACCGCTTGCAACTAAAAAGCCAGATGTTCCACAAGAAGGATCGCAGATAATTTCGTCTGGTTTGGGTTGCATTAGTTCTACCATCATTTTGATAATGTGGCGTGGTGTTCTAAATTGTCCGTTTAGACCTGAGGTTGATATTTTAGAAAGTAGGTATTCGTAGACATCACCACGCACGTCACTGTCTTGTAGTGCTTGCATTTGGCGATAAATTTCGTCTAAAGAGTCGATGACTTTTGAAAGTAGCAGCGGTGTAGGAAGTTTGAAGATGGCATCACCCATATATTTGGAATAGGCACTGTCTTTGTCTGAGTGTAGGTTTTTAATGAATGGAAATACTAGCTCTTGGATAGTGGAGTACATTTGATTGGCGTTTAAGTCGTGAAATACAGACCATTTGAGTTGTTGACCGTCTATATTGCGTTCGCCAATTTGCACTTTGTCTGCAAAGATGCTTTTAAATGGTAGTCCTAGCATTACGCTTTCTTTGGCTTTTTTGTTGTCGGTGTCATCAAGATCGTGAATAAACATAAGGTATGTTATTTGTTCTATTACATCAAGTGGGTTTACAAGTCCGCCGGCAGCGAAGATATCCCAAAGGCTGTCTATTTTATTTTTTAATTCGCCTGTTATCATTTTATTTCTCCCTATTGTATATATAAGATGTGTATCTACCTGTACCGATTTGAATTATATCGCCTTTTTTTGTAAGTTCTTTTAGTGCTCTTTGGATTGTTATTGTGCTTATGTCTGGGCATTGTTTTGCTATATCACTTTTGGTTATTTTGCCAAAGGTTTCTTTGATTGTTTGGGCTACTCGTTCTTGTTTTGAGAGTTTTTGTGCGATTAAAAGCTCTACTCTACTTGTAAAATCACGATATGCAGCAACTATTATCCCGAGTATATATTTTACAAAGGGTTCGTAGTTGTTTTTTTCTTCATGCCAATTTAAAGAGCTTTGATAAAGAGTTTCGTAGTATGTTTCTTTAGATTTTTCAATTAGATGTTCTAAGCTTATATATTTACCTACAACATAGCCACTTTTATAGAGTAGTAAAAGTGTTAGCAGGCGGCTCATTCTGCCGTTACCATCGCTAAAGGGGTGAATGCAAAGAAAATCTAAAATGAACATTGGTAGCAAAAGCAAGGGGTCTATTATTGGATTTTTCATTGCGTTATCCAAAGCTTGGCAAAGTTCATTGACAGCTTGTTGTGTTTCCCATGCTTGGACTGGCTCAAAGCGTATACGTTCGTTGCCTTGGCTATCTTTTTCTGTGATTGTGTTGTTAGCAATTTTATATTTCCCGCCAAAGGTCATGCCACTAAATCTGTACAAAGATTGATGTAGTTGTAAAATGTGTGTTGAATTTATAGGTATATAGTTATAACTTTCGTGTATTGTTGCAAGTACATCACGATAGCCAGCAATTTCTTGTTCATCTCTAGTTTTAGGCATAGTTTTGTCAAGGATTAGCTTTTTTAGCCTATCATCAGATGTGTAGACGCCTTCAATTCTGTTGGATGCTTCTGTACTTTGTATTTTAGCTAAATCTATCAAGTGACTTATTTGATCTTTTTTGGATTGGATAAAAAACTTTTGTTGTCCTTTAAATTCATGTATTTTTGTCAATAATGCAATAACGTCAGGCACCAACAATGCTTGCCATTTTTCATCATAATTATAGTTTCTCATAGTTTACCTCATGGCTTTAATTATATCATTAAAAATAAAATGATGTAATTAAATTTTATATGATTTAATTACATATGTCAATAAATAACTACATCATTTTATTATTTTTGATATATTTGTTTGTTGTAAAAGTTTAGTAGTTGATATATATATTATATTTTTGAATATATAGAAAGGAGTAATTTTCATGAGAAAAGTAAATATTTATAAGATTAAACCAAAGCATAAACTAAATTGTTTTTGCAATTGATATTAGTGTAATAAATTTAAGGAGGATGTAAACAAATGATAAACCTAACAACAAAGTTGGTACAGATAATGCAAGAATGTGCCTACGTACAAAAGAATGGCACAAACGAGTTTCACAAATATTCTTACGCAACTTCTGCTGATGTGTTAGAGC
Source organism: uncultured Acidaminococcales bacterium (assembly GCA_964551985.1). Lineage (GTDB taxonomy): Bacteria > Bacillota > Negativicutes > Acidaminococcales > JAISLQ01 > CAZKFG01. The sequence continues at coordinate 9,342 of CAZKFG010000064.1, forward strand.
GCATAAATTCTGCTTTGACAAAACACAATGTCTGTTCCGTTGCTTGTAGTGAGCTAATTAGTTTAATTGACGTTACCACAAACAAAGGCAACTTAGAACATTTAGCAACAGTTAAAGTAGCAATAACCTTAATTGATGCCGATAGTGGCGAACAATTGACAATAACCGGTATCGGCTCAGGACAAAACAGCGGCGACAAAGCAGTTATGAAAGCACAAACAGCAGCTATTAAGTATGCCTATTTGCTTTCTATGGCTATCTCTACAGGTGATGACCCTGAGGCTGACAGTATGACTGACCAAGCTAATGTATTACAAGAAGTAAAGATTAAAACTACCGCAAAACTTGCTAAAAATAATCCTCAGTCTCTTACTTGCCAAACTTGTAATACACCTATAAGTGATAAAGTATTTGATTATTCTGTAGAGAAATTCGGGCAATCTCTTTGTATGACCTGCCAAAGAAAGGCGGTAGCTGCTTGATACTCGAGATTATTTATATGGTTTTGAAGATGATTTTTGAGAAAAAGAGGGAGTAAAATCCACTTTAATCACTCCAACATAACAATAAAAAACATCAAGGAGTGATAACCCATGCTATATGACGAGCAAAAACCATTAGAAATACTAACCTTGCCAGACTTGATGACTTATCTTGCGATAGGAAAGTCCACGGCGTATAATCTGCTTCGCTCTGGTCAAATTAAATGCTTTAAAATAGGTAGAAACTACAAGATACCTATGAAGGCAGTGCTGGAGTTTGCGGAGAGAAGTAATGGTTAAATATGAGAACTACCTTGCATTTTGCAAGGTAGTTTTTTATTGTTGCAGGATTTTTTGTTGTTATCTTTACTCTTTTACAGCAATTATGGCTTTGTAGCCAAGTTTGCGCAGGGCCATCAAGTATATTTACAAGTTGTTTACTTAATTTAATAATTATATGATCTTCGATCTCTTTTGCTCTCGTACCAATGCGATCAAATCTACAATAATCTGAAAGCTTAACTGTCCTAATATTTCTACCAGTCGTCATTCTAGATTTATTTTCTACATTATCATTGTGCATCTTCTTTTAAAAGCATGATATAATAAACATATTATTTGCTATATTTTAAAAAGGGAAGGTTGCATTATTATGAGAAAATCAGTATGGAAAATATTATTGAGCTTGGTTTCATTATTTATACTAT
>CAZKFG010000065.1:0-10468 GCA_964551985.1 uncultured Acidaminococcales bacterium
CCGCTAAAAGCTTTACCGAACCCCACGTCTAACGTGGGGTTTTTTATACAAAAAAAGCAGACAAGAAATTGTCTGCTCTTGTATTTTTATGTATTTATTGGAGCATTAGTTTTTCTAGCTCTAGTGGCAGGATATATTCGCCGTTTTTATATGCGCGCATATTACCACCTGATATTTCATCGATTAATACGATGGAGTTGTCGGATTTTAGTCTGCCGAATTCAAATTTGATGTCGTAGAGGTCAAGTTGTTTTTTCGCCATTTCTTCTTTGACTAGTTTGGCTATTTTTTGAGTTTGGGCTTTTAGGGTTTCGTATTCGTCAGCCGATAGGATTTTTAGCATGTCTAGTGCGTCTTTAGTGATTGGCGGGTCTTCACGTCCATCGTCTTTTAATGTTACTTCGACAAAGGCGTCAAGGTCTGCGGCTTGTTTTGTATAGTCACCATAGCGGCGCAAAAAGCTGCCAACGGCTTTAAAGCGGCAGATAACTTCTAGTCCTTTGCCAAAGACTGCAGCTGGTTTTACTGTCATTGTATTATTATCGATGTCAGCGTTGACAAAATGTGTTGGTATTCCTTTGTCGTTTAGTTTTTTGAAAAAGTATTCTGTGAGTTTTAGTCCTGCTTTGCCTGCGCCTTCGATTGTCAGTCCTATTGTGTTTGAGCCTGGGTCGAATACTCCGTTTGTGCCTGTTACGTCGTCTTTGAATTTGAGTAGGTAGTTGCCGTCAGGTAGTTCGTATACGTTTTTTGTTTTGCCTGTATAGATTAGTTTCAATTTAAACCACTCCTTGAAAAATTAAATTACTGATTAATTATATATTAAAATTATATTAAAAAAAACCCTTTTGAAAAAAAATACAAAAATACATTTTTGTTAGTGATATTTTTGGCTTTAATAAGAATTTGTTTTGTTGTATAATGGAAAATAAAGTTTGTTTTAAAGGAGATTTTGTATGCCAAAAGATATTATGGGTAGTTTTAGCGAATCGAAGATGCTAGAGCTTTTAAAAGAGATTAACCAAGTTAAAGAGCAAATTGAAAACTGTACGGATGAGCAGACTATTAAGGTGTTAAAACTTCAATTGAATGATTTGCGTATGCATTATAATATTTTGTCGGAAAAACGCGGTAGTGTTTAGTGTTGGTATGAAAACTGTCAGGCTGTTTGTTGACAAATACTAAGTAATTTTTTATAATGGTTTTGTGAAATAATTTAGTAAAGGTAAACTTTGTAAAAAGGTGATAATATGGATATTGGTACTAAAATAAGACGTCTTCGGCAGGAGAAAAATCTTACCCAAGATGAGCTTGCCAGTCGTTGTGAGTTGTCTAAGGGTTTTATTTCTCAATTGGAAAATGATTTGACTTCGCCGTCACTAAATACTTTGTCTAATATTTTAGAGAGTCTTGGTACGACTTTGAAGGATTTTTTTAATGACCAGTCGGACGAGCGGATTGTGTTTCGGGATGATGATTTTTATGAGGTTGAGGATAAAGAGTATAGTTTTAAAATAGAGTGGATAATTCCTAATGCCCAAAAAAATATGATGGAGCCGATAATTATTACGCTTGATGAGGGTGGGACTTCTAAAGAGGAGGTCGCGCATCAGGGCGAGGAGTTTGGTTATGTTTTGACAGGTAATATTTATATTCATCTTGGGCAGAAAAAGTATAAGGCAAAAAAGGGTGAGGCGTTTTCGTATAAGGCGAATTTGAATCATTATATTTCAAATGCCGGTAAGAATGTTGCTAAGGTTATATGGATATCTTCACCGCCGAGTTTTTAGTTAAATTAAAAAGCACCGTTAGGTGCTTTTTTTTGTTAGCCGATGTATTTTGAGATTTCTCTATGGTAGTTTGTTTTTCCGATGTTGATTGTTTTGCCGCTATCTGTTTTGACAACAAGTTCGTCTGAGCCGTGTTTGCCGACAAAAACTATTGTTGCGCTATCGCCATTTTTGAGTATGACTCGTTTGTTTTCTAAAGAGTCACGGATTTGCACTAGCATTGATAGGCAGCTTCTAGCGTCCATTTTGGAGAACATTTCGTTGTCTAGTATTTCCATAACTGCCATTGGCGCGCGTTTTGGTTGATATACTCTGTCTGTTGTTACGGCGTCATAGGTGTCCGCGACAGCTATGATTTTGGAAAAGTCATGAATTTTTTCGGCTGTAACGCCTTTAGGATAGCCACTACCGTCAATTCTTTCGTGGTGTTCTAGGGCAACTAGTGGTACTTGTTCTGGTACGTTTTTGATTGTCTTTAAAATTTTGTAGCCTATAACGGTATGTTGTTTCATAATTTCAAATTCTTGGGGGGTGAGTTTGTCTGGTTTATTTAGGATGGATAGTGGAATTTGCGATTTGCCTATGTCATGCATAATTCCCGATAAGACGAGTATTGGTATTTGTTCTTCGTCCATTTTTAGCCATCTGCCGATAATGCCAGATAGTATTCCAACATTAATAGAATGTTGATATGTGTAATCGTCGCTACCACGTAAGTTTTTTACCGCATGGACGAGCATGTAGTTGTCCATTAGGTTGTCGATACTGTCTTTAGCTACTGTCATTACATCGTCAATGTTTATGTCGTTAAATTGTGTTGCCATATCAAAGACATTTTTTACATAAGAGACGGTACCAACGTATTTTTCAACTACAACTTTCTTTTCTTCGTAGCTATAGTCTTCGACTTTTCTTTTGCCAAAAGAAAAGTCGGAAAGGTCTGTATCTTCACTTTTGCTCTTTTGTTCAGGTTCAGCTTTTGCATGTTCGCGAAGGAGTTGTTCTTTGATTGTGTCAACTGAGATAATACTACTATCTGGGATATAAATATTCACACTTAAAACTTTCGTATCAGTTTTTAGCTGTTCTAAAGTTTTTGAAGTTAGTAGTTCACCCTTATCTTGAACAATATGCGCACCTACGACGACTGGTTCTGCTAAAATCATCCCGTCTTTTAATTCATCTATCATTAATCTTTTTGTAGGCATATTATCACCTCTGAATATTAAAACTTATTTATGTTAATAATATCAAAAAAATAATTTTTTATCAATATAAATAATCTCATTTATATTGTAGATTTGGTTTTTTTAATTTTATTTTGTCAAAAACAAGTAAAATTATTAATAATAATACAACTACAAACAGAGCATACTGTCCTAAAAAATTTGACAACATTGTTGATATTGTTACACCTAATATGAAAAACAAAATGACAAATATATATTTTTTGCAAACAATCCAAGCTAGTTTGTCACCCCAAATGACGTAGTCAAAAAAAGATAGTGCCGCTTGACGAACATTACTTGTGCAAAAAACACTTGAATATAGGATTTCATCTATTTGTCTAAAAGAGTTGTATAACACTGCTGAAACAAATGAAATGCTTGTACTAACCCAAATGTTATAAACTCCAGGTGGTATAAAGCAGATAATTGTTAGAACAATAATTCCAAAGATTAAAAGTTTGTCTCTGGAGATGATGTTAAATGCGGAGCTTTTTTTTAAAAAAGCAAAGTTGCCCACAAAAACACCGCAAGCAAAAGCACATAAAGATGTTAAATGCGCCCACATAAATGGATTGTTTTGAGCAAAATTAACCATCATAAGTGCTATATTCCCAGTCTGAGCACTACAAAATACTTCTCCACGCAGTATATAAGTATATCCTTCCATAAAACCGCCAACAAAACTCAGGAGTGATGCGGCAATTGGTATTAAATAGTTTTCTTTCATTTTATTTTGCACATTTTCACCAGCCAAATTAATAATTATATAATACCAATTGTAGCATAAACCATTTTTACTTTAAAGGAATATTGCATTTTTATAGGTTTAGTATGTACAACACAACATACATTTTTTATAAATTCATACACTGCCAGCTTTTTTGAATATATAATAAAGGTAAATAGTAAATTACTTTTGTATATTGCAAACTAGGAGGTGTGATATGAACAAGGCTGCAATGATTTTTCCTGGTCATATTAGTGAAGAACTTAAAGCAGAGTTAAATTCAAATATAGCGTTTTATAATGCAGTTCTTGATGAAGCTGTAAAGATAGCGTTAGAATGCGAAAAAAATGGTGTTGACGTTATAATTAGCAGAGCCGGTTCTGCAGCTGCGATAAAGCAGGCTGTCAAAGTGCCTGTTGTCAATTGTGAGGTAACTCATTCTGATTTGATTGATTCTATTTTAAATATAAAAGCTAATTTTTATCCTAAGTTAAAAGAAATCGGCTTAATTAATTATGCTAATGTTTCTTATGATGTTAGTCACATTGAGCAGTTGACAAATATTAAAGTTAAACAATCGTGGTATTGGAGCGGCGAGAAAGATTTAAAAGAGAGGGTTGTAGAGTACAAAAAAGACGGGCTAAAGGTAATTATGGGAGCCTCAATGACTGTAAAATTTGCTCAAGAACTTGATATGAAGGGCTTTTTAATGCAGATAGGTCGAGAGACGCTCAAACAAGCAACTCAAAAGGCAAAAGAAATTTTAGAAATTAGAAGCGCTGACCTAGCGTATTCTGAAAAAATTAAAAACATGCTGTCATTTGCACGCGAAGGGATAATATTTGTCGATGAAAAAAATGTTATTGAATATGCTAACCCGCAAGCGGCACAAACGCTTGGCACAACTGCAAATGAACTTAAAAATCAACCTATTGGCAAAATATTTAAAGGTTGGGAGGAAAACGATGCTAATATCAAACTCAATCAGATAACCCAAGCCTTTAATAATCATATTATATACAATTGCGCTCCAGTAAATGTTAAAGATAAAAAAGTTGGCGAAGTTATTACTTTTACTGAAACAGCACAAATACAGCATGTAGAGGAGAAAATAAGAAAGTTTTTATATCAAAAAGGATTTGTCGCTAAATATGCTATAAAAGACATTATTGGCGATAGTTCTGCTATTAAAGAAAGTATTAAAAAAGTACAGATATATGGAAAAACTGACTCTAGTGTGCTGATAATTGGTGAGACGGGCACAGGCAAAGAATTGTTTGCGCATAGTCTACATCAAGAAAGTCTGCGCAAAAATCATCCTTTTCTAGCCATAAACTGTGCCGCGCTTCCTGAAAACTTACTAGAAAGTGAGCTTTTTGGTTATACAGATGGCGCTTTTACTGGCGCACGCAAGGGTGGAAGAGCCGGGTATTTTGAATTGGCTCATAGAGGGACTTTGTTTTTAGATGAAATAGGCGAATTACGACCAGCAATGCAAGGAAAATTATTACGTGCTATACAAGAAAAAGAAATTATGCGTATTGGTGACGACAAAATAATACCCGTTGACACCAGAATTATCGCTGCAACAAATCAAAATTTACTTGAGCAAGTCAAAAACAAAAATTTTCGCAGTGACTTATTCTATCGCTTAAACGCGCTGAAAATAAATATTCCACCACTTAGAGAGAGAAGCGGTGATCTACCTTTATTAGTAAAACATTTTATTGATAAGTTTATAGAAAACAGCAAAACTACTATTCCTTTTATTTCCAAAAATCTTTTAGATACTTTAGCAAAATACGACTGGCCAGGAAATGTTCGGGAACTTGAATTTATGGTGAATAAATATTGTTTGCTAGTACACGAAATGGGTGAACAATCGATTTTCGAAGAATTGTACAACAAAGAATGTTCACATGACGATGACAAGCAAAATAACTTTTTAATTAAAATAGGAACAATGGCACAAATGCAAGATAACATTTACGAAAAAATATATAAACTGGCAAATAACAATAAATCTAAAACAGCTCAAATACTTGGTGTAAATAGAATAACTGTTGCCAAGTGGTTGGAAAAAAGAAACACCTAGCTCTCTTTTTTAAAACTTTTTGTCAATAAATTAAACATATTTTTGCAATATAACACAATGCTATTTAGCACTGTGTTATATTTTTTTACTATAAATTGTTAGTTTAATTAGCATATATCTATTTTAAAAACAAAAAATCTAACAAAACAGCACTGTTTCAAATTGGCACAAATATTGCATTATAAAGATATAGCTAATTGAAAAATAGGGAGGTATGAATATGTTAGATAGTGCCCGGTTAAAAAATCCAAAGCTTTTCGAAAAAATAGTCTCAGCAGATGAAGCAGCGGCATTGATTGAAAATGGTATGACTATTGGTACAAGCGGTTTCACTCCGGCAGGTTATCCAAAGGCAGTGCCACTTGCACTAGCTAAACAGGTGGAAAATGGTAGGGAGGTTAAAATAACACTATGGACAGGTTCTTCAGTAGGTCCAGAGCTTGACAACGAACTGGCGCGAGTAAATGCCATTGCTCGCCGGGCTCCCATGATAAGATATACCCAAAATCACGTTGCTTCAAAAGTAAATTCTGGTGAAATAGCTTATACGGATTTACATTTAGGCACAATGGCATCTTTGGTAGAAAACGGTCATCTAGGAAATGTAGATATCGCCATAGTAGAAGCTACTGCCATAACTGAAGATGGACATATTATTCCTACAACATCAGTAGGAAATATGGCAACATTCATTAAGATGGCAAAAAAAGTAATAGTAGAAGTAAATACAGCTCAACCACTATGTCTTGAAGGGTTGCACGACATTTATATTCCAAATCGCCCACCCTACACCAAAGCTATCCCAATTGACAAACCAAGTGACAGGATTGGAAAGCCTTATGTAGAGGCTGGGTTTGATAAAATTGTAGCAATTGTGGAATCGGACATTGCTGATCCAAAACCTGCTGTTGGCGATTTTGACCAAGACAGTCAAACCATTGCCGGCTACTTAATTGATTTTTTAAAATCAGAAATAAAAGCTCAAAGGCTGCCTGAAAATCTCTTGCCGTTGCAATCAGGTGTTGGCAATATAAATAATGCTGTTCTTTTGGGGCTACAAAAATCAAACTTTTCTGATTTACAATTTTATTCGGAGCTTTTACAACCAGCCGCTTTTGATATGATTGAATCAGGACAAGTTAAATTTGCCTCCGCCACCTGCTTTACTCCAAGCGAGGCAATCTTAAAGAAAATTGGAAATAATAAAGATTATTTTGCCAAAAAGCTTATCCTTCGTCCGGTAGAAATAAGTAACTGTATAGAAGTTATAAGGCGTCTTGGTGTAATTGCCCTTAACACACCACTTGAAGTTGATATTTATGGGCAAGTTAATTCCACTCATCTAATGGGTACAAAAATGATGAACGCTATCGGCGGTTCTGGTGATTTTGCTCGTAATGCTTATCTATCAGTATTCACGACCACTTCTACAACCAAAGAAGATAAAATATCGAGAATTTTGCCTATGGTATCTCATGCCGATCACACCGAGCACGATTGGCATATTCTTATAACCGAGCAAGGTCTTGCAGACTTAAGAGGTTTATCGCCTAGAGAACGCGCAAAATCTATTATTGAAAATTGCGTACATCCAAAATATAAAGATATTTTATTTGATTATTATTATCGTTCCTGCCAAAGGGGCGGGCATAGCCCACATATGTTAGAAGAAGTTTTTAATTTGCAAACAAAATATAATCAAACAGGCAGTATGCTGCCATAATAAAAAATAAGAGGTGAATTTAAATGAGTATTAAAGAGCAACTAAGAGAACTAATCTTAAGTGAAGGAATGGACTATTTTGGTGTATCACCTGTAGAGAGACTTAAAAACTTACCTAAAGGACATAGACCGTGTGACCTGTTGCCAAATGCTAAAAGTGTTATAAGTATTGGTTTGAAAATTCCAAAAGGAGCTATAGCTGCTCATAATCAGGCTTTTAAAGATGAATCTAGGCATGCAATCTATTCTTACACCGTTCACGGATACAATAAAGTAAATGATAAGCTTGATCTTGCTGCATTTAAAGTAGTCAAATATTTAGAAAAAACTTATAACAAAGTAGCCTACCCTATACCATCAGGAGTGCCTCGTGACGAAGCACTTTTAATGAGTGCTATGTCTAACAGATATGCCGCTGTATGTGCCGGTCACGGTGAATTTGGCTGGAGCGGATTTGTTCTAACACCTAAACACGGCGCTAAAGTTAGATGGGTTACTGTAATATCCGAACAAGAACTTGAACCAGACGAAATGTACAAAGGCGAAAAACTTTGTCTTGACGAAAAATGTATGTTGTGCGTCAAAATATGTCCAACTAAAGCACTGTCTGCTTTAGAAGCAGTTGATGTAGAAATATCAGACGTAAAATCAAAGTATGCCAAACGTAACAAACCTATGTGTCGTTTGGCAACAGCTGGGCTTGTAAAAGGTACTCCAGGTAAAATGCAAGCAGACATTCCTGAAACCATAGATACTATGAACCAGTGGCGTGATATTTCCAAAAAAGATAATCCTTGGCAAAGAATGGAATTTTCTCATGCTAATTACTGCCAAAGATGTATGACACTTTGCCCTATTGGCGAATGAGAGGTGTATTATGAAGGATTTAAAAGCAAAATTAAAAGAAATAGCTTTAAAAGAGGGTGCTGATTATTTCGGTGTTGCACCAGTTAGCAGATGGGCTAATGCCACGCAAGGACATAAACCAACAGATTTAATGCCCAATGCAAAATCTGTTGTAGTAATTGGCATAAAAATCCCACAAGGTGCTATAGAATCTAATAACCGTTCTTACGAAGGTATGCGTCATGGCATTTTTACATATATGATTTATGGTTACAATTTAATAAATGATATATTAAACAATACTACTTCTAAAATGTATGATTACTTAGAAGCACAAGGCATAAATACTTTTCCTCTTCCTGCCAGCACACCTCGTGACGAATATAAAATGCTTGGCGTCATATCAAACCGCCACTCTGCCGTATGTGCAGGACTTGCAGATATGGGCTGGAATGGACTTGCGCTTACGCCCAAAGACGGTCCACGTGTCAGATGGGCACCATTAATATTAGAATGCGAACTAGAGCCAGACCCATTGTACAATGGACCTAAATTGTGTGATCGCAGTAAATGTCGAGTATGCCTAGATGTATGTCCCGTGCAAGCACTACCCGAAGAAGAATATGTTGAAGCACATATTGCAGATAAAATTTTTAGATATGCTAAACTCAAAAAACCTGTGTGCAGATGTGGTGTTACAGGTCTTGCTAAAAACACACCCGGACGTTTGCAAGCTGATATACCAGAAGAAATACCAAATGTAGAGGGCTGGCTAAAAATAGCATCTACAGATATTATGTGGAACCAAATGGAACGTGTTGCTGCTATGTGCGGAAGATGTCTTACGCAATGCCCTGTAGGAATGGCGCCTGGCAAAAAGTAGTCTAGTGAATACCAATCAGTTTTATTTATACTAACTACAATTTATTGTGATACGAGATTTATTAGGAGGTATATTATGAAAAATACATACAATAAATTTCTAGTATGTATATTAGTTGGTATAATAATTTGGTTTATACCAGCACCGGCAAAACTAAATCCTATTGCATGGAAATTTTTTGCCGTATTTGCTGCTACTATTGCCGCTTTTATTTTGCAACCATTCCCAAACTCGACTAATGTCTTACTTACGATAACTTTTTGTATGGGTACGAATTTAGTTAAAATAGGTGATATATTATCTGCATCCTATGGCAATGCCACCGTTTGGCTTGTTTTCATCGCCTTTTTAATATCTAAAGGTTTTATTAAAACAAAATTAGGAACACGTATAGCTTATATTTTGATAAAACTCTTTGGCACAAGCTCACTAAAACTTGCTTATATTTTAACCTGTACAGATTTAGTAATAGCACCAGCCACTCCTTCAGTAACAGCCAGAGCTGGTGGGATTATCTTTCCTATAACCAAAAGCCTATGCGAAGCTATGGATTCAAAACCTGGCGCTACTGCAAAAAAACTTGGCTCTTACATAATGCTCTCGACAATTTTTGTAAACGCTATAACAGCATCTATGTTTATGACTGCTATGGTTAGTAATCCTCTAATCGCCGAACTTGCTAAAAGCGTTCTTGGAATAGAACTATCTTGGGCAATGTGGTTTTATGCAGCTTTAGTTCCGGGCGTAATTTCTTTACTTATTACACCATATTATCTTTACAAAGCCTATCCTCCAGAACTAAAAGAACTTGTAGGTGCTAAAGAGCATGCACTAAAAGAACTTGAAAAAATGGGAACAATGAGTAAAGCTGAAAAAATAATGCTTGCAGTTTTTATACTCATAATCATTCTTTGGGCGACATCTTCTATCACAAAACTAGATGCCACTTATGTAGGCTTTTTAGGTGTAGCAATTATGCTTATACTAGATGTAATCAATTGGAACGATGTATTAGAAGAAAAAGGTGCTTGGGATACTTTTATCTGGCTTGGTGGCATGATCGGTCTTGCCGGAATGCTTGCAAAACTTGGCTTTATTAAATGGTTTGCCGCTATCGTTAGAACAAGCCTAATTGGAGTCAATTGGATGTTTGCTCTGGTAGCACTTATTATAATC
>CAZKFG010000066.1:0-9777 GCA_964551985.1 uncultured Acidaminococcales bacterium
CTTGTCAAATGCAAAACAATTAAAACAAATTCGGTGCTACTTGTATGGTTTTAAGTGTAGTGTTTATTTTTGTTTTATATTACACTTAAAAGCTTTTTATATATTTAAATGATAGCATATTATGTTTTTTTATTCAATGCAAAACATCCCTATTTTGCAAACATTTGTGTCATTTAAATGAAAATTAAGACTTTAGTCTTATATGGTTTAAGATAAAATTTGCTATTAAAATGTATAAAGCTAAAAATGTACAGTAAACTTTAATACCCAATAAAGAAAAGCTGCTAATATATCTAGCTATCTTTTAGCACTTGTAAAAACTTTATTGGGTTAGCTAGACTTTGTATTTGGTAGTTGCTTGGTATTGTGATTGGGTTGACACTCACAGCTTTAAAGATAGGGTTAATATTGTCTTTAAAGTAATTTGTATGGTAAAAATTATATTTTTTCAATAGCTTTGACTTTGCTAGTTGGTAATATCTTTTGTTTTTGCTTAATAATTCCACAAACTCTATTGCTTTATGCTTAGATTCATCACAACCAGAAAAGCGTATTTTTGAGATTACTTCGTTTTTATGATAAAAATCTTCTTCACCTACAATGCTAGTTATGTAATAGTAAAGTGTTCTATAGGCAAAATCTTTCCGCCATAAATCTTTTAGGTATATATTGGAGTTTTCTTCAAGTCCTAGCAAACCAGATATATATTTTTTGTTTTTTAGATGTAATTGTACTTCTAGCCGCATAGTGTATTGTTTTGTTATAATTGCTTTTGTAGCTAACAACTGTGCTGTTTTATCATAAAAATTTATTGTAAAACTGCCATATGGCCTGTAATAAGAATTTTTATATAATAAACAATCCATTAGTTCACAACGCAGCTTAGCATTAGGTGGAACATTTCCTTTGTTGAATAAAAACATATATAAGTGTATTGGCTGATCAAAGACATTTACTGCATAATCTATCCTTTGTACTGACCAATATTTTAACTTAGGTAAATTAACAGCCGCGGGTTTGTTTAGTATTTCACTAATAAAGCGATTAAACTTTTCTTCAAAGCTCTCATAATCTTCTTCTGTAGCTAACTCAACGTGGTCATAATTTAGAGGATCTAACATATACTTTGGATTAACGCTAATTTTTATATAGTATGCAGATTTATCATGCTTAAAAAGTTCCACATGCAAGACTCCGCTATTTGAAAAGGCATTGCTTGCATATCCGTAGTCCGTTTTATAAGTAGAAAAACAAGAACGTAGGCATCTTTTTATTTTATGGTAATCGTCGCTAGCATTATCGCCAGTTAGTTTATGGCTTAGCGTTATTGTATCTATAATTTTTATCAAAACCTTTTTATTTATTATTTTGTTGACGCACAATTACTTTTAAACATTATCAATTATTTTATATACTACATAACATTAATATAATAGAAGCAGTGTAATTAATTGGCTACAATACAAAAAAGCACCACGCCAAATCTAAAGAACTAGTAAGAAACATGCCAGAATTAAATCTAATGACAATATAGGATGATATAAGACACGCACCTTATTTAATATATTTATGACCTAGTAAATTATTGTTATAAATGAATGATTTTATGTCAATTAAAATACCATCATTTTGTGCCAGAAAATATCTCAAGTCATGCAAACACCTATTATCAATGGTTTTCAATCAAAAAACGTCGAGAAAAATTATTGCGTTTTTTGCTCTTTTCTGATCGTTTTTCTCAATAATTTTGACAAAAAAATATAATACAAACAGGGCTAGAAGCAACCCTGTTTGTACTAATCGTTACCTCTAAACTTTTAACCGCAGGCCTTTAAAAAATTTAACCGCTTGTTTTTCTGTGGCATAAAAATAGTTTTTTGTGCCACATTTAGATGCCAATCTTAATGGCATATACCCATATTTGTTTGGTTCAGTAGCATTTGGTGGCATTTTTTTGACTTTTTCTAGCAATGGTGTTTGCTTCAAAGCTGACAAATGATTAGCTTTAAACAATTTTTCATAGTTGTGATAAAAATCATTTATAAAAACTATGTCGTCTGCTATACCTGTGACAGCGTAATTTTCTTCTAAAGTTTTGGCAATTGGGTCTACCGGTTGAGCTTGCAATCTTGCTTGCTCTTGTTCTGTGATTGTTACGGAAAGCTCATTAATGGTAGGTAACAATTTATTCAGAAAATGATTTATCGCAAAATCCAAAATTGCTGACGGCTCAATATATTTAAGCAACTCCATACGCCAGTTAATTTTGAACTCATCTTTTAAATCAATAACATAACAGTTTTGATTTAAAGCTTTACTTTTTTCCGTAAAAGAATTATTTTTATCGGCAGATAGTAAAACAACTGTTCTGTTCTTGTAGTTTAAACCGGACTTTGTGCTTATAACTTCACCAGTCGCAAGTTTTTCTAACAAAGATGCCTCTCCATCTGTAATTCTCTCGCCAACGTCTGTATAATTTACTACATTGCAGTCCAAGTGTCTTACACCATTTACTGCTGTTAATTGGCTTAAAGTATAGTAGCTTTTAAATCTGTCACTATAAAGTTTAAGTAAGGCTTCACAAAACATTCGTCTGGTAGCCTTATTGTCCGAACGTACAACGAATAATAATGGTTTATCCACAAAGCTATCTTTAGCTAGGCTTGTAATTAATTTATGTAAATTTTTAAACGCTTCATCGCCATGTAAAGTATATGAAATCAAAGTTTCAAAAACCGAACCTTCAAACGGTTGCTTTTTTAGTGTTTTAGATTTAATATTTAAATATGATGTAAAAACAGCTTTGTTATTACAGTTCTTTAAGCAGTAGCTTTTTTTATCTTCGTTAACTTTAACTACTTTATCTTTTAAAAGGATGTTGAATTTTCTGTCTGATTTTTTATTAGCTATTTGGGGAGTAAAAAATTCTACATCGTTTTCTAGTGCACCAATAGCTTTACTGATTAGATTACTATTGTTGTTTTTACTACTTACTTTGGTAATTTTATTTTTAACTTTTGAGGGTAATAATCTCAAAATAGCCTCTTTGTTGCCAGTGCTTTTGGCAAAATCAAATTTTTTGAAATAAGCAACTTTGCCATCAGAATGCCTGACCAAAGTTTGGCTATTCCAAGCCAGTAAATGATTTTTTCTTAATAAAACAAGAGCTTTTTTTAGTATTCGATCGATTTTGTTTACTTTTTTGGATTTTTTGGATTTTTTAACACTTTTATTAGTCTTCAATTTAAAATATGGTTTCATGGCAATACATCTCCTATTCTATATTTTTGTCTTTTAAAAGCTCTTCATCCCACCACCTTCTCCAATCGCCTTCATAGTCGTTCGCTAATTTTTTTTGCCAATTGTTGTACTGTTGAAGAAAAGATTCACAAACAATATCTTTTTTTGCTGCATCCAAGAGGCAAGTGCAGCATAAATTAAACTCTATGCTATTTAAAAAGCATTGTTTGTGTCTCATTTTCATTCCACCAGCTTTGAACTTTCTTGCTATTATCGACCTTTAGCTAATTTTATGACTTGTTGCCAAAAAATATCAGAACAGAAAAAAAAGTTTTTTCTCCCCCTATATAAAAAAACCAACAACGTATTGTTTTTCTACTATACGTTGTTGGCACTAAATTTTAGTTAAAGAGGTGGTGACTACTTTGCTAAGTCCATTTCGACCAGATTTAATATGTAGTTCAATTTATAACAGAATAATATATTATCAGCAAGAGAAAAATCTTGATAGTATGCTTATTGTCAATGAACAAAATTCTGTGGATTATTTATCATCTTTTGAATTTTATAAAGAAATAACAGAGCCGCTTATACTTGATGGTATTGAAAGTGATTTAGATAAAGACAAAATCATTGGAAATTTCAAAAATTACTGGACAAAAAAACTAAAAAACAAGTCTACGTGTTTTTATTTTGAAGAAAATCCAAAGAAAATGTCTAATTTTTTGCATTTTTTAAAAAAATATTATATAGCTATCTCTAAAAAAATGCCATCAAACATATTAGAAGAATCAAATGATAATTTGATTCTTTATATAAAAAACAGGCTCCGTTTTTTAGTGAAAATTTATATTAAACGTTATAAATTTAAAGATTTAAACAAATATTTTTTGTCACCTCAAGAGACACCTGATAATAGTGACATCGTAAATGCCATTACTGAATACTTATTGGCTTCTTATATTTATACAAATAATCGAGAAATTATAAACCAATATAAGCTATTAAATACTTTGCCAAAAAATCAATGTAAGCAATATGATAAAAAATATATTAAAAATTTTAACAATATTTTATATTTTTTCCCCTTTTTAGAGCAAACTATCACACATAATTCTCAAAATGCTACATATAATGAATTAACAATCGATCAAGCGTACAATTTAACTCCAAAAATAGTCGACAATCTATCCGGTTTAAAAATCAACTATAAAAATACTAATTTCAATAGTTTTAGCAAAAATATTTTACTAAATTTATATTCATCTGCTAGTAAAAATTCTTTTCCTTATTCTTGCTATTATATGAGTCATAAATACTCTAACGGAAAAGAAAAAATTTCTTTTTTGAAAAATGCTTCTGATTACAAACAAATTATCAATAATAAAGGTATGGATAAAATAAATGATCAACCTATTTTCCTTTCACTAGAAATTGAACCTATTAGCACATTTAGTAACAGTGGCTCTATTCTTGAAAAATATTCTGCCTATCATTCTCCAGTTGATTATATCGAAGGTAAAAACCATCTATCTATGGATACTTTTATCGCTTTTTTCAAGCACATAACTACTAATATTAATTTTCCAAGCGAAAATTCTTTAGATAATTATTATAACCAAACACTAATTGAACTTATTGCTAATCCCTTGCTTTTAATGAAATTTATAGATGCGGATATGCTTGAAGATAACTTAGAAAAATTTATAAGCCAAAATAAGGATACTTTAAAAACTTTTGTTAGATTATTGTCTATGCTACCTTTGCCAAAATTTCGAACTAACCTAGCTGGTCATTTAAGTGAATGGCATTGTACTTCATCAGATTTTTTCAATACCATAAATTCGGTAAATATCCTTTTGTTTAATTTAACTTTCATTTTTTTGCCATTGTTAGATGAGTTTTTTAAAGCAATATTCTATGTATTAGATGAGCAGGACGCTAGTAGTCATTGTACAAATATAACTAACAAAAAATCTAACGGTGTTTTGAAAAGCGCCTTAACAGAAAAACTAGAGTCTTGCCTGTTAGAATTTGCTAAAATCCCATTATTTAGTGAAACAAAAAAATATTATTTGGACTATTTAAACAAAAAAATTGGTCCATACCATTTTAACAATATAAATTATACCCATGAGGATATGCAAAGATTCTTTACAGTTTTTGAAGACCAAAATTTAATTTTACCTATGTTTGATGCCTATCTATTTTTTGCATATAAACCGATTAGAGATGATTATAAAATTATAAAACAACCTTTTCCCTATTTTTTTGGAAAAGCTTAAAAGAAGGTATTTTATGAAAAAAGCCGTAATATATGCTCGTTATTCAAGCGATAAACAAAATGATCAGTCCATTGAAGGACAAATTAGAGAATGTGTAAACTTTGCTAAGCGCAACGATATAAACATTATTCACACTTATACAGACAAAGCTTTATCTGGTAAAACAGATTTACGCCCTGCATTTCAGCAAATGATTAAAGATTCAGAAAAAAAGAGCTGGGATTTTGTTATTGTTTATAGGTTAGACAGGTTTGCCAGAAACAGATATGATTCTGCCATATATAAGGCAAAATTGCGTAAAAATAATGTAAAACTACTTTCAGCGATGGAAAATATAACCGATGCACCAGAAGGTATCCTTATGGAGTCCTTATTAGAGGGTATGGCTGAATATTACAGTGCAGAGCTATCTCTTAAAATAAAGCGTGGTATGACCGAAAATATCCTAAAAGGTTATGTTGTAGGAGGAAAAACACCTCTCGGATATAAGGTGGAAAACAAAAAATATGTTATTGATGAAAAAACTGCACCTATTATCTGCAAGATTTTTGAAATGTATGCTAAAGGAATGTCTATTTCAAGTATAATAGATGATCTAAATGAAAAAAGATGTAAGACTGTCGCTGGAACAAGCTTTAGTAAAAATAGCTTAGAAAAAATTCTACGCAATAAAAAATATATTGGCATATACGAACACTCGGGGCAAATTGTTGAAGGTGGCACGCCTATAATAGTAGAGAAAACATTGTTTGAAAAGGTACAAATCGTGCTTAGCCAAAATAAAAAAGCCCCTGCTCGTAGCAAAGGGCAAAACCATTTTCTGTTAACAACTAAATTGTTTTGTGATTGCGGATCTTCAATGGCTGGTACCAGTGGAAATAGCCACAATAAAACAAAACA
The DNA here is from genome assembly GCA_964551985.1 of uncultured Acidaminococcales bacterium. GTDB lineage: Bacteria > Bacillota > Negativicutes > Acidaminococcales > JAISLQ01 > CAZKFG01. The sequence goes on from CAZKFG010000066.1 coordinate 6,426, forward strand.
TTCCTACTATCAATGTTCTAAAAAGTGTGGCAGAAAATTAATTCCACGAGATGCACTAGAAAACTTAGTTTTCGATGTAGCCTTAAGTGTTGTATCTTCTGTGGAAACTATAGACCACATTGCCAATACTATTGTTAAATTATCCGAACAGCAAAACAAAGACGACAGCAATCTACTAAAACTTCAAAAAGATATTGGTTATACTAAAAAATATATTAAAAACATTACAAAAATTCTTAAAAGTGGTGTAGAAAGTACAACACTCGCTGAAGAACTTATTACTTTAGAAAAAGATTTGAAGGTTTATGAAAAAGAACTATCATTACTTGAGGCAACAAAACCTAAACTAACCAAAGAAATGATTGTTTTTTGGCTCTCTAAATTTGTTACTACTGATAAAACCGATTTTAATAGCAAAAGAAATTTAATAGATACTTTTATAAAATTTGTAAAATTTAAAAAAGAAAAAGTCATTATCACCTTTAATTATAGTGAAAATGACCTCTTAGAACCGAACACTGTACGGGTGCCTCACGAAGTTGTTCGGATTAGAACGCTTTGGTGGAGATAAGCGGGATCGAACCGCTGACCTCTTGACTGCCAGTCAAGCGCTCTCCCAGCTGAGCTATACCCCCACGTTTACTGACGTTATTTATTATAGTGTATTTTAGTTTGTTTTGTCAACATTGCTTTATTATAAAAATAGATCTCTTTGGCTTTGCTCAATTTTTATGATATTTTCTTTTGTGAGTTGCTTTATTTTTCCATTCGTTATCGTTTCAATATTATCTTTAACTATTTTATCTACTTTTTGCTTAAACTGCTCATCACCATAATCAAGGCTATATTCTTTAAGTGTCATTAGTGCATTAGGTAAACAGACGTTTTTTATGTTGCCACTTTTTGCAAGTTGCATAAATCTATCTCCAGTTCTCCCCATTCTATAGCAAGCCGTGCAAAAACTTGGTATGAGATTTTCTTGCATTAACCAATTTATTATTTCAGGCGCACTTCTAGAATCAGTAACTTCAAACTGCGAACCGCCGTTTTCTCTCACGGAATATCCACCAACATCAACGCAAGAGCCTGCACTGACTTGCGATATACCTATTTGTATGAGTTTTTTGCGCATTTCTTGACTTTCTCTTGTAGATACTATCATACCTGTATAAGGTACAGCAATCCTGATTATTGCAACAAGTTTTAAAAACAATTCATCATCTATAGCATTTTTCATAACATCAGAATCCGTTCCCTCAGCTTTACAAATTCTCGGTACGGATATTGTATGAAAACCTGCACCATAGGTTTTTTCCAGGTGTTCATTGTGAATCATTAGTGACAATACTTCATAATAGGGATCAGCAAGACCAAACAATACGCCACCACCCACATCGTCAATTCCGGCTTGATTTGATCTATCAAAAGCAGTTAGGTGATATTCGTAATCTGCTTTAGGTCCAGATAAATGTACTTTTTCATATGTTTTTTGATGATAAGTTTCTTGAAATAATATATATGTCCCTATTCCTACATCTTTTAGTTTCTTATAATTTTCTACTGTTGTTGCTGCAATATTAACGTTTACTCTTCTTATTTCACCATTTTTAAATTTCATTGCGTAGATTGTTTGAATTGCTTCAATTATATAGTCTATTGTACAGTGAACAGGATGTTCTCCTGCTTCTAGCGCCAGTCTTTTGTGTCCCATTTGTTCGAGTATTTTTACTTCATCTAGTATTTGCTGCATTGTAAGTTTACTTCTTGAAAAATTGTTATCACAGCGAAAGCCACAATACGAACATTTATTGATGCAATAATCACTAATGTATAACGGGGCAAACATAACTATTCTGTTACCATATATTTCCTTTTTTATGTGTCCTGCTATAGAAAAAATTTGTTCTAAATATTTTTCATTAGCAAATAAAAGCATAGCTACTTCTTCGTGGCTTAAACCGGAAAAATTTTTTGCTTTTTGCAGGATTTGTTGTATTTGTTCGTCAGTAGCTTCTTTTGCCGAATCTAAAGTTTTATTAATATAATCATCATGAATAATTGTTTGCATACTACACCTCCTTGCCTGATACGGCTGTTTTTATAGTGATTTGTTCTAATCTGCCAAGTTTGCCTGTAAAAGCATTTATTTTGTCCATTTCACCTAATACCATAAGACAAATGGCAGCTATCTCTTGCTTTTCAAATGGTATTCCCATACGCGCTTTTATCAGGTCGGAATATTCAGCAATGAGCTTGTTTAACTTTTCTTGACTTTTCTCTGGCTGTTCTAAAATGATGCTTATAATTGCTAGTTTCATTTTTTCTCCTTAAAAATAAAAATACTCTTGCTACGGCAAGAGTAAAAACGCTTCACTGTCTTTTTCTCTTTCAAATTAGCACGTAGCTTTTTTGTTAGATTATTTATTATATTATATAAAAAGCAACCGCTGTTGCAGTTGCTGAATATTTGTTGGAAGATGCTTAATCTATTTTTATTTTTATCTACTTGATAAGACATACTTTGTCTTATCCTAATTTTAGACTTTAAGTCTAAGGATTTTAGTTTATAAGCATCTTCCCGACTGATGCCCTATGTTTTATGGCATCTTAACCACCGAAAGCTTTTGCTTCGGCACCCTACCATTGGCAGGTTATATATAGTAAGGAAGTTTTTTAAGTTCAAATCAACTTTACTTGTATTTGACTTTTTTATTTCTTCCTTTACTGTGATTACATTATAGCACCTTTTAAATTATCTGACAATAGTATTTTTGAAAAATTTTCCATATTTTTTTCGTTATTTTTGTAACATTTTATCAACTTTGTGCTTTTTCTTGCCAATCTTCTTGCAACATAGTCCAGCCTTCTTGCTGGCTTATTACTTGTTTTTTCATCAGTTGACCAAGTGCACGTTTAAAAGCTGACTTGCTAAGAGAAAATTTTTCTTTTATTATCTCTGGCGGAGTATCATCACCATAAGGCATTCTACCATTACGTTCTACTAAAAAATCCAGTATTTTTTGGCTATCAGTAACAATTGCCACTTCTTTTTGCTGAGTTTGCGATATATTTATTCTGCCATCAGGTCTTATAAAAGTTATTCTACCTATTATTTCAGCACCCATTATTGGCATATCGCCTATGGTTTCATCTTTGTGCAAAAACGCTATATTTTTTTGCTGTGTAAATAATAACCAGCCGTCGTCTAGTTTGTTATATACCCAGCCTGTTATTTTATCACCTATTTTAAGGTTTTCAGCAGGCACAGCTATTTTTTTTATATCGTCTTCGACAAGCATTGTTACAGCTTGTCGAAGACGATATAAAAAAAATAGCTGTGCCTGCTGAAAAC
>CAZKFG010000067.1:0-9678 GCA_964551985.1 uncultured Acidaminococcales bacterium
TAAAAGGATCTTTTACATAAGCTCTTGTACTTATACCAACAACTGCCGGTGCTAAAGATTTAGCTACTTTGACAACAGGCGTATTTCTCGCATCAGAAATCTTATCAGATGCCTTTGCTGCAGTGCTTGCAGCTTGGGTAGCTTGCGCTGCAGGTTTAGCAGAGCAACCTACAAGCATTACCCCTAATATTATCCCTAAAAAAACGCTTATCATCTGCATATGTATCTTGCGTAAATAACTCATTTAATCACTCTCCTTAAAAAAGCTTAATTTAATTTTATTATAAAACCATTTTCCCTGCAAGCTAAACTTGAGCTTGCCAAAAAGGTACTACGATCTCAACAGAGTCCTCCAGTCCTTTGGCTGCTAAAATATCATTTACCGTATTAAACGCCAGATTAGGATTATTGTTCTCTTCACTTAAATGTACCAAATACGCCTTCATCTTTTTTTTGCCTGCAATATCACCGAGCAAAAACCCGGCATCGTTGTTGGATAAATGTCCTCTTGAGCCGCGAATTCTGTCTTTTAAAAACCTAGGATATCTGCCGCAATTTAACATATCTAAATCGTGGTTTGCCTCTAACACAATGACATCACTATCACGACAAGCATTTTTAATATTACTATCGGCAAAGCCTAAGTCTGTAAGCAAAGTGCACTTTTGTTCGTTATAAAAAAAATTAAAACCCACAGGTTCAGCCGCATCATGACAAACAGAAAAAGAACGCACAGTAAGAGCGCCTATAATCATATCATTTTTACCAAGTAATCTACAACAAGATCTGTCTATCTCACGCAAAAATGGCACAGCATACCATGTTTTTTCTCTAGCAAAAATCGGCACGCGAGCAACTTTATTAAAATTGAGCAGTCCGCTTATATGGTCTGTATGTTCATGGGTAATAAAAACGGCCGACAAATCCTGAGCTTTCAAGCCAAGATTGCCGAGTGCTTTGTCTATTTTTTTATAACTTATACCAACATCAACCAAAACATTAGTATCGCCTGCCTGTACAAGCAAGCTGTTACCCTTGCTACCACTTGCAAGAACACTAACGCTAAAACCATCATTACTCATTATCAGCCACCGACATAAATAAAACTGCACTACTTGTACCAATCCTATCAGCACCGGCATTAATAAGCTCGACAACTTGAGTATGAGTTCTAATACCACCAGAAGCTTTGATTTTTATCTTACCTTCTGCCGTATCTTTAAGCAACGCAACATCACTTACCGTAGCTCCGCCCAGCATGCCACCTGTACAAGTTTTTACACAAAAAGCTCCGCCGTCAATAACTGCACGAGTAGCCAAAACCTTTTCATTGTCATTTAGAATATTAACTTCAATAATAACCTTAACGGGAATTTTACAAGCCTCAACAACCGCACGAATATCATCAGTAACCGCTTGCCAATTGCCCACTTTTGCTGCCGCTAAGTTCATCACCATATCAATCTCATCAGCCTTATCTTCAACAATTTTTAAAGCCTCAAAAACCTTGACATCAGTTCTTACCGCACCTAAAGGGAACGCACAAGTAGATACGACTTTAGCTTTTGTCCCACTGAGCAAATTCGCTGCTAGTGCCACATAATTAGAATTGACACAAATACCAAAAAATCCATATTTTTGAACCTCTTGGCAAGCGTTAATAATATCTTCAACAGTTGCAATTGGCGATAAAACAGTGTGTTCAATATATTTTGCAGTCCACATATACATTCTCCTTTTTTATTTTTTAGAAATTAACTAGCTGCTTTTCTTTTTTCTCATAAGTCAAAAAAACAGAAACTAAATCTTTCATAATTTTATTTGCAAGAGCATAAGCCATGTTTACAGGCACAGCATTACCAACCATCTTATATCCGTCAGATAGTTTTTCATACTCAAAGATAAAATCATCAGGGAAAGACTGAATTCTTGCACACTCTCGCACCGACAGTCTCCTATCCAAATGCTCTTTACCACAAACAAATTCTCTAATATCTTTTTCTACAAAATTCATTTTTGGTGCTTGTGGATGAATTGGCGCATGTCTACCACCTGCCTGTATAGTAAAAGATGGTTCATCCCAGCTACGCACTCTATTTCTCGACATAAATATTGTCGAAAAAGCACCTATCATATATTCATGATTTGGTATAAAACAATCATTTTTATTCGTATAGTTTTTATCTTTAGCTGGCAAAACATTGTCCTTTAAATCAAAAATAACATCTTTTAAATACAGCCGTTCATCTTGTGGCTGAGGAAAATCAAACTCTATACCTAGATCTCTTCTATATCCTACAAAAATAAGACGTTTTCTATCTTGGGCAACTGCGTAATCATGAGCATTAATTAGTTTAAAACGCAAAATATAACCTGCCTTTTCAAATAATATTTTAATATTATCAAGTGCCTTTGTATGTCTTTTGGCAAGCATACCTTCAACATTTTCCGCAAGAAAAAAAAGCGGTCTTTTGTCTTTTAAAATTCGAATAAACTCATAAAAAAGCTGACCTCTCGCATCGTCTATACCCCTTAGAGTTCCAGCTTCACTCCAACTTTGGCATGGAGGACCACCAATAATACCGATACAATCAGGAATATTCGTGGAAGGGATATCTTTAATATTTCTCTTATCTAGATAAGTAGCAGGAAAATTGCGCTCAAAAGTCGACCAAATACTTTTATCATATTCATTTGCCCATGCAACATCAAAGCCAGCTAACTCAAAACCCTTATCAAGACCACCGGCACCAGCAAATAAACTCACAATTTTTTTATCCATAATAAAACTCCATAAATTTAACATCTAATAAGCTTGCAGGGTTATTGGGATTTTTAATTTTTAAATCAGACATTTTAAACATTTCATTTTTTAGTTTAAACAACTCATTTTTATCGCAATCTGGAAATTCATCAAACTTTTCTTTTTTCATTATACAGTAAAAATCAAACTCACTATTTGTCTTTTTTTTAGGTAAATATGAAAATACTCTAGCAGGATGAAAAACAGACCACATACCACGTATTCTTAAATCCGTTATTCCAAGAGGGTCAACTTTTTTTACCTTACCAATTTCGTTTGTCTTTGCAAATTCTACATCCGATATTTGCTCTAACCCTTTTGAAACAGTATTTCTAATTCGCTCATAAACACTTTTATCAGCAGCATAACAATCACCATAAACAAACCATAGCGTTTTTAGCTTATTATCATTAACATTTCCAACAACATAAATGAGATCTTTTTCTTGCCAAATTTCACATTTTTTACAATCATTTGTAATCATCGGACTATCAGAATATAATTTTGCTTTAGGATATGAACTATTTAAAGCAAGAGCACTGTTTGTACTCCCTTGAATTTTTTTGACCTCTATGCAATCACCATTTTTTAAAATAATATCAGGTGGATTATTTTGATTACCTTGATAAGAAAAAACATCACTATATTTCTTAATTTTTAAATATTCATCTTTAATATCTAGCGTACTTGCAAATAAATCTTTAGTATACTGTTCAAGGCTATTACCCATACTATTGGCACGATTTTTACCAGAATAATGATAAGATAAATCTAAAATTGGATTACATATTAAATTTTTTATTGCTTGTAAAACATTTGACACAAATATTAACCTACCTTTTAAAAGTCTACATATCTTTTACAAGTTTATTATATTCTAAACAAAGTGTATTAGCAAGTGCCATAAGGTAAAAGCCCATTTTAAAACAAAAAAAATCTGCCCTGATAATAACATCAGAGCAAATACAAAATCAATTCGCTATATTTTTTCTACAAGATGGACAAATGCCAAACATATAAATTTGTTTACTGGCAACATCATAGCCGGTCTTTTTTTCCACATCGCGAAGCACGCTTGTAATATCAATATCCAAAACATCTTCTACTTTACTGCAAACATCACACTTAACATGAGCGTGTTCTGTCATATCAGCATCATAGCGAAAAGAATCTTCACCTGTGTTTAAAATCCTCACAAGACCTATCTGCGCTAAAATATCAACAGTTTTATAAACTGTCGCCAAACTCATCGTCGGATGATAAGGCAAAAGTTTTACAAACAACATCTCAGCAGTCGGATGCTCTTTAGTTGCAAGCAAGGTACTATATACTGCTAGCCGCTGTGGCGTAACCTTAAATCCTTTTTCTCTTAATACATTAGTAATATCCAAACTAAACACACCTTTCAAAGTCATAAAGCATATCAATAGATAATTATTATTTGTTAATATAATTTTACATTTAAATAAAAATTAAGTCAATAAAAATTTTACAAACAAACAATCCGTGTTATAATACATAGTATCAAAAATTGGAAGGTGAAAAATGTTAATAGAACAAATAAATTCTCTTATCGCCAAAGAACTTGGCATCACGCCAAAACAGGTAGAAGCCACTGTAAGTTTACTTGACCAAGCAAATACAGTACCATTTATCGCCAGATACAGAAAAGAAGTAACAGGCGAACTAGACGAAGAAAAAATCCGCTCCATTCAAGAGCGTACAACATATTTGAGAAATCTAATCAAACGCCAACAGGAAATTATTGAAAGTATCGCAGCCCAAGAAAAATTAACGCCTGAACTAGAGGCGCAAATATTAGGTTCGCAAAAGCTCCAAGAGCTAGAAGATCTGTACATGCCCTACAAACCTAAAAAGCGTACACGGGCAATGATTGCAAGAGAAAAAGGTCTAGAACCACTTGCGCAAATCATAGAAAACCAACCACTGGAAATTGACATTGAATTGGAAGCACAAAAATACCTAAGTGAAGAAAAAGAAGTAGCATCGACAAAAGATGCTATAGCTATGGCGTGTGACATCATCGCTGAAAACATTGCCGAAAATGCCATTTTAAAAGAACTTGCCAGACGCGAATTGTGGCGTGCAAGTAGCATTGAGTGCGAAATGGCAGTTGACGAGGTGCAAGGCGAAAAGTTTATCAACTATAAAGAATACTCTGAACCTATCCGCCAGATACCACCACACAGAGTACTTGCCATCAATCGCGGCGAGACACTTAAAATATTAAAGGTAAAATTACAAACACTACAAAGCGTAATTGCCGAAAAAATACTTGCAGATAAGTTGGTTAATATTCAATCACCGCTCGCCCAGCTCATGCAAAGCGCAATAAATGATTCATACAAACGATTGCTCTTTCCTTCATTAGAACGTGAAATACGCACCACCTTGACAGAACGCGCGGAAAAACACGCTATAACAATATTTTCACGCAACCTAAGACAACTTCTTTTACAACCACCGCTATCAGGACACACAGTTATGGGACTAGACCCAGGTTATCGCACAGGTTGCAAAGTCGCTATTGTCGGACCGCAAGGAGATGTTTTATCTACAACAACAGTATATCTAACAAACAGTGCTGAACTAAAAGAAAAATCAGCTGCGCAAATACTCTCTTTAATAAAGACTCATAACGTAACTCTTATCTCCATAGGTAATGGTACAGCCTCATACGAAACAGAACAATTTGCCGCAGAATTAATAAGCAAAAACAAACTTGACATAAGCTATATAATAACAAACGAAGCAGGAGCATCAGTATATTCAGCATCAAAACTCGCCAAAGAAGAGTTGCCAGACTTAGACGTATCAATAAGAGGCGCAGTATCTATTGCAAGGCGTATCCAAGACCCACTGGCAGAACTTGTCAAAATAGAACCAAAAGCCATTGGCGTTGGTCAATACCAGCACGACGTAAATCAAAAAGAACTGACAGAGACATTAGGTCAAACAATAGAATCTTGCGTAAACCATGTAGGAGTGGATTTAAATACAGCCTCAGCCGAACTACTTAGCTATATTGCTGGCATACAAAAAAGCATCGCACAAAATATTATCTTGTGGCGAAGCCAAAACGGCGTATTTAAAAACCGCAAACAACTGCTAAAAGTCAATAGATTAGGACCAAGTGCCTTTACCCAATGCGCAGGCTTTTTGCGTATACACGGTAGCACAAATCCACTGGATAATACAAGCATACATCCAGAGAGCTATGACCTTGCCGAAAAAATCATTCAAGAACTAGGCTTTGACCCTAAAAAACCAATAACACAAGACTTGCAAGAAACAGCCCTCAAAGCCAATGCTGAGCAGCTAGCTAAAAAGCTAGAGAGTGGACTACCAACAGTAAAAGACATTCTAGATTCGCTCGCTAAACCTGGTCGCGACCCAAGAGCTGACGCTCCGGCGCCACTAACTAGAAAAAACATAACAAAACTATCCGATTTGCAAGTTGGTAGCAAAGTAATAGGCGTAGTTCACAACGTTACAGACTTTGGCGTATTTGTCGACATTGGTATAAAAACCAACGGACTTATACACAAATCGGAACTATCACACAAATATTTTCGCCATCCGCTAGATGTCGTGAGCGTTGGCGACACAATAGAGTGCCTTATAATATCCATTCAAGAAGACAGAAATCGGATAGGACTTAGTTTAAAACAATTAGAAGCTAAAAACGTAGCTACATAACAAACGACTGCCTAGAAAGTGTCAGTGGCAAGAAGGAGTGAGGCTTACGAAGTGTAACGTACTAAACGTACGTAAACAAGTAAACGCAACTCCAACAATGGCAATGACATTTTATCGGCAGTCGAAACTGCATTTTAAATAAATGCAGTTTTTTTTACAAAATAAAGAGGAAATTTGCCAACAATTATAGAATATAAACAAGATATTTTAAAACCTTTTGCAAAGGGGATACGTTATGGAAAAAGAAATATTATTTGCGCTGGACATAGGAACACGAAGTGTTGTCGGAATAGTTGGAGAGAGAGTAAACAAAAAAATAAATATTATTGCCATTGACCGTCAAGAGCATCTGACACGTGCGATGCTTGACGGACAAATTCACGACGTTTTGCAAGTTGCCCAAACAATCGGTGAAATTAAAAACCGTCTTGTTGAAAAAACAGGTCTCAAACTCAAAAAAGCCTCTGTTGCCGCTGCCGGTCGCTCACTTATCACTATCACAAGTAGCGCTGAACTTGATACCTCAAGCACTCTAACACTAGACGCTCAAACAGAAAAAGCTCTAGAGCTAACCGCTGTGCAAAACGCCCAAAGACAGCTTGCAGCCGACAGTAGAGCAAGCGACCCCACTGGATATTATTGTGTAGGCTATTCTGTAATAGAATTTAAATTAGACGGCGCAAGACTAACAAGCCTTGTCGGGCAACGTGGTAAAATTGCCCAAGTATCAATAATTGCCACCTTCTTGCCAAAACCTGTAATAGATTCAATGCAATCGGCTCTTACAGAAGCAGAACTTCAAATGGGTACAATAACTCTGGAACCTATCGCCGCAATCAACGTACTAATACCACCTACAATGCGCCACCTAAATCTCGCCCTTGTAGATATAGGCGCCGGCACGTCAGACGTTGCCATAACATCAAACGGTTCTGTCATAGGCTTTGGCATGGTCCCGTCAGCAGGTGACGAAATAACAGAAGCAATAAGCCAAAAATACCTTTTAGATTTCAACGTTGCCGAACAAATAAAAAGGCAAATAAATGATAACCCTAAAAAAATAGAGTTTACAGACGTTTTAGGTCTCACAACACAAACTAGTGTAAAAGAAGTAACAGAAGCCCTAACCCCAGCAGTACAAGAACTGGCAAATTTAATTGCAGAAGAAATACTAACCCTCAACAACAAGCAAAATCCGCAAGCAATACTCTTAATCGGTGGCGGCGCCTTGACACCATTACTGCCGCAACTAATCGCTCAAGCAATAAATATGCCGCCAGAAAAAGTAGCAGTGCGTCAACCTGCCCCGACTTTGCAACTACCACAAATACCTAAAGAACTACAAATACCTGACGCCATCACCCCACTTGGCATACTCTGCCTAACAAACAGTGATCATCTAAATTTCATTACAATAAAAATGAACAAACAAATTCATCGCTTGTTCAATTTAGGCGCCCTAAAACTATCTGATGCTCTAATCTCCAGCAACATAGACATTGATAGCATAAAAGGAAAACCAGGTCTCGGTCTTGCCATAGAAGTAAATGGACAGACAAAATTTATCCCTGGTACACACGGCACACCTGGCGTTTTAGAAATAAATGGCAGCCCTGCAACCTTAGATGACAAACTAAAAGACTCAGATAAAATAAAAGTAACCAAAGGCGTTCCCGGTAAATCACCAAAAGTAAGCGTACTTGACGTCGCTGACTGTTCACCACTTGGACATTTTTATCTAAACGGCAAAAAACATCCCCTTAATATGACAATTCTAGTCAACGACCAACAAGCAACCTCTTCAACAAAACTTGCAGATAGAGACAAAGTAGAAGTTCATCCACCACATAACATTGGTCAAGCACTAAACCAAATAGGCTATCAAATTCCTGATGCCGAATTTGAATACATCATCAACAAAAACCCTGTAACACATAAAGGCGCTATCGTCATCACACTCAACGGTCAAATAGCCGACCTAGGTTCACCAATAAGCGCAGGAGATGTTATCACAATTGAAAAAGGCAACCCGCCAACTTTAGAACAACTGCTTGCATTAGATACCATAACAACAGAAAAAACAACCGCCCTCTTTAACGGCAAACCGGTACAAATAGGCAGAACCTTTAAAGAATTTTTCGTCAACAACAAACCAGTAAAGATGACCTACATTCCATCAGAAGATGACGATATAACCTTTAAAGTAAGCAAAAAAACACCTATGGTAAGTGACGTACTGCTCGCAGGTCAACTAGACCCACAAAAACTCGTCAAAGATAAACAAATAATTGAAATCTATCTAAACGGCGAAAAAACAGAATTTACCGCACCTGTTAAAGGTGGCGATGAAATAACCACTCAAATAAAGCTTGTATAGAAAGAGGCTAAAATGAGAGACCCACTAAAAACTATCAGCAATTTAATTGACAAAACAATATAAAACTAACAAAATAGTTGCACAAAAGTTTGTCAACTAAATTACCAAAACTTATAAAAAATGCAACCAAAACTTCATTTAAACTTAGCCCCTTTATGGGGCTTATTTTTTTCGCCCCAAAATTTTCAATATATTTTTTATTTTTTCAAAATGTCCTTTTTTGTCACCACTAAATGTGTTATAGTGTAAATAGAGAAGGTCTGAAAATAACATATTCCTGCTATCAGCACTGTTGAAAGCAGGCTTTTTTATTGCCATTTTCAAGAAAGGAGGATAATTACACGCATTGAATTTATTGTTATTAAACCAGTAAAGGGGGAATTAGTTTGAAGGTTTAAATTGTTAAAATTAAAAATCATAATAAAAAACACTTGCACAGGTCATAGCATAAGCTATGGCTTTTGACGTCCATGGATGAACACTCTCTGACAAGCAAAGCTTGTCTTTCCGAGTACAGGCTAATGTCGCGGTGCCAACTAGTACCCGATTAAAAAGAGCTAGCCAGTCCTCGGATAAGTGAGCTTGTCTCACCAGAGAGGGGCTCGTCAAAGGGTAGGAAGGCAAGGAGCGATTATTAGTAAAAAAATCAATTATTAAGAAAGAGGTAAAATAATGTATAATTACGAAAAAAGAAAATTAAAGAAAAACGAAATCTTAAAAGCTATGGAAATATATGATGACTACCCATACATACCATTTGGATATATAATAAAAGAAA
>CAZKFG010000068.1:0-9424 GCA_964551985.1 uncultured Acidaminococcales bacterium
AACCACTCTTTCTACACGCAATGCACAAATTACTTGCAAAAAAAACCGCAACCAGACTAGCTAATCACGAATGTGCAATTTGAAGTTATCTTTATCAATATTATAATACAATATGTGTAAAAAGTCAAGTGGAATTTAAGTTTGTAGTTGTGCCTTTATAAAACTACAAACTTCTTTTAAATTCAAACCAGTCTTTTACTGGATTAGCGGGGAATACAACGTCATTACTCAAGGCTTCAAAGTGTTTTTTGCCACAGATAATTTTTTGCTTTTCACTAGGTCGTAAATTTTCCATAGCTATTGAGCCGGAAACTCCTTTAGTCTCAAGAACAAAATATAGTTTTTCTACTCCGTCTTTATCCAAGTACACCGCCCAATCAGGGTTATACGTTCCAATGGGAGTTTGAATTTTAAACTTATCTGGAATTTTAAAAAACATTTTAACATCAGGATCATTATCAAGTGCAATAGCAAAAGGTCTTTCTACAGTAGTGCTATCATACAAAATATGATCATAAAGGCTATTATCAACAAAAACGGCATTTTTATCAAGATAGCCAATAAGTTCTTCGCTATCAAAAATTTCTTGCAAATAATACTCATCACCATCAAGTCGCTTATAGCTTATACCATCAATTTCCATACTACTTTGAACAGAACGTAATACGTCAATAAATATCTCTGTCATTTTTTGAGGATTATTTATAAAATCAACTACTCTTCCACTTTCAGTTAATATTTCTATCGCCGTACGTCTAGAAATAAAGCATTCATCATCAACCATGCGAATAAAATTCGGTAATCTGTTTACAACATCTGTCATGGATTGTGCTCTTTCATATTCATTACGGAAAGTAATACCGCTTTTTTCAACATTAAATCTTGCCGTTCTAGTTACAATTTTTGCTGATGAAACAGGCTCTATCTCTGATAATTTAGCAATAGCACGTTGCTTTAAAATATTTTCATCAATACATATACGATAAGAAGTTTTGCCTTTTATTTTATTCCATAAAGAAAGAAAACCTTCAGATACCATAACTTGTTTTTTAATCTTAACTTTAACTTCCTTTGCATGGTTTTCAATAGGAGGCTTAATATCGGCTTTTGCAATGACAAATTCGATCTTTTCTCTTGCCGCTTCAAATTTTTGTGGTAAATCAATTGTCTTATTTTGTAAAGCTACCTTTAATTTATCTTTAATTACTCCATCTTTATTAATATAATTCTTTTTTTCAAAATGCAAAAACAATTCTTGTAAATCGTCACTAGATATAGTTTTAATATATTCTTCTGTCTTCTCATAAGTCATAGAAGCAATATTTTCGACAGTAACCTCTTCACCCGTTTTGGCTATTTGAACAACTTTTTGTGCAATTTCATTAAGCTCTGTTGCAATAATAGGTTTTTCATCACCTTTTTCGCTAGCCTTTACATAATCCAAAATGGTCTTTGCTTGCTCGTGCCCAACACTTTGTTTAAATATAGATGAAGTAGCAAAAGACCACCCTTTAAGTGAACTCCAATCCAACACACCAAATTTCAAGCCTGTCTCTTGCTCAATTTCACGCTGAAGATTATCTGCAAACTCAGCAAAAGACTCACTTGCCATAACGTGCAAAACATTAACATTCCTATCTTCAACTCTTTCACCATCTTGATTAACACAAAGCCTAAGCCCACGGCCAACCTTTTGCCTTGCAGTAAAAACAGCTTTTTGCTCTAAAAGAGTACACACCTGAAAAACATTAGGATTATCCCAGCCCTCTTTTAAAGTCGAATGACTAAATATAAAACGAAGCGGACAAGCAAAAGATAATAGCCACTCTTTATCCTTCATAATCGTATTATAAATACCATAATCATCTAAAGTATCACCTCTGGTATTTTTCAACACACCTTTTTTATCTTGAGAAAAATAACCATCATGAACCCTGCCAACATCACTTGAAAACTTATTTTTCAGTTGAACAAACTTAGGTAAATTTATAAGATCTAAATAACACTGCTCAAACATATCAGCATAAAGACCCTTAGAGCCATCAGGCTTACGATACTTTGCCACCTCATCAATAAAAAACAAAGACAAAATCTTTATCCCTTTATCAATATAACGCAACTCTTTTTCTAAATGAGTTTCAACAGTACGCCGGATTTGTGAACGCTTAATAACATTCTCATCTACATTACCAAACGCCTCACCAACATGCAAAAATTGACCATCAGAAAACTCAATCCCTTCATTTCCAGCCGTGCAATCAATACCCACAACATTATAACCACGATACAATTCACGCTCACCAGATAACTTAAAAATATCCGCATCAGCCTTTATCGAAACAATTTTGCGTTCAACAGCAATCCCACGACCCTTTTTATCAATCTCAATATTAGCACTAAAACCATTCTTATTGCTCACAGAAACAAGCCTTATATAAGGTCTATTATAATCACTTTCAATCTCATTACTAGAAACACAAATCTGCTTTACCAACCCCATTTGATAAGCATCCACCGGCGTTAGACGATAAAGTAAATTAATCTTTTGCTTATGAGTAGCACTATAGCGCAAAACAAACAACGGATTTAAAGATGCAATAGCCTCTTTAGCCTTAGAAGTGTTATCAACACTCTGTGGCTCATCAATAATAACAATCGGACAACTATTTTGAATATACCCCATCGCCGTATCACCAGTTAATCTGTCTTGCACTTGATTGATAATGTTCTCAGCTTTTTTAAACGCATCAATATTAATAATCATTATCTCAATATCACTAGAAGTAGCAAACAAACGCACCTGCGACAATTTTTTACTATCATAAATAAACCACCTTACAGGCACATTATCATACAAATTAGCAAAATGCTCTTGAGTAGCCTTAAAAGAGGTAAAAACACCCTCACGAATAGCCACACTCGGCACAACAATAATAAACTTTGTAAAACCATACTGCTTATTTAGCTCAAAAATCGTATTGGTATAAACATAAGTCTTACCAGTACCAGTCTCCATCTCAATACAAAAATGACGAGCTTGGCTCTCATCAGCGCTATCTAGCACCGTCAAAGGCAAGCTGTGACGGGTTTGCACTTCTTGCATATTCTCTGTTATCTGCTCATTATCAATATCCAAAACATTTCTCACGCCAACACCATCAAGCAGTGTAAACTGCGACTCATTTACAATATCAAAAGTATCTCTACGCTTTTTTTGACCACGAAACAAATCGCAAACCGCATTGACAGCAACATTCTGAAAATCCTGGTTTTTAAATTTTAGTTTCAAAACATAACCACCTTACTCATCAAGCATTAGTTTTTTTCTCGAACTTCTAAGCTTAGCAATCTCTTCCCGCTCTATAACTTGGATACTTTTATCAGGAGTTGGCAAATCTTCTGGCATTGTAGCACCCATATCTATCATAGCTTTTCTAATCTTTTCTGCAACCTCATAATGAACA
Organism: uncultured Acidaminococcales bacterium; assembly: GCA_964551985.1. GTDB lineage: Bacteria > Bacillota > Negativicutes > Acidaminococcales > JAISLQ01 > CAZKFG01. The sequence continues at coordinate 3,465 of CAZKFG010000068.1, forward strand.
TTATTTGCCTCATATTTATTTGAAACATTATCTTTTTTCAACTTTTCCTCTGTTTGAGAAATTCTAAAAAGATTAGCAATTAGCTCTGTACTACCCATAAAATCAAGTATTTTTTCATTTTCTTTTAAATTCTTTTTAGCGTGAATATCTGCAACTGTCCTACCACCATAAAGACCCATATAACCAGAATTTTGAAATATTGCAAACTCCTCATCTGTAATAACACCTGCGTTATGTGCCGCCTGTGCAAGCAGTTGATTCCACTGCTTTATATTGCCACGCACCACAAGCCGCTTATTGCTTTCATCTAATTGATTAAACGCATCCGCCACTTCAATGCGACGAGTTTGGATAGCAAAATACGTCTGTCCTAGTGCAATTACTTTCTTACGAGGATCGCCATTTTGCACAATTAAATAACAAGCATAACGGGTAAGCTCATAATCAATAACAGATTTTTTAGCGGTTTTAGGCATATCTATCGTTTTCCTGACGTCAGGAAAATGCTCATCAACCTCATAACCACTGTTCTTACAAGCAAGTTTTGCCTTATCAATAACCTTAGAAAAGTTCTCCCACTTCTTATACTCCAACACAACCTGCAAATCCCTAGCCAGCCAATACTCTATGCCGTCTTCATTAACTTTTTTAATACTTTCAAAAGTCTTATACTCTTTTGAATCCAAACTAGCCATAACTACACTCTCCAACCCAAATACAAAGTTTTACAATGCAAACAAATCACATTGACAGAAATAGTCTAAAAATATTTGTTTTTAAATTTTGGTTTAATTATACTCCCTCGTTCACTTTTGTTTTATTATTTTCAGCAACTGCTAAAATAAAATCTGATAAAGCTATTGCAGAATTTAAAAACAATAAGGCGTGATGTTCTCTAATTTTAACTCGTTTCATACCAGCACCATGAGAATCGCTATTTTCATTTCGCATCTCGCTTATGGAAGTAAGAATTTTTTCAATCCCTGAAAGAAGCATGTTAATTCTTGTGTCAATATCTTTCGATGTATGCATGCTATAAAGTTCTTTTACTTGTTTATAAAGTTTTTTAATATCCCCTTTCCCTTCTGGATTTTGATTTTTTTGTTCTATCGCATAAATAAAAACTTCTTCAACTAAGGTTCTGCTTTTTGTCAATGCACTATCAAAATTTCCATTTTGTATATCATCTTGAGCACGATCAACCAAGTTTTTTATATATTCCCTGTCAACAATATTCATCTTAGGTGTTTCGAGTATAATAGTTGAATTTATTGTTTTTATAACTAAATCGTTATTTATAAAAACAAGTTCTTTACCATCAAAATACAGTAAACTATTTATTTGTTCTATAACAGTATTAACAATATTTTTATGAATATCTACTATATCTTTTGGGGACACGTCTTTCAATATATCTCTAAATTGATTTTTATTAAACAAGAATAAAATTAGTTTTTTAATTTTATTATTTTTTATGCAAAACTCTATCAAGCTCTCCATATATTGCCATCTACTAGCTCCATCACTACGAGGATATTTAACTATTAATCCAAATGAATTAGAAATATCACATATCTTTGGACCACTTAAATATGGCATAGCAAGCCTTTTGTTTTTATAATTTCCAAATTCTTTGTCGCCATTAAATATTTCTAATATTTCCTTAGTTTTTAACAAACTAAAATCAGACATATTCGTTTTCCCCTTACAACGTCTTAATAGCAATACCCTTATCTTTAAGGGTTAAACGCACATTACTTTTATCTGTGGAGTTGTCAAAGCAGCGTTCAGCAAACACAATTTTTTCTGGTTTATAAGCTGCCATAGTCAAAGTATCTTCCATGGTTATAGACGGTACTAGGCAAACAATTATTTTAACATCATCACCAACACCATAAACTTGCCTGTTATCATCTAAATCTATTTGCACAACAGGCAAACAAAGATCTTGACCTAATTTGAGCATAACTTCAAAAGTTACATCAATATCACTTCTACCACAAACAAGTAAATCAAGATGATCAAACAACCTTTGTGTTACTATATTCACAGCATTTTCACCAGTAACAGGGCTGTCATCCCAAATTTTCAAATTACTACTATCCAATTTAAACACACGAAAACCAATGTCCAAGACACTACTCATTGTTTTATTAATTACTTCTAAGTTTTTGGGAGTATCATATAAAGCCGTTCTTATTCCTGAAACTTCTTTTTCATCAGCATCTATATATTTATATGGTGTGCCATCTTTAATAACTTTTCTATAAGAGTGTCCCGCTTCTTCAAGAAAACTCTTAATTTTCTCCCCTGCACGGCGAATACGTTCTTTGCCTATCTCGCAAATGTTTTTATAACCCGCCTTAAAAGCCTCTGATTTTTCATCACAAAGCTCTGGCAACTGCACACAAACAAACCGACGATTACCGCCATCTTCAGCATTTAACTGCATAACAGCATGAGCAGTCGTCGCAGAACCAGAGAAAAAGTCGAGGATTATGTCGTTATTAGTTGTATTTGCAAGTGTAAGCAATCTATTCAACAATCTAATTGGTTTCGGTCCATCAAAATAACCTCTATCATCAAATATTTTTTTTAATTCTTGTCGCCCTTCTTGACTATGTCCGACCTCTTTGTAAAATAATAATGATTGTGGTGCCATACCTTCATTTTTTAATTCAGATAAAAATGTTTTTATTCGTGGTACACCATCACCATTTGCACCAAAGCTAATTCTATTATCTTTTACTTTTTCAGTAAAACTATCTTTTGATAATCTCCAACACGAACCATGTGGTGGTTTTACAATCCTTCCGCTTGGCAAAGTTATTTCATAATCATAAATTATATTATAAGTTTTAGCAGACATATCTGTTGATTTCCAAACACCTCTTTCGTCATTATCTGGATTACTATATCTTGCGTTGGCTTCCTCTGTTCGTGGTAATCTACCAACAACAAAATTTTCAAGCGATTTAGCATACATTAAAACATAATCATGACTATTAGAAATATATTTTGCATCATTTTTGGGTGAGTATGCTCTCTCCCAAACTAATTCAGCTACAAAATTCTCTTCACCAAAAACCTCATCACAAAGTTTTCGTAAGTTATGCACTTCATTGTCATCAATGGAAATAAAAATAACCCCGTCATCACGCAGTAGGTTTGCTGCAAGTCTTAGACGTGGATACATCATATTAAGCCAGTTTGTGTGAAATCTGCCCATTGTTTCAGGGTTAGACTTTGTCGTCTGTTGAGTAATTTCTTTGTAACGAGCTAGAGGGTCAGAAAAATCATCAGCATATACAAAATCATTGCCTGTGTTATAAGGCGGGTCAATATATATCATTTTTACCTTACGAAAATAAGACGCTTGAAGTAATTTTAAAACTTCAAGATTATCCCCTTCAATATAAATATTTTTGCTTGTATTAAAATTTACGCTCTCTTGTGGGCAGGGAAGTAGTGTACCACAACTACGCTTGCCAGCTAGCTGTAAGCATGCTTGCTTGCCTTTCCAGCGAAACTCATATTTTTCAAAATTGTTCGCATCGTCTTCTATATACTCACCACAAAGAGAAAGTAGCTTGTTTATATCAAGCTTGCCCTCGACAAAACATTGAGGGAACAACGCTTTTAGCTTTTCCAGCTCCGCCCCTTCTATGTCCATAGATAGTCCGTCCAGCTTCTCGTCAATCATTGTTTTTCCTCCAGCTTTTATGTTGGTTTTTAAAATGCTTATTATAATAATTATACTGTTTTTTATTGCTTTTGTGCAAATATGTTTTTGCTTTTTAAAATTTTGACTTTAAATTAATTATTCTGCTATAATAAATGTAGAATAATTAATTTAAAGGAGGAGTAAAAATGATTATCAAATCATCTACTGCTTTACGTAATCAGTATAATGACATATCAGAGCTTGCTCACACGCAACAACAGCCTATTTATATAACTAAAAATGGCGAAGGGGATCTTGTTGTTATGAGCATAGATGCTTTTAGCACTCTTGAAGAGACTTATAAATTGCGGGCAAAACTAGAAATTGCAGAGCTGTCTAGGTTAGAAGATAAATCAATCTCACTTGCAAAATCAAAAAAGCGCTTGGAAAGTATACTTGATGAAAAAAATTAAAGTTGAAATACTCGAACCTGCACAAATTGAATTGGAAGAAATTATCACAATATACGCTAATTCATCTGGTATCAAAAGTGCGCATCGCCTTTTAAATAAAATTTATGATGCCGTGGCTCAGCTTGCTGTTTTCCCTTTATCCGGCTTACAATTAAGAGATAAACAACTATCTCTTGCTGGGTATAGACTTTTAGTTGTTGAAGAATACCTTTGTATTTATCGCATAGTGGAAAAGACAGTCTATGTATACCACATTGTACATGGCTCTACAAACTATCCGCAGCTATTAAAGAGTTATCAATCAAGCACTTTTAGTGATTAATTTTTTAAAGATAAAATAAAACCCAATAAAACAGCCTAAAACAAGATTTTTTTACGGGGGCAGTTTTTGGAAAAACTAGATTATTTTGCTTAAAGTTGCATAAAATAAAAATCTTAAAAACCTCCTAAAAACAACGCTAATTAAGTTTTGTTGAATTACTATAAATGTAGCGACTAATTTTGCTAAACCGTTAGTAGGGGTAACTCTAGCGAGGGTTCAAATCCCTCCCACTCCGCCAAAACACTACAAAATTTAGAGGTCTGGATTATGCCAGACCTCTTGTTTTTTGTCTACGAAGGCATTAGGGGGCAGTTGTATTTTTTGATATGCCAAATGTTCCATTGTTCTAAATGTTTAAAATAGTTACTATAGAGTGAGCTTGGTAAAAGCATTTTTCACTTTTTACCGCTAAAAATTAATAACCAATTATCAATATAAAGTTGAATTATAAAAAGGTTAGTTTATATTAAATAAAAAGTTTTATTATATCCCGCATAAGTTTTTTCATTTTTTGTTAAAAAAGTTTAAAAGAATTTTTTCCATATTTATCAATTGCCTCAAGGACTTTTTTGAAAACAAATTCATCCTCATCATTTGACCTAATATCATAATAAGTAACTTTATCGTATATAATTTCTTTAACTATGTTTTGTTTTTCATCAAATTCTATAACTGCTACTGTCCCTACTTTTTTTGTAAATGGTAAATAATCTTGCCTTACCAAGATCTTTACCGTGTTCTTTTTTTGCGATGATCTGTTAGCTAACTTTTTTGCTTCATCAGACAGTGTAATAAAGACATCAACACGAATTTTAACAACTCTGTCTCCTATCAATCTAACTTGAATATTTTTTCATCAAAAATACCTTCTCCAGCCTCGGTTTTATACCTTATTTCTTAAGCAAAAATACTTGCATTTACTAGAAAAACAAAAAATATCGTTAGAAAAATTTTCTTTAGCATAAATATAACTCCATTTCTATAGCTCTACGTTTTTAACCCCTTCAGCAGTATATTTTATCAATTAACGAATTTCAATAAACAAAAAACAACTTAAAAAGATACTAATATAAGTAGAAATTGAAAATTTTAGCAATCATTTCTTCTTTCTGTATTTTTTATTAATTGTTTTCTTAATTTATAAAAGCATTGTAATTATACTAAATCGCCTTACCATAAATTTTAAAAAATCCCCATTATAGCATTACAACAATTACATTCTAGAAAAAAACACACATTATAGTTTTTCTTATACTTATTTATCAGAATATATGCTTAAAATTATATCATAAATATTGATTTTAAAATACTAATACATATATTTAAAAACTTTTAATAAATTGCTTTTTTTCTTATAGATTAAACCTATCATTTAATCGCTTTTTATAATACATTTACCTGCTATTTAAAAACCAAAATTAAAAACCACCAAAACCTAAGTAATGGTGGCAAATTTCATGGCGACCCAGGAGGGATTCGAACCCCCGACCCACGGCTTAGA
>CAZKFG010000069.1:0-9207 GCA_964551985.1 uncultured Acidaminococcales bacterium
AACGAATGATTTTTTCATAATTTTCCCCCTTTAGGATGTTTTTTGTTTGTTTTTTAGGGCGAAACAAGCTAAAGTATCCATGTTGCCTTTGTTTGTTTCCCTCTCCTTAATTCTTTTTTAACTGCTGTAAAGCAATCCTAAATAACCTCCCTTCTTGGCTTGACAACAATTATTAGTTTAGAATTAAGACTATACCATTTTGATAATAGCATATTATGTTTTAAAATACCAGTTTTTTTTGTAAAAAAATAAAACACCCGCTTTTGTAGCGAGTGTTTTAAGTGTGATTTAATTAAAAGTAAAAGCGGACATAGCTCCAAAGTAAGCTTGATTTGGCGTTATCGCCTGCAATAGTTGCTTTAGATTTAAAGTTATAATAGTCAAGATTCAAATCGACGTTTTTAGCTAGCACGCAAGATGCACCAAGAACATAACCTTTAAAACCTACACCAACATTAGCAAGATTGGAAAATTCAAGGGTTGTAGAAATAGAACCTAATGCCGGAACGCTATAGTAACTAGCACGTAGTTGGTAAGTTTTTGGTATTTGTCTGTCAAGATTACCAAAATTAAAACCTGTTGCCCAACCGTTTTTCGAGCCAATATCTACAGCTAGACCATCAAATTCAAGTGGTGCTCCAGGTGCTTTACCACCTCTTATATAGTTTGCCCAGCCGTTTAATAGATTGCTAAATTTATAATCAACGCCTGCTTCAATGATGCTTGTGTTCACTTTATCGTTTGCCGGTACTTCTGCACCGACTCCTTTGACATCATAATACACAATACCTGCATGTAGCTTATCAGTAAAGTTATAGTTGATTTGAGCGCCGTAAGTTTGAGTATTTCTTTGTAAAGCGTCAGGGTTTGTCAATGCATTGTAAGTTGAATACCAAGCATTTGTAGTATTAGGACGGATTGCAAAGATATCCATACTAAACTTTCCTTTATTATAATTTAATGCCAAACCGTCAGAATCGTCGTCTAGTACTGTACCATAGAGCGGTGTATAATCAAAACGACCTGCTTTAACGCCGATAGTGCCGATTTTACCTTCTACATAAGCACGTTTAAATTCTGTATTTGTTTCTTGATTATTTGTTTGAAGATTTTGAGTATTTTCAATCATCCCTACGTAGTTCCAGTTGTCATTGACATTTCCTGTAAGCCATAGACGTGTACGTAAAGCTGATAGATCATTTGTTCCCGCCATATTAGGGTCAAGTACCTGTCCGCCAAGTTTTAAATCGCTATAGCTGTAGTTGGAAAATCTAACTTCACCTGTGATTTTTACATTGTCGGTTTTCTTTTCAAGTGTTGCTACTCTAAGACCTAGCGCTTTTAACTCTTTGGCAAACTCAGAAGCCAATTTATCAATCTGCGCTTTTAAAGCGGCGTCAGCCTTATCAGAATGCGCCATCGCTTTAGCGACGATTTGCGCCATCTCGTAGCGGGTCATATTAGAATTTCCTATAAATCTTCCATCGCCATAACCATCGATGATACCAGCTTTAGCTAGTTTTGAAACAGATGCGTATGCCCAGTGATTAGTAGGAACATCTGTAAACGGATTAGCAAAAGCTGCTGTTGTAATGCCTAGTACAAAAACTAGTGCGAGTGTGATAACAAATGATTTTTTCATTATTTGCCTCCTTAAATTTTTTGGCAAAAAGTCAAAGTGTCCATTGTTGCCTTTAACCTTTGCTAAACTCCTTAAACCTTAACTTTATTATTATCTAAACTAAAATGCCAACCCTCCTTTTTTACACTTGATAACAATTGAGTGGCTTAAGAATATAGTTTAATAATAATATTAATTTAGTAATAATGCAATACTTTTTTACGAAATTTGTTTATTAAAAAACAAAACAACCCAGCTTAAAAGCTGGGTTGTTGAAAAAATGCAGTTAGAAATAAAAACGCAGTAAGCTAAACAAAAAGTTTTGTTTTTCTTTCTCGCCATCGAAAGTAACTCTGGATTTATAGTCGTAGTAGTCGACAGTCAAATCGATGTTTTTGGCGAGCGTGTACGAGCCGCCCACAACATAACCTGTAAAGCCAACGCTGCTACCAAGAGCATAAAGAGGTTCTATTGATTGGGTTGCGATATATCCAGCATAAGGAATGTCGTAGTAACTAAGGCGCAGTTGGTAGGAGCCTGGTTTGTTTCTGTCTAGTGTGCCATAGCTCACCCCTGCTGCCCAGCCATCTCTAGAACCAGGATAAACGTTAGCAGTGGCAATAATAGCCAACCATTTTTCTGGTCCTTTACCGCCACGCAGGTAGTTCGCCCAAGCAAACCAGTTGTCGTCAAACTTGTAGTCCAAGCCAAGTTCAAGTATAGAAGTGTTTATTTTGCCGTATTGATTACCAAAATTAGTATCCGCCCCTTTGCCTTTTAGGTCATAGTAGGTAAGGGCAGTATGCAGTTTGTCCGTAAAGGAGTAGCCGATTTGCGTGCCATAACTTTGTAGGCTCTTTTGGAGAAAATCTTCGCCATCACCATACCAAGAATTACTAGAATTTGCTCTTAAAGCAAAGACGTCCATGTTAAATTTGCCTTTATTGTAGCCGAGTACCAGTCCGTCGGCGTCATCATTTAGCACTGTGCCGTATTGTGACAGGTAGTTTACTCTGCCTGCTGTTACATTGAGCATGCCAATTTTACCTTGCACATAGGCGCGTTTAAAATTGGTTTGTGTTTCTTGGTTGTTTGTACGAAAATCTTGGATGTTCTCCAGCATTGCGGTGTACTGCCAGTTGTCGTTGACATTACCTGTCAGCCACAGACGGGTGCGCAAAGAGTAATTTGTATTGGCATAGCCTGAAACTCTATCGCCTATTTTTGCGTCTGACCAAGAGTGGACGGTAAAGTGGGCTTCACCAGTGATTTTCACGTTGTCGGTTTTTTTCTCTAAGCTTGCGACTTTTAGCCCTAGTTTGTTAAGTTCAGCAGAAAATTCTGCAGCTAACTTTTCAATTTGCGCTTTAGTAGCAGCGTCCGCCTTATCGGAGTTTGCCATCGCTTTGGCGACAATTTGCGCCATCTCGTAGCGGGTCATGTTGGAATTGCCGATAAATCTGCCGTCGCCGTAACCGTCGATGATACCAGCTTTAGCTAGTTTTGAAACAGATGCGTATGCCCAGTGGTTAGCAGGTACGTCGTTAAAAGGGTTTGCAAGAGCTGTGCCTGCAATGCTTAGTGCAAAAACCAGTGCCAGTGTGATGATAAGTGATTTTTTCATTTTGTTTTTTTAGGATTTTTGTTTTTGGGGCAATTTATTTTAAAGTTACCTTGTTGCCTTTAAAAGTTTTGCCTTGTAGTTTCAACAATCCTAAAGTACCTCTCTTTCTTTTGTTATTTTTAGTTTTGAAATATAAATTAATAGTAACATATTAAATGTTTTTAGTCTAGTATAATTTAGCTATTTTGAGCATGAAAAAATACCGGCTTTTAGTCGGTATTTTTGTTTTCAGCCGTATTTGTTTTCGCCCTCATTACCTTTTTTCAAGCACAGATAGAGGACGATTATCGCACTTAGGGTATAGTTTATCGGTGGGTAGTTTTTAAAGCTCAGTTGCAGACCGAAGATAAAGATTAGCCAAGTGCCGGAATAGTTAAGGTCGTGCAGGCGTTTTGCGATTGTCGAGAGGTTGGCGATGATTACTGCAAAGATTGGAATGGGGATGATGTAGTTTGTAATTAGGGGGTTTTTTATGTAAGGGTGTATTTGGGTCAGACCAAGGGTCATTACAAACAAGAGTAAAAAGGTGACAAAATAGGCGATGGCAAATTGTTTGCGGTCGTATCTGCCTTTAAAGTTCATTATACTTAAGTATTTTTTCATGTTTTTATCCTTCGTTTATTAAAGAGATTGTTTGCATCATTAGCTCAAGGTTTTGTTCTGCTTGTTGTTGATGCTCTGGCGTTGTTTGGCAGTTTATGGCTATGTTGTATTGACCAATTACTGTCATTATGTTGTAGCGGATTGTTTGGTTGTTTTGGTATTTTAGGTAGATGTAATCGTTGCCTGATAGTTTTTTTATTTCGCTTTGGACAAGTTCAAAGCCGTCTTTGGGCGGTAGCTTGGTTAGTTGTTCTAGTATTAGTTTGGCGTTACCTTTTTGAAAGTCTTCGGCTGTTTGTTTAAAGCTCTCGTTGCCGCGTCCGTCTAAAATTAGTATTGCTAGTTTTGTTTGCATTGGTATTGTTGATAAAAATTCTATTTGGTAGGCTGGTACTTTGTTGATGCTTGTTTGTTTTGTTTGGCTTTTTTGCCAAGGCTCTTGTGTTTGTACTTTGATGTTAGCGCTTGTATTTGTATGGGTTATAGGCGCAGCAAAGCATGTTGTTGTAAATAGTAGCATTGTAATTGTAAGTAGTAGTTTTTTCATACGTTCTCCTTTTTTACCAGTTGCGCTCACGTAGCGCTATTGATAGTGGGATGTTTATTTTAAAATGGGTTAAAATGTATTGTATATTTTGTTGTATGCACTCTTTGGCAAGTGGCTCAAGTGAACTTTGGTTTTCGTAAAAGTCTTCTTGTAAGTTGTTTATTTGAATTGTAAGGTAATCTAGTTTAGCTTGAATTTGGGCGATGCTGCGATTGGCGTTTTCAATGTATTCGATAAAGTCTATTAAAAGGTATTTTATTCTATCGACTAAAAATTTGGGGTAGTGTGAGTCTTTTTGCATATCTTCTAATAAAAGATAGCTAGAGTCAAAATTATCCATTTAAAGCTCCCTTAAAGATGTTATATTATTGTAATAAGTGTGCCAATGGTTATCAAGATACCGCCGATTATTATTTTTAGTGTGAGAGCTTCTTGTAAAATAAGATAACTCAAAACTATTGTAATGACAAGACTGAATTTGTCTATTGGTACGACTTTATTTACAGGACCTTCTTTGAGTGCGTAAAAGTAGCATAGCCAAGATAGTCCTGTACATAGTCCGGAGATTACAAGGAAAATAAGGCTGCGAGTGCTGATGTTTGGCAACTGTTTGTAACTACCGCCGATAAAGACTATCGACCAAGCAAGAGCTAATATGACTATTGTACGGATGGCGGTGGCTAGATTGGAGTTTACGTTTTGTATGCCTATTTTGGCTGTTATGGCGGTAAGTGCGGCGAAAATTGCTGATAGTACGGCATATAAAATCCACATAGTGTTTACTCCTTTATATGTCTAATGTAAAGATGATATTTTGTTTTTGTTCGGCTGCTTTTTGCCAGAATTTTTTTAGTAGGTGAAAGTTCTCTAAGCTTTTTTGCATGTCAGATAGTCCTAGTTCGCAGTTGTAGTCTTCGATATCTATATTGCTGTAGCCATTTTTAAATTGCTCGTCTGTAAAGTTTTTTAGTGCGCCGCTAGCGTCTTGCACTTGAGCCCGGTTTTTGAGCAATATGAGATAGTCGTCTTGCTCTAGTGTTTGACCGTATAGTATTGTACCGCCTAAGATGACTGTGTTTAGTGGATATGTTCCGCTTTGATAATGCAAAAGTCCACCTGTAATGCTACGGTGTATGGCATCCCAGCTTGCTCCAAGCTCTAGCGTTTGCTCGGGGTTTTGTTCGTAATAGTTATCTTCGAGAAAGTTTTTGACGAAATGTAATAGCTGTTTGTCCTGCAAAGTGATTAGCTTATCTACGGTTTTTTGCTCAATGGCAAATAAAGTGCCGAAATTTGGCATAATGGTCTCCTTATTTATTGTATACCTGATACTCTAAGTATAGTTTATGGTTGTACATTTTTAGTACTGTTGTTTTATCTTTAGCGTTTTCGATAAGTTCGATTGTTGTGTTAAAGCCTTGCCATAGGCTTGTGGTCGTTTTAAGGTATAGATTGTCTCTCGTGGCTGTGGGGGCAGAATGGTTTTGGACAAGGGTTTTGTACAGTGGGTTTTGGCTGGGATTAAAATTGTTTTTTCGCGCAGTTACTAAAAACAGCTTGTCATTTAAAAAGCTGTATGTAATGCTGTCAAAGTCAAAATTATAAATTGTTTTAGGTAGTGTTTGCAAGGTGTAGGTAGTAACGTTTTTGTTTGTAGAGACGATTTTAAGCTGCTGGTTTTTTTGCACACTAGATGCACTGACGCCCCAATTTATACCGAAAAAGTTTGATGGCTCGTTAGCATAGGTCATAGCAGAGGCGGTATTTATTTGTAGTAAAAATAAAAAGGTGAAGATTAGTTTTTTCATATTACTCCTTTAAACTACCATTTAGTAAATTATAAGAATTTTCCTTGTTTTCGTCAACTTTTTATTTGTTTATTTTGTTATTTTGTAGTATAATAAATTTAAAATATAAGGCATTTTTTCTGGAGGGATAGCTATGAGTAAAAAGTTGTCTGGCAAGGTGAAAAGACTTAGGATTTACGTTGGCGAAGAAGCTTATGTTGGTAAAAAACCATTTTATCAAGCTGTTTTAGAAGAAGCAAGAAAACACGATATTGCCGGCGGTACGGTGTTTAAAGGTATTTGTGGTTATGGCGCTTACACGCGTTTTATTAGAACAAACCGCTTTTTAGAGCTATCGTCTGATTTGCCTATTGTGATAGAATTTATTGAAGATGGCGAAAATCTTTTGAAATTAAAATCTTTTTTTGAAAAGAATTTGGAAAAAGGGCTTGTAACTTTAGAAGAAGTTGAAGTTATGGGCTATAGTGCTGGTTTTTCCGATGATTGTGAAGTTAAAGAGGAAAATTAATTTTTGTACTAGACATTTAGAAAGTTTTGTGCTATTATGAAAAACAAGTTAAATATTTTAAAGCGTTGATTAGAAAGAGTAGACAGGGTTTTTCTTATTTAAGCGAGTCGGTGATAGCGAAAGCTGTGGTGTGATGACCGGCATAAGATGCTTGTTGAATGGTTCTATGAGCAGTTGACCGAACGCACTAGCTAGTAGGCTCAAACGGGTGTTACCGTTATATGACTAGGATATCAGAATTTTCTCGTATCTGAAAAAAGTAAAGCATTAGCTTAAAGGGTGGCATAACGATCACTTCGTCCCTTGGATGAAGTGATTTTTTTATTTAAGATATGCTTTTAAATTAAGGGTGGTACCACGAACCATTTCGTCCCTTTGGACGAGATGGTTTTTTTATTTTTAAATTTTAATATAAAGGAGAATAAAAAATGTTTAAACAAGCACTAAATGAACTATTATTAGGTAAAGATCTAAACGAACATATGGCAACAGAGGCAATTACAGCTCTATTAAAAGGGGAAGTTGACGAAATTGGACAGGCGGCGTTTTTGACCGCACTCAAAGCAAAAGGTGAAAAGATCTGTGAACTGCTTTGTTTTGCTCGCACGATGCGCAGCTTTGCGACAAAGGTCGACAATCTGGGCTTTGATGTTATAGATCTTGCTGGTACTGGCGGAGACGGTAAAGCAACTTTTAACATTTCGACAGCGGTTGCTTTTGTCATAGCGGCGCTAGGCGTTAAGGTAGCTAAACACGGAAACCACGGAGTGTCAGGTCCTGTCGGCAGTGCGGACGTTTTGGCAAGCCTTGGCATTTGCTATGATGTAGATAAAGATTTGGCAGCACAAAGTTTAAAAGAAAACGGTATAATGTTTTTGTATGCACCGAAATTTCAAAAGGCAACTGCAAACGTCGCCAAAGTTCGCCGTGCACTAGGTTTTAGGACGATATTTAATCTGCTCGGACCGCTTACAAACCCTTCTGCTCCGACAAGTCAACTTATGGGTATTTATGATTTTTCTATGGCTAGTGCTGTTGCCGAAGTTTTAAACGCTCTTGGTACAAAAAAAGCGCTTATCGTGCGTAGCTTTGACGGCATGGACGAACTATCTTGCATTATGCCCTCTAACGTTTGCCAGCTTGACAACGGCAAAATAACCGAATATACCATAGATCCAAAAGAGCTGGGTTTTTCTCAACAATCCGGCAGTTATATTGTCGGTAGTGCCAAACAAAGCGCCGAGATAATTTGTGATGTTTTAAAAGGCTTTCAAGGCATTGCACGCGACATGGTGCTTATAAATTCTGCCGCAGCACTTTATGCCTATGGCGCGTGTCGTGATATTAAAGAAGGCGTAATTTTAGCAAAGAAAAGCATTGACAGTGGTTTGGCACTGCAAAAATTACAAGATATGCAACAATGGTCAAAAAAAGTTCTTGCACAAAGTTCTACTATGGTGTCATAATATATAAAAAAGTTTTTAGGAGTAGTTACTTTGCGTAAAAATAAGATTAAATTTATTGTTTTAGATATTGATGATACGATTATCGGCAAAAGCCGTGACGTTTCTGCACCTGTAAAAAAAGCGATAACAGCCGCGCAAGATAAAGGCGTGCAATTTACTCTGGCAAGTGGTAGAATGCACAAGACGATGAAACGCATTGCCGCTGATTTGAATATCACCAAACCGCTCATCAGTTGTAATGGCGCTTTGGTGCGTGATGACGAGAGGGTTTTGCTGTATGAGTGCATAGAAGATACTGTTGCCAAAAGCTTGATTGATTTTTTTGATGAAAAAAACCTAAGTTTGCAGCTTTATCGAACTGACGGACTGTATTCAAGAGATTATTGTGAACGGACATGGCTTTTGGAAAAATACGAAGGGCTAGATTGTACTATTATTGACGATAATGAATATAAAGGCTTTTGCTCGGATTTGTTAAAACAACTTATCAGACTTGATAATGGTAATGCTTTTGAATATTTACATTTGATTGAAGATAAGTTTGTAGGTAAAGTTAGTGCCGCAATTTCTCACAATGTTTACTTGGAGATGACCGCCTTTGGTGTCAATAAAGGTAAGGCGTTAGAAAATTTGGCTGCGTTTTATGGCTACAAGCCCAGTGAAGTACTGGCGATAGGCGACTCACTCAACGATGTTCAGATGCTCGAATGGGCGGGTACAGCTATTGCGATGGGCAACGCGCTAGATACGGTAAAAAAAGTTTGTGATGATGTAACCTTACCTGTAGGTGAAGATGGAGTTGCCGCCGCAATTGAAAAATATATTTTGTAAGACTAACCTTCAAAAGCGCCCGCTCAAAGCGGGCGTTTTTTGTTATGTACAATTAAATGCAAAAATACTTTTGCGAACATAGACATGTAATATACTACATGTTATTATAAATATATATTTAAGCGAAAATTATTTTCAAGCTCGGAAGGGAGGGAAATTTAGGATTGCTTTATAATTGCGTTTAAAATACGAGGCGAGG
>CAZKFG010000070.1:0-8817 GCA_964551985.1 uncultured Acidaminococcales bacterium
TGCTAAATAAAGTTTGCAGAGAGGGAAGCTTTTCCCCTCTGCTTTTTTCTATTTTGCTCATATAGCTTTTGGTAAAACCTGCTTTTTGGGCAAGATTCATTTGTGTCATACCTGCCTTTTGACGGTAAAAAGCGATTCTTGAACCTAGTAGGACTTTATCTTTGTTTGAAGTTGTCATTTTGTTACCTCTTGATATGATTTTTATTTAACTATAACTAAACTTTTAATGTTTGTGGTTTGCAAGCTGCACACATTGTGAAAAAGAAATACCAGAAGCTTAAAGCTTCTGGTATTTCTTTTTAATTCATATTCTGTTATATTTTCAAGATGAAAAGTAGTTAATTAAATTTAACGGCTCTCTGTCAAATGTTTAAAGCTGTGATACTTTTAAATATGCTAAAACTGTTTATTTTGCAGTAAATTCTATGTGCTTATGCTATTGTTATTGTAATCATTTATAATGGTTTTTTATTCTATCTAGTATTTGCCTGTATTCTTCAAGTACTTTGGGCAAAATCTCTTTAGCTTGTTCAAAGTTAGTGATAACTTCTTCGTACTCAGCAAAAGATGCACTATCACAATTTACAAATTTTACCACTCTAGGTTTTGTAAATTTTGTACCTTGTAAACTATCAAGCAAAACATCTTTAAACGCATATGTTCCACGTTTGCCAAGTCCTGCTCGCAGGCTGATTGTACAATCTTCATTCCATTTTCTGTTGAGTTGTACATATGTGCAAAATTGATTATCTGGTTCTGGTACAGCTTCCCAAAAAAACCAACAACCATAAAACCCGCCATTTGGATTATTTACATAATCATAATCTATATTATATTCTTTAAGAGGTGATTCATCACTATTTTGAAGCCAGTCAAAAAATCCGCAAATAGCGGCATCGCCCCAACTTTTAGTATCTTTGTCCATAAATGTTTTAGCATCTTTATCTATAAACTGCTGTCTTTGTTTAAATGCAGCAAAAATAGCATTTTGTGAATGGTATTTTTCTAATGTGTTTAGTATTGTCAGTCTATCACAAATGCAGTCTGCTTTTATTTTATATATACAACTATCAAACCATGTTTTAAAATATACACAATATAGTTTATGGTGTTTAAAGTCTTTATCATTTTTAATAATATTACTATACCTATTGATTTGATTACTATGTTCACTTGTAAATGTTTTATCTTCTATGATTATAGCTATATTATTTTCCAAAATCACTAAAACGTCTATATTGTTGTACTGTTTTTTTATATCTACAACTATAGGGTCTGCAACAGTATTGTTGGTAAATTGCCTTAAAAAATCTTTGGCACACTTAGTAAGTTCAGCATCTTGAGTTTCAAATTCTTTCATAGCATGTGATAACAACCAGCAGATAAAAGCATCTTGTGATAATTCACTTGTGGCGTAATTAAATAAATTATTTTGTAATTTTCCCATAATAATACACCTTTCTTTGTATTATAATGTAATGTGAATTTGCTCGTTTGTCAATTTATATTCATCATTGATTCATTTTCTCAATCGCATCAACAGCTTGCTGCTGCATATCAGGCATTATGTTGTGGCTGTAGATGTCTAGGGTTATAGCTATATTAGAATGCCCCAACCTTTCTTGAATTACTTTAGGGTTTACTCCTGCTTTTAGTAACATTGAGGCATGGTTGTGACGTAAACTGTGAAAGGTGAATTGCCTGCTGATATTTGCTTTGTTTAGAAGGTTTCTAAAGTGTTTGTTAAAGTTAGATATATCAATAGGACCACCAAACATATTTGAAAAGACATAATTGTTTTTTGCATAGTCTTAACCAGCGTCTTGAATAAACTGCTCTTGCAATTGTTTATAGCTTTTTAGCATTTGTACATCTTTTTTTGTAAGTAGGATCTTTCTTTTACTCGCCTTTGTCTTGGGGTCTTGTAACATATAACCTTGCTTGTTTATTCTAACAAGTGTATGGGTTAGGTAAATCACTTTATTATTAAAGCTAATATTATCCCATTTGAGCCCAAACACTTCGCCCATTCTCATGCCTGTGTGTAGTATCAGTTGCAAAATTGCCGGCATGGTTTTATTTATATATCCATCAGAAAAGGTACTTGCTAGTTCAAGCATTGTTTTTATCTCATCGTCTGTAAGTATCACGTGCTCTCTTGTCTCAAGTTTAGGAGGATTCATGTCTTTTACAGGGTTACGTAGTAAAAAGCCATGCTTTATCGCTTCATCAAGACATGATGTAAAATAGCGCCGTACATTTCTAACTGTTGCCGAGGATATACCTGTAGCTTTTCTACCACCTTCTTTGAGTAATTTATTAAAATGCCTTTGCAGTTCAAAAGATGTAAGTTTCATCAATAGTTTATCACCAAGCTGTGGGACTATATAATAATTTAAGCAAGCGGCATATTTCTCTAGAGTTCTAGGGCGTACACGTGGGGCGACAAATATCTCAAGCCACTGTTTTACCCACACTTTGACAAGTAGTTTATCAGCGTCAAGGCTAAGTCCGGCAGAGAGGTTATTCAAAAACTCATCTGCTTTTTTAACGGCTAAAGAAGCTTTTTTGCTTTTAAACTTCTTTCTTTTTATTTCGCCTGTTGTCTGGTCTATATAGCTAACCTGATGAACAAACAAGCTGTTTTCTTGGTATGTAGTGCCACGACCGTTTATGTTGCGTTTCATAATCTTCTCCTTTAAAAGCTAAGAGGCATAGTATTCTATGCCTCTTTTGTTATACAGATATATTCTCATCACTCTTTGTCAAAGCTTCAATTATTGATGAGCCTAAAATAACTACTCTTTTAGCACTTATGCGTTTGGCTTTTAGGCTGCCAAATTTAATTCTCCTGTAAATGCCTTGCTCGTTATTTTCACTAAACCAGCCAGCTTGGATAACTTCTTCTACTGTGTATTCTCTAAACTGGTCAGGTTGTTGCCTGAAAGCTTCTTGCTTTTGGATGTTTAAAGTATAGCCTAAGATGTACATATCATTATTGTCAATAATAGTTTTAATGCTTTGGATAGAAAGTATCTGTATAAGTGAATTTATCGATAGAGCGTTTTGCCTTTTCTCTATAAGGCAAGCCTCTAGGTACTTATTGTATATAATTTTTATAGATAATGTTTCAATATTAGAATCGGTTTTTACCAAGCTCTGCTGTACAAACTTTTGGCAGAAATATTTGTCTAGAGCATTTAAGCTTATAGGTTTTTCTGTGTGTTTTGTGTGCTGATTATTTTTCTTTATTTGATCTATTGCTTGTAGTGTAAAGCTTTTGTTTGTCATATTAATTTACTCCTTTTTGACTTTTAGCATCTAGCTCATCAAGTCATTTATAAACTGTTTCCTTGCGATAAAAAATCTTACCCGCTGTTCTAAAATGCGGTAAATTAAGCTTGAGCCTCCAATAACGGACAGTCCATTGAGATATTTGCAGTTCTTGACAAATATTGTAATATTATATTACAATATATTTCGATAACGAAGTATATTGTTTGGAGGCTTTTTAATGTCACAATTACAGATAATGTCTCTTTTAGGACTTATTGCTTATTTTGCAGTACTTTTGTTTGCTGTTACAAAGGAAAAGCAAAACACAAATGTGATGGATTACTTTTTTGCAGGAAGGACACTACCATTTTGGGCACTATCAATAACGTTCATAGCCTCATGGTGGGGAGCTGGTTCTGCACTATCGACGGCTGATTTAGCTTATGAAGATGGGCTTGGAGCATTTTTTTACTATGGTGTCCCTGTTCTAATATCTACCTTTTTAATGATTTTAGGCTCTAAAGCAATTCGCAAGGTAGGTTATCTGACACAAGGTAAAATGATGGAAGCTAGATATTCTAAAAGTGTCTCTAAAATGCTGGCAATATTCATTTTAGCATTTATGACCTTTACCGCCGCATCGCAAATGGTTGGTATTGGTAATTTTTTCGGTACATATCTTGGCATGAATTATGAATTAGCAGTACTTGTCGGAACAAGCATAGTCCTAATATATTCTATGTTTGGCGGTTTTAGAGGTGTTGTTTTAACAGACATTATTCAATTTATATTACTTGCTATTTCTGCTGTGATTGTATTTGTTTTTGCAATCATGCACTCTGGTGGCTTTGAACAAATTAGTGCTACAGCAAACTTGCTTGGCAAGGATAACTACATGAGCATGACAGCAGGAGCCTCTAAATACTTGACGTATGTAATTACCTTTGGTTGTGCGTGGATGATTCAAGCTAATGTATGGCAACGCATTTCCGCTGCAAAAAATGACAATGATGCACTTAAAATGACAACAATGAGCTTTTTTGTATATATTCCACTTTATCTAATAGTAGTTCTTACAGGTATGGCGGGGATAACAATATTTAAAGAAATGCCAGAAGGTGGGGTTATTACTGCAATAGTCACAAACCATATACCGCCTGTACTTGGTGCAGTTGTCTTTGTGGGAATTTCAGCTGCTATTATGTCAACAATGGATTCACTAATCAATACTGGTGCTATGACACTTGCCATCGACATAAATACTTCGGTAAAATCAGAAACAAGCCAACTAAAATTTTCCAAAATAGCAACACTTGCTGTGACTGTTGTTGCACTGGTCATTTCACTTTTTGTGCGCTCTATATTGGAAATCTCTTGGATTGCCTCAGACATTATCACAACAGGAGTATTTGTCCCGCTCGTTCTTGGTTTTATTTGGCGTAGAGGAAATTCCAAAGGTGCACTCGCTTCAATGTTTATAGGTTTTTCTTACAGCATGTATAATCTAATTAATAGTGTCGGCATCTCTTTACCAACCTTTTGGGAAAATGGTTCTGCGTTGCAAGTGATTTTAGGTGTAGGATTATCCACAATAATTTATATAGGCACAAGCTTATTTACAAAACCCGAATACGAAAAAGCAGATAACTTTATAACCTTGGCCTCACTAATAAAAAGTAACGAAGGTGTAAAATGAGATCAGATAATACTTTCTATATTTTAGATAAGATTTGCGCAGGTATGAACAAATTTATTATGGAAGAGATTAACCAATATGGAGCAAAAGGTCTTGTAACATCACACGGTTCAATTTTGCGCTATCTATTTGATGGAACAAAATCCATGCTAAGCATTGCAGAGAAAATAAACAAAACCCCCCCAAACAGTAACAACGCTTGTAAAAAAACTTGAAAATCTCGGCTACGTTGCAACACAAAAATCAAAAGCAGATAGGCGCTCTACTTTGGTAAATCTCACAGATAAAGGCAAAAACTTAAAACCACTTATGAAATTGGCATCGGAAAAATTATTCAAACAACAATACTCAGGTCTTAGTGAATCTGAAATTACAGAACTGCGTAGATTATTAAAACTAGTATTGAAAAACTTTGTCAGTGATGACAAATGATGCAAAGATAAAACCAACCTTGAATTTGCAAGGTTGGTTTTATCTTAACAACAACTAGTATCTCAGTTTATTTTATTTTGGTTTAACTTTTTATCACGATAGTAGTTTGTACCTTTTACAGATAATTCTAATGCAAGCCCTTTGGTTGTTAGTTGATACATCCAAATACCAGGCTCAACTTGCAAGGCACCTTCTAGAGAGTCTCCGGTTTTACCATCATTTGCTGACGCTGTGGCTTGAGCTCCAAAGGACCAACCTTTAGTAACAAAAGTATTCCACGCATCTTGGGTACCAAATACAAAAATAATAGCATATTCTTTAACGCCTAGTCCAAGCCCTGCTTGAAATTCTTTCATTCTCATAAAAACTTCTTCTTTGGTTTTGTTGTTATAAGCCATTCCACGACCGTGAGAGCTGCCTAAAATTCCTAATTTAAAACCTGTGTTGACAAATACAGCGTAACCAGCAGCATTTTCAATAGCTTGTCTTGCTTTAGGTTGTTTTTCGTAAAGCTTCTCTAGCGTAAGAGCAACTTTCTGACGAGTTTCTGCTCGTTGCGACTCAACACTTGCAGCTGATACCACCGAAGTAAATAGTATAAATAATGAAACCAAGCTCAATAATATTTTCCATACTGATTTTCTCATGGTAATGCAACCTTCCCTTTTTAAAATATAGCAAATAATATGTCTATTATATCATGCTTTTAAAAGAAGATGTACAATGCATAACGCAGAAAATAAATATATAATGACTACTATTAGCAATATTAGGATAGTATTTCAAATGATTGCAGATTTGACCGCATTGGTACGAGAACGAACAAAAGATAAACCCAACCTTGCATTTTTGCAAGGTTGGGTTTTGTACATCTTACTTGTCTGTCTTATGCACTACTTTTCTCAACAAATTCTTTAACTGATGCTATAGGTATTTTATGATTACGACCAATTTTAAAACTTTTAATTTGACCAGAGCGAAGCAGGTTATACGCTGTCGATTTCCCTATAGCTAAATAACTCATCAGATCTGAAATTGTTAAGATTTCTGGATTGTTTGCATGTTCTTCATCGTATAGCATTAATTATAACTTATTGATGTTTTTTATTGTTATGTTGGAGTGATTGATGCTTCAAAAACTAATTTTTCTTAGCAAATGTATTATGTTTTTGACTTTAATATGATACTTGATATGCAAGTTATTATCTATTCATCCATTGCGGTTAAGATTATTTGTCCCACTCTATTGTCTTTATCCATAATAAAAACAATGTCACCAAGCCAACCAATTCGAAATTTAGCTATTCTAACGCGTATGCTTAATATTCCGTCATTATCACGCTCATGTGTTATTTTAAACTCCTCATAAGCACGCTCAATATCTTGTATAGAGCTCCCAATAGATACCCCTTTTTCTGTGTAGTATTCTGGATAATTGGTTGCTAAGACTACAATTCCAGCACCTTTCCACCTAAGTCCTTGCGGATGGGGATACATGACTGTGAAAAAAATACCATTATTATTATTATTATTATTAAACTGTGCCATAAGTAGTCCATTACCAATGTTTTCCGTTGTCATATTGCCAAAAACTTTTTGGATATTATTTTTCCTACCTGTAATTTCCGAAAGTTTTTGTTCTATATCATAAACTTGCTCTCTTAATTTGTAGCCAAACATATCTGTATCTTCTTTTGCACGATATTTTATTTTTTGTGTATTAGGTTTATCGGTCTTTATTTTTTGTACTTGTGTTTGCTGATTATTTGTGCTTTTAAAAAGATTGTCTTTTTTATTTATAATAAAATCTTTAAACAAAAAAGCCCCTCCGAATAATCCTACAAAAGCTAAAGCAATTAATAAATATTTTAGCGAAGATGCAATTTTAGGAGACTGATAACTAATGTTGTTGCTTATCTGTGGAGCAAATGGGTTTTTGCCACAATGAGGACAAAACTTTGTATTTTCAACTATTTGTTTACCGCAATGACTGCAAAATTTTTTATTTGTGTTCATTTGTTTTTTCACTTTCTAATATATTTTAAACAAATTTTATTTTACAAAGGCTATATTCTTGGGTCTTGCCCATATTGATTATTACCATAATTACCTGGCTGAACAAATAAATATAATAAGTAAAATGAACCTATACCTGTCAATGATATAAGAAGCCACCAACCGGATTTTCCTACATCATGCAGGCGACGCACATTCAAAGATATGCACGCTGGCATTAAAGCTATTTGAATGAGTAAAACCAAACCAGATACAATGAAAAGTCCTTCTATACTATCAGTGGCAGCCATCAAAAAGGGAGCTAATAAAGATAATAGTATATTAAATAAGAAAAAAGCTAAAAACCCTCGCCAATATTCTCTACGGCTAGTTCTGCCAGAAAAGTTAAAGCTATTTTTTAAAATGTGGGAAAAATTATCGATAAATCCTCTTTCTTTATTTGTATACACATTTTTTGAAGTATTAGTGTTTGTTTGCACATTAGCTATATTTATTTGTGAGTGGTTTGCGCCTATCTGCATACCACAGTTAGTGCAAAACTTTGTGCTTTCTGTAATTGGGGTTTGGCAATTGGTGCAAAAATTTTGAGTTTGTTGATAAATTTCGAGTTGAGCTCCACATTCGGTACAAAAGTTTTGACTGTCATCAAAAGAGTAGTTGCAAGATCTGCAATACTTCATTAGTATCATCCTTTCTTTATTTATTTGAAAATTTTTATTGACTATTTGTGATAAATATTAAAAAACACTGTTAGAAACACAACGTTTCTTCTTTCACTCAGCCAATTTTGCGTATATTTCGCTTACACGCATTGCACTTCATAATCATTTACCTCCCTAATTTATTTATAATTTCAATTAAATTACTTTTTTGATCATAAATTTAAAACACTAATAGCTTTATTTATAATGCTATCAGTTAATAAATTTTAACACACATAATTCTCTTGTGCAACTATTGGCATATTAATTTAACACATACAGACTGTTTGTTTATTTTGTTGCTCTGTGTATCATTTTAATATACTGTAAGTCAACTTAGGTAAGGATGGTTTGTTAAAATGGATTATACGGCGTTAGGTAAAAGGATACGTATGGAGCGTGTACGGCTTAATTTGACACAAGAGAGGCTTGCAGAATGCGTTAATATTTCTACGGCGTATGTTGGCCAAATTGAACGTGGGGAACGTAGTCTGACTTTAGATAAGCTTGTGTCAATAGCAAGGGTGCTTAATGTAACGGTGGATTATTTATTGTCAGATTATGTGAGCGTTCAAGATGATAATCTCGCTCTTATGTGGATGCAACTTACAGCGGGTAAGTGTGCAGAGGATAAGGCTCTTATAATGGATATGCTAAAGGTTTTGTGTTTGCATATTGACAGAAAATAGTTTTACT
>CAZKFG010000071.1:0-8515 GCA_964551985.1 uncultured Acidaminococcales bacterium
CTTTATTTTATATATTATTCTCTTTTGTTTGTCTACTTTTTTAGAGTTTATCCAATGCCATTTTTTCAAAAGATTGTTCAGGATAAAAAATATACAACGCAACAAAAAATAGAAGCAATACGACAAACTTACGGGTTAGGAGCCAATGATACTAGCAGCGAATTTGTTGAAACTATCCTTAGAGATCTAGGGCTTGTAGTGCCTAAAAAGGATAATAATATTAATCAAAAAGATTTAGATAAACTTATAGAGGAAACTAGTATGATAACGGAAAGCTAAAGCTAAAAGAGAGGGATAGTTATGGCAAATAAATTTTTGGAAGAAGTACAACGTCAGGCTGCCGAAAATTATTATAAATTAAAAGAAAATGATAATGCAGATGTTCACGAGTTCATGAACCAATTAGGTTTTAAACCAATAGAGCCTAATCCTGAAACTAAAGATAACGGGTACTTAGGCTCACTTAAAGACGGTTTTGATAGTGGCATGGCAGGTGTTTTAGGCGGAATTACCGGTATTCCAGGCAAAAATTTTGCTTCGGATTATTTTGATGGCGTAGCACAAAATAATAGACGAAACAAAGAGTTTGATACAGTATTTTCGCTGGATTATCTTACAGACCCACAAGGGTTAGCTTATGATGCGGGTTCTTTTATAGGTTCATCTGCGGCTTTAGCTCCTGCTGCGGCTTTAATACCTGAAACAGCGGTTGCGGGTGGAGTTGGTCTTTTGGGCGGGGCTTTAGCTAAATATGGGACTAAAGGGCTTGCTAAATGGGCAACTTCTCAAGTGGGTAAGAGTGGATTAAATGTTGGTGTACGTGGGGCTGCAACAGCTGTGCCGGAATCGTTATCTGAATGGGGCAGTTCTTCTCTTGAGCTTGAAAAACAAGGCGACAAAAATCATATGATTAATTCTTTCCCTGTTTTTTTGAAAAATATGGCGGTTTTGCCGGCATCAAATGCTTTAGAATATATGCTGTTAGGTGGCAAGTTATTTAAACCATCTGCAAAAGCTGGTGAAAAGTTTCTTACTAAAGCAGCTAAAGCTCCATTTAGAGCTAGTCCTGCTATTGCTGCCAATGCTTCGCAAAACGCAGCTGAAGAACTTTTGCAACAAACTTTTTCAGACCAAGCAGCCGGCAAACCTGTAGGCAATGTATTTGACCCTGCAAGTTGGACTGATAGTCAAAGACAAGCTTTTGAAGTGGGGCTTGCTGGTAGTACTGTCCTTGCTGGGGCAAGTGGTATGTATCATGGAATGAGAGTACGTGAAAATAATGAGCATATTAGTGATGATAACCACACAACAGACAATGCAACCGACAATATTGCGGACGATACAACAGACAACACCACTGGCAACAGCACAACTGATATAGACAACAATCCGAACGATAAACAAGATAGCGGTTTTGATGTTGTCAATAAAGTTCGTGGTCTTACAGGCAAAATTGCTTATGAGGCAGAAGACGGGACAAATTGTATGCGCACTATGGGGATTGCTTTAGAGGGTACGCCTTTTGCTGGGCAAATAAATGTTGACCAAGCTATTGCTACAGCTAATGAGAATGGATTGTTAAAAGATCCGAATAATTATACCCCTCAAGCCGGAGATATGGCTGTTGTAAATGACGGCAATCATATAGTTATGGTTACAGAAGACGGCGGCACTATACAAAACGGACAGTCGCATAATGGTGTATATGAAAGTAAACAAAGCCCCACCGATATGTTCGGTGGGGTTAAGTATTATATTCAGACAAGTGTTTATAATAAAAAAGGTCCAAACAATGCAACTGCTTTAGCTGATTTTAGTATTGATGAAAAAAGCAAATTTTTACAAGATAATTTAAACACTTATAATGACGCTAATTTAAATAATGAGATAGCAGAAGCGCTAGAGAGTAATAATGATAGTAAGATAGAAGAGATTTTTGCTAAACTTCCTGATAAGCCTGTTAAAAAACAAGATGATGTAGGCAGAATTAATCTTCAAGATGTTGTATCTAATGCTGAGGCTATTGATGAGCAAACAACAGATATGCCGGTACAAGTACAGCAAATGAGACAGAAAAGCACTATGGCTAATCCACAACAGAAGCATAATTTAGTTGGTATGGCTAATCTTGAAAATGAGTTGAGAAGCAAGCCGAATATTATTAGCATCGCGCAAAGAGCGATGAAGGGCGATAAAAAGGCTATGCAAAGTTTTTATAAGCTTCGTCCTGATGTGCAATTGGCTTTGAAAAATATTATTGGCATTAATAATAATATAGCTAATACTACACCTATTGAACTGCCAGCCGTGCAAGAGAGGATGAATTTAGATAATGGCAAAGAAAATCAAAATGCAATCAATCAAGCTACAAACGACGAATTTGGACAAACTTACAACAATCAACAACAGTCCGAAAACTATCAAAAAAAACAAGCACAAAAAATAGATGTAGTTAATCAAGTGCAATCTATGCAAGCACAAACGCCAGTTGCAAAAAGCTTAGATGATAATTCTTTTAAACAAGCTACAGATTTTATTGGCGAGGTTGCACCTGATGCAAGTAGAGCAGATAAACAAAGTTATATGCAAGACAGAAGACAGTTGTTTACAGAAGCTATTTATGACAAAGGGCATTTTGAGCCTAGTTATCAATTTATTGATAGGGTTGCTCGCAATCCTAATGATTATGTTGTGTCGAAAATAAACAATACAAGTAATTTAAGAGTATATAGCAAGCGCTCTGGTAGATCTGATGTTATAAGTCAAGGTGCAAACGCTGGTTATTACGAGTATGTGAAAAAACTTGTTGATAGTGAAAATGCAATTTCATCAAGGGCGGAACTTGCCGAGGGGTATAGCACTGAATCGGGCAATAGTTTACATGAGGCTAATTATGATGAATTTATAATAAAACCTGACGGCAGTAAAGATTTTGGCGAGATAACTCAAGATATAGAACAGGCAACAAAAGGTAAAGTAAAAGCAGGAAAGATAAGGTTGCAAGTTGGCTTTAATCGTGATGGCGACAAAGGATCTGGATTAATACATATCAAAAAACGTGAGCCGGAACTAAAAAAGTTGGGGTATGCCAATGCTGAAGAATATATAACCAATATCGCCCAAAATTTTGATGAAATTTATAGTAACAGGCGGGATGATGACAGGATTACACTTGTAAAAAGAGATGATTTAAATGCAGTAATGCCTGTAGATTTAAGCTTGTCTTTTGACGGTGAAAACTATTATGTAATAATATCTGCTATGCCGATGCGTGAGAAAAATTTGCAAAAAGACATACAAAAAGAAACGCTTCTTTACCACAGGCGCCCATCTCCTGGCACCAATTCCAACCTTGGTGTGGTTCAAAATGGCGAGAACAGCAAAATTGTTGGAGCTGAACCGCAGGGGGCGATGGACAATAAAGAAAACGTTTCTTTTATTAATTTAAATTTAGCACAAAAAGCAAGTACTGTCAATGAGGCAAGGCATGGTGCAGAAAAAGGAACATTGATTTATGACGAGAACGCACTTTCGTCTGTTGCTACCACCGACAACATGCTTTTAGCAGGCTACAACGATAATGGTGGAGTTGCACCTACGAGCGTTAATGCTAAATCAAACATTCCTTTTGTTAATTCCAATTTAGCACAAAATGAGAGTAGTGTCAACAAACAAAGCACTATTAATGGAAAAGGTAATACTAAAGCAGCAGCTAATAAAATAAAAACAACAAAATATGAAGAGCGTTTTGTATCAAAAAGTGTAAAAAATATTCAACAAATAGCTGAGCTAAGAGGGGATAAAATAACTGTCATAAGTAAACCGTCTAAAGAGGCTATGCAAGAGGAAGTCTATGATACATATATTGCAGAGCATAAGTCTTTACCTAGTGGTAGTTATACTTTTGATATTAAGGATTTGAAACAAGAAAAGCGTAGTGCTAATAAAAACGCCAATATTGCCGGATTTTTAAAGCCTTTATTTGTTGAGGCGTTTCCTTATGCTGGCGAGAAGGTAGCAGAAAATAGGCTGGATTTTCATATTAGCGATAATATAAATGCAAGAATTTTTGATGCACAAATAAGTGCTGTTAAAGAAGTTGTTGCAAAATATGATGAGAAAAATGCAGTACAAGAAGCTAAAGAAAACCGCTTTGATGGTGATAGGGCAATAGAAGCTTTAGATAGGCTTATTGGTAGAAAAGATGCTCAAGAAGCTATTAAACAGAAAGCAGAAGAAAAAACCGAAAATATAATAGACCCAAATGAAGAAATAGAAAAATTCGTAAATATTGTTGATGAATCCAAGCTTGATGAGAAAATAGCAGCAGTTAAAAAAAGGTTATATGGCACATTTTCTGCTAATCCAATGTTTGATCCTGTTCTTATGAGAGATTTGTTGGAAATTGGTTTAATTTATTCACAAAAAGGAATTAATAATTTTGCTGTATGGACAAGTAAAATGGTTGATACTTTAGGTGAAGAGGCAAGACCATACTTGAAATCGGCATGGAGTGCTTTAAAGGCTTATCCAAAAGGCGTTAAATTTAATGATGATATTATGACTGCTGTAATGGAATTTGTCGGCAATAAAGCATATGATAAAGCAAGTCTTGAACAAATAAAAGCAAAGTTTTCAAGTATGTATGGCAAAGAGTATTTAGCTTATGTTGATGCAGCTTACAAAGGCATTGTTGATTATCCGACTGAAATAGAGAGTAAAAAAGCGGTTGAGCAAATGCCTGGTGACGAGAATACCGACAATGAGCAACAAGAGGCAATAACAAAGCAAGATAAAAAACTATCAGATGAAGAAAAAGTAGAAGCATTTGAAGATGTTGGTGCTATTTTTTACGACAATGAAGCATTAAACGGTATAGAGATGAAATTTAAAGTTAAGCCAAGCAGTGATTTAATTGCAAGCATTAAAGCGGCAGGTTTCCGTTGGTCGTCTAGAAGAAGGCTTTGGTATTCTAAGAAAAACGATAAAGCAATAAATTTTGCAAAATCTATTGGCTACAAAGTTCAAGACGTGGTAGAATCAAATCAAAGCAATGTAAATACTTCTATAAAGGAGGAACAAGGCTATGTGGGCGACAGCAGAGGATTACAAGATATTTCTCAAAGACAGGTTTCCGAAAGACTACAAACAGCTCAAGAAGGACAAGACTCTGGACGAATTCGCAGACAAGAGGATAGAAAAAGCGAGAGCTTATTACGAGGACACGCTGACGAGGCTACTCGAGAAAAATCCTTATCCGCAGGAAGCGACAGAACTAGAGAGAGTGCAGCACATGGGGTACTTGGAGATGCAGGCGAGAGAGATAACAAACGAGTACCTGTTCAGTTAAAGCCTTCTCAAAGGAAAAAGGCTAAGGCAAGCGAAATAGCCGGACACAATTTTAAAATTACCGATGAAGAGAACATTGGTAAGGGCGGAGCAAAAACTAAATATAAAGATAATGTTGAAGCGATAAAGCTGTTAAAAGAGCTTGAAGTTGAGCAAAGACTTGCGACACCGGAAGAACAAAAAATCTTGGCTAGATATGTTGGCTGGGGTGGATTGGCTCCGGTGTTTAATGTTTGGGATAAAAGCAGCAATTGGCTAAATGAAAGTAAGCAGTTAAAAGAGTTGCTTACAAGTGAAGAGTATGAGCAGGCAAGGCGCTCTACGTTGAATGCTCATTATACTTCGCCTTCAATAGTTAAAGGTATTTGGGGCATTGCCGAAAGATTGGGCTTTAAAGGTGGCAGAGTGCTTGAGCCGTCTATGGGGATAGGGAACTTTTTCGGACTTATGCCAGATAAGATAATGGCAAACAGTACTTTATCAGGAGTGGAATTAGACGATTTGACCGGAAGAATTGCCAAACAGCTTTATCAAAAAGCAAATATACAAGTTACTGGTTTTGAAAAAACTATAATACCTGATAATTTTTATGATTTGATAATTTCCAATGTTCCGTTTGGTGATTATAAGCTTTATGATCCACAATATAATAAATACAAATATAATATTCACAACTATTTTTTTGCTAAAGCATTAGACAAAGTAAGACCAGGCGGTTTGGTTATGTTTATTACCGGTAGCGGTACTATGCAAGCGGGGCAAGATTCTCTTTATTTAAGGTCAAACTTATCTAAAAATGCTGATATGCTAGGCGCTGTAAGGTTACCGAATACGGCATTTAAAGAAAATGCGGGTACAGAAGTAACGACAGACTTGATTGTTTTTAGAAAAAGAGATAAAAGCGAAAATATCGGCAAAGATAATCAAAAATGGCTTGAAACTGTGGATAGTGATGTTGTTGGTAAATATACAAATAGAGCTTTGGCTATTAATGAGTATTATGTTAACAATCCTGATATGTTAATCGGTAAATTGGTAGAGGATAAATTATATTCAGGTGGTAGACTTGCTTTAGATGGCGAGGGACTTGATGTAGCCCAAGAATTAAAAAATAGAATAAATAAATTTCCTAAAGATGCCTACAAACCAGCAGAGCAAAAAAGACAAGATAGCATAAAAGGGGCAAAAGATTTTTTAGCACCGTCTAATGTTCGCGAGCTGTCTTATGCGTTAGATGATAAGGGGATAGCTTATCAAAACAATTTAGGGACAATGGTTGCCATACCAAAAGCTGAACAGGCAAGAGCGAAAAGTTTTATAGATTTAAAAAATGTATTGAAAAAATTGTTGTCTGAGCAGATAGACCCTAAAACTACTGATGATATGCTAAAAAGCACTAGAGATGATTTGAATAAAACTTATGATGATTTTGTAAATAAGTTTGGTTATGTAAACAGTAAAACGAATATTCAAAAGTTGAGTAGTGATCCAGAGTATGGTATTGTGCGCTCGATTGAAAATTATAAAGAGGATAAAAAGAGCAAACAGGTAAGCGTATCTAAGAATGATATTTTTGTAAAGCGTACAGTGGGTGCAGTTACAAAGGTTGAGTATGCGGACAATCCTGTAGATGCTTTGTCTTATTCATTGTCTGAAACAGGCAGTGTAGATATTGATTATATTGCCAATTTGCTTTCTAAAAAGCCAGAGGAAGTAGTGCAGGATTTAGATGCACTGATATTTGAAAATCCAATCTCAAGAGAATATCAGACGGTAGACGAATATTTGTCCGGTAATGTAAGAGAAAAATTAGAGGCAGCAAAAGAGGCAGCGAGAACTAACGAAAAATACATTAAAAATGTTTTGGCACTGCAAAAGGTTCAGCCTGTAGATTTAAAACCGGAAGAAATAAGTGTTAGCTTAGGCGCAACATGGTTGCCGACTAGCGATATAGAAGCTTTTGCGGCGGATATGTTAGGCTATAGTGGCAGTACACCTATAAAGGTAATTTTCAATGCGCCATCCGGTTCGTGGTTTGCTAATTGGAATGAAAAAGACAGAACTTCAAACACAGCTAAAAATAGTACTGCTAATAGGTCCACATGGGGTAGTGCGTATAAAAGCTTTTATGAACTACTTGATTGTGCTTTAAATCAAAGATCGCCTGTTGTTTATGATACGGATGTAGATGGTAAAAAAACGGTAAACCAAAGTAAGACCGCACAAGCACAAGAAAAGCTCGATAAGATTAAACAAGAGTTTGAAAAGTGGTTGTGGCAAGATGAGAGTCGAACAGACAGGCTTGTTAATTATTATAATAATAATTTTAACAACTGGCGCTTGCGTGAATATGACGGCAGTCATTTGACTTTGCCTGGTTATAGTTCTGTAGCACCGAAATTGAACAAACACCAAAAAGATGCTATTTGGCGGATTTTGCAAAGCGGCAATACTTTACTTTCTCATTGTGTCGGAGCTGGTAAAACTTGGACAATGCAAACAGCCGGCATGGAACTGCGTAGACTTAATCTTTCTAAAAAGCCTTTGTATGTGATTCCCAACAATATGATAGGGCAGTTTTATAATGAGTTTTTAGCGATTTATCCAAATGCAAAACTGCTCACAGTATCAAGTGAGAATTTGCCTGATGTTAATATTGTGGGTAAACATACTTTAAGTAAAAGTGAATTTGCCAAAAGACGTGCGGCGAAAAAATCTGCTCGCCAACAAATGTTAGGGCGTATTGCGACAGAAGATTGGGACGGCATTATAATCAGCCACAATATGTTCAAACGCATACCAATGTCGCCAGAGGCTTATAATGCGTTTTACAAACAGCAAGTCGAAGAAATTTCATCGGCTATTTTAGAGATGAAGCTATCAGAAGGAAAATCATATAATAGGATTGTAAAAGATTTAGAAAAACAAAAAGAAAAAATAGAAGAACGTTTAAGAGAAGATACCAGCGAAGAAGCAAAGGATATTGTTATACCATTTGAACAGCTAGGGATAGACCAGATATTTGTAGATGAGGCGGATTTGTTTAAAAATCTTGCCTTTACAACTAAAATGACAAGAATTGCCGGGATAAATAATACAGGTAGTCAGCGGTCTATGGATATGTTTGTTAAAACGCAATATTTGACAAATTTAAACAATGGCAGAG
>CAZKFG010000072.1:0-8379 GCA_964551985.1 uncultured Acidaminococcales bacterium
CCCTATAATGGCTTCGGCTGCCAAAATAGTAATAGCAGAAATAGAAGAGCTAGTAGAAGTAGGGGAACTTTTTCCTGATGAAATAATAACCCCATCAGTATTTGTAGATTATCTTGTACTTAGCACATAAAGGGGGACAAAAATGGACACAAAAGAAAAAATAGCTCGTCGTGTAGCACAGGAATTTAAAGACGGAGACTATGTGAACCTTGGCATTGGTATACCAACATTGGTATCAAATTATCTGCCTGCCTCAGTAGAAATAATTTTGCAATCGGAAAATGGATTTATAGGGGTAGGACCAGCACCAAAAGAAGGATTGGAAAATAAAGACATTGTAAACGCTGGTGGTCAGCCTGTAACAATGATTACTGGAGCAGCATGCTTTGACAGTGCTACAGCCTTTGGCATAATACGTGGAGGGCACCTTGTGGCGACAGTTCTTGGCGCACTTGAAGTAGACCAAGAAGGCAATCTCGCAAACTGGATAATTCCAGGCAAAAAAGTCCCTGGAATGGGAGGTGCAATGGATCTTGTAGTGGGAGCAGAAAAAGTAATAGTAGCTATGGAACACACTGCCAATGGAACGTACAAAATACTCGAAAAATGCACACTGCCACTAACGGCGGAAAAAGAAGTAGATCTGATAATAACAGATATAGCAGTAATACAGGTAACAAACACAGGTCTTGTATTAAAAGAAATAGCACCAGATGTGACGGTTGAACAAGTAAAAAAAGCAACACAAGCAAGATTAATAGTATCTGATGATTTGAAAACTATTAATTGGCACTAAGTTTTTTCGGATTGAAAAAATAATATAAAAAGTATTCATAGAATATGCTAAGCAAAAATCTTACCAAACAATTGCACCCGAACATTAAGCGCTATGATATAAACTAGTGCAGATAATTATATATTAATTAGCAACATATGCAGTATGAATTATCGTGTTAAGCAATCTTATGAATAAATAAAAAATATGGCGTATCATAGCATTGATGTCAACTAGAGAAGATTTGGTAGCTATTTTTCATAAGCCTGTTTGCAAACTTAATAAAACTATTATTTATACTGTTTCTAAAAATAATGTTATATATTCTTATCTTTTATTTGTTTGCTTTTTTAGTGTTTATCTAATACAATATTGGTATTCAA
Organism: uncultured Acidaminococcales bacterium; assembly: GCA_964551985.1. GTDB lineage: Bacteria > Bacillota > Negativicutes > Acidaminococcales > JAISLQ01 > CAZKFG01. Next base: position 1,159 of record CAZKFG010000072.1, read on the forward strand.
ATAGAAAAGGAAAAAAAGATGTTATCAAAATGAAAAAATAAGTTTTTGTTTTTTGGCAGAGAAGTAAATGCTTTGCCTAAAAATGGCTGGTTTATTTAGCTAGTAAAAAAACAGATTTCTATATCGAAATCTGTTTTTATGTTTCATGTTTATGTTGGAATACAAAAAATTAATTGAACAAAAAAAAGCCACTGGTTATTTTTTCCAGTAGCAAACACAAAAATATTGAATTTTAAAGGTACTTATATCATGGCACAACATAATTGAAAATGCAAGAGGTTTGAAAATGAAAAAATATAAGCTTAAAAGTCTTATTTGGTATACTTAGAGCGTTTATAGATTTAAAAACAGAGTATAAAATAATTAGTTATATTTTTAAGATTTTTCTAAATGAATAATAAGGTAGTTTTAAGCTACATTAGAGATTGAAAAATTGCACAGTTATAATAAAAATAAGTAATCAATAAACCCACCTACATGTGTAGGTGGGTTAGCGCTCCTGGCGGAGCAAAAAGATATCGGCTCATCAATATCTTTTTTAATATAACATTAGTCAAACGAAAAATCAAGCTTTAAATAATCAATAATAAACTTATATTAGTTTGATATATTTATCAATATATGGGGAATATATATTTTATCTTGTTTAAAAGTGTGTTATCATATTAACTAGAAATTTTTATATAGGTGATACAAAATGAATTTAGAATTTATTGTAGATAGACTTTATGGCCAAGATAATGCTAAATCTTTTGAGTTTTTAAAATATTTAGAAAAGCTATCAAATACATCTAATGAAATTTATCCTTATCTGAAATTGTTTGTTGATATGCTAGGTAGTGAAAGATATGTAGTTAGGGTAAGAGGTTTTAGATTATTTTGTAAACAGGCCAAATGGGACAGTCAAAATATAATAAATGAGAATATTGTTAAGGCTTTGATTATTTTAAATGATGAAAAACCTACAGCGGTAAGGCAAGCTCTAGTGGCACTTAAAGAAGTGATTATACATAAAAAAGAATTAATAGTTGAGATTGAAAAGAGCATTTTAGCAATTGATTATTTAAAATACAAAGATAGTATGCACGATTTGATTGCTAGAGATATACGAAATCTTTTGCTTGTAATACATGAACAAAAAAGCTAATCTAATGTTTGGTAAATGTAATTAGTAGTGATAATTTTTGTTTTTGGGCTTGAAAAATGGTATAATAAATAAAAGTTAAAGGAGATATATAGTTGAAAAGAATATTATTTGTAATTGCAATTTTATGTTTATCAATGTTGACCCAAGCTTGTTTGGGTGCTAAGGAAAAGATAGGTATTGTTGATAAAAATAAAGTTTTACAACAAAGTAAATACTACCAACAAGTTCAAGAAATAGAGCAGAAATTAGCTTTATTAGAAGAAAAATTATCTGTGCAAAGAGCGCAAAGTCAAGAAAAGCTTTTGACTAAAGAGCAGGAATTAAACGAAAAAATGCAAACAACTATGAATGCTAAATTAAAAGAAAAGCAAGATGAGTTGCAAAATAAAATAGCTGAAAATAATAAAGAGTTTTTAGAAGGCAAACAAAAAGAAATGCAAAGCTTTGTTCAAGAACAAAACCAGCAGTTTAATAGCAAAATAGAACAATATAATAAGCAAAGTAATAATAGTGCTATCACGCAAGCACAAATAAAGCAAATGCAAGATGAGCTTGATGCACAAAAACTACAAATAGAGCAAAAAATAAAAGATAAAGATCAAGAGATTTTAAAACAAATAGAAGATAAACTTTCTGCTGAGCGTGCAGAAGCTGGTCATGAGCTTGATAGTTATCTTTTAAGTGAACGAGATAAAATGCAAGAGCAAATGAAAAAAGAGTTTGATGACTATGCACAAAGTATCCTGGGTACAGATGAGGTGCAAAAGAATCAACTTGAAAAACAACATCAAGAACTTATAGCAAACGTTGGTAAAAAAATAGATGACATAATTAATAACATTGCAAAGCAAAAGGATATATCTGTAATCTTTAATCAAGTTGTGGCAAATGTTCAAGCAATAGATTTAAATAAAGAGGTTGTAGAAGCTTTAAATAAACAATAAAGCGAGGTTGAGGTATGGTGGAATATGATGTTGCTATAGTCGGTGCTGGACCTGCGGCAATTTTTTGTGCATATGAACTTGCACAAAAAAATCCTCGAATTAAGGTAGTAATGATTGAAGAGGGAGTAGATGTATATTCAAGAAGTTGTCCAATTATAGAAAAAAAAGTGCAAAAATGTATAAACTGTAAGGTGTGCAGTGTGATGCATGGCTTTGGCGGAGCAGGCGCATTTTCTGATGGCAAATATAACTTAACAACAAAATTTGGTGGATGGTTGACAGATTATTTTAGTAATGAACTTACTATGGAGCTTATCAATTATGTTGACAAGATAAATTTGCAATTTGGGGCCCCGAGAGAACTTTTCAGCTCGCACGACAGCGATATTGCTAAAAAAGCACTGGAATATGATTTGCACTTACTAGAAGCTAAAGTGCGCCATTTAGGAACAGAAAATAATTTGAATATACTTAAAAAAATTTATGAATACCTTAAAGATAAAATGGAAATACGTTTTAATTCTAAAGTAGAAGAAATAACTCCTAATGAAGAATTTTTATTAACTTTAGCTAATGGTGATAAAATAAAAAGCAAGTATCTTGTTGTGGCGCCAGGAAGAGCAGGATCGCAGTGGTTTAGCGAACAATGCGAAAAATTACAATTGCCACTTCAGAGCAATCAAGTAGATATAGGCGTTAGAGTAGAAGTGCCAGCGGAAATATTAAAACATATAACAGATAGAGTATTTGAAGCAAAACTTGTTTATATAACAAAACAATATGGCGATTTTGTGCGTACTTTTTGCATGAATCCTTGCGGCTATGTTGTAACAGAAAATACTGATGGTATTATAACTGTCAATGGTCATAGCTATCACGATAAAAATCTTCAAAGTCAAAATACTAATTTTGCTATTTTGGTTAGCAATAAATTTACTTATCCTTTTAATCAGCCTTTACAATATGGTAAGAAAATAGCCTCATTTTCTAATATGCTCGGTGGCGGAATTATTATGCAGCGTTTTGGTGACTTGATAAAAGGTCGCAGAACTTCACAGCGGCGTATGGAAAAAAGTTTTCTGGAACCGACACTTGATGCGACACCAGGTGATTTGAGTCTTGTGCTACCCAAAAGGCATATGGACAACATTATTGAGATGATTTACGCACTGGATAAAATTGCACCTGGCATGAAAAATGACGATACTCTTTTATATGGTGTGGAAGTAAAGTTTTATAGTTCGAGGCTACAACTAGACAACAATATGCAAACTAAAATACCAAAAATGTTCGCCATTGGCGATGGAGCAGGTGTTACAAGAGGTTTGGCACAGGCTAGTGCTAGTGGCGTGTATGTTGCAAGTTTGCTTGCGAAAAATATTTAAATTAAAAACCCTAGTCGATGATTTCCATCGATTAGGGTTTTTTTGTAAATCAATATCAAAGTATGTATTAGGGGCTAAAGTAACTGCTATTTGACAGCCAATTTATAACTATTGTCAATTCTTCTGAAAATTTCTTGTGTTGGGACAGTTCCATCTAAGCAGATTGTAACCCAGTTGTTTTTGTTCATATGATAAGCAGGATAGTAGTTTTTATAGTCTATTAGAGTTTGGGCACTTTGCAGCTTGGTTCTTACATTTAATATGTTTATAATTTCATCAGAGTCAAAACCTAATTTTCTTTTGGATAGAACAAGTAATGCACCATACCATTTGCCAGTGTTTTTGCGTCTTAAAATTGCATTTTCAGGACTTTTAGCCCATAAAAATTCAGGCTGGTCATTGTAGGTATCATAAACATATTGAACTACTTTTTTAGCGTCATCACTTTTAAATATGTCTACTTCAAAGCATTTTTCAGCAATTTCTTGCAAAATAGCTTGATGAGTAGATCTGACAGAACCAACAAATATCCCTGTGGCGTTTGTTGTACGATGCAAGATGTATTCTTCATTTGATGCAATATCGATGAGTCTTGTACTAATGGTATCAGTAGTTGTTATCTCAACAAACATTTTAAATTGACCATCTATAATGGTCGTAGAATAAATATATTTGCCTGCTTTTTCTTCAAATCCAAATGAAAGTAGTTTTGGCAAAGATAGTTTTTTGTTGTAAAAAAGTTTGTTTGTCTCATTCATAATATATTTTTTTATTAGCTAGGGAAAAAGTTTTCCCAGCAGATGTATACGATGAAAAGTGTACTAGCAAGTAGTAAGACGATATCGCCAAAATATTTTTCCATTTTTTGCTCCTCCTAGTTATTTAGTATAAAGTTTTTTGTCTAAAAAGCAATATAAATGTGAATGTTTTGTAAATTTTGCTGAAAGATGAAAAAAAATACTTTATAATATAAAATAAATCCTTTATTTTAGGAGGCTAGATTATGGAAAAACAAGTTGTGCTTATTGCTGACGATGATCCGCAGATAAGAGAGATATTGTCTATTTATTTGGAAAAAGAAGGGTATGTTGTAAGTCAAGCTCAAGACGGTGCAGAAGCTATCTTAAAGGTACAGTCTGACAAACCAGCACTTCTTTTACTTGATATTATGATGCCTGTTTTAGATGGAATTGAGGTTTGCAAGCAGGTGCGAAAACGCTTTAGTAATTTGCCGATTATTATGATAACTGCTAAAGATGAGCAAGAAGACCGCATTTTAGGGCTTGAAATTGGGGCTGATGATTATATTACAAAGCCGTTTCATCCACGCGAAGTTATGGCAAGAGTTAAGGCTGTTTTAAGGCGTTTTGTTCCTGATGAGGTTGATAGTAAGCGGCTTGTTTTTGATAATTTAGTTGTTGATATAAATGAGTTTAAGGTTTATGCGTACGAAAAAGAAATTGTTTTAACTGCCAAAGAGATGGAGTTGCTGTGGTGTTTGGCATCAAGTGCTGGACAGGTATTTAACAGAAATCAGCTGCTAGAGAAAATTTGGGGTTATAGTTATTATGGTGATACAAGAACTGTTGATACACATATTAAAAGGCTTAGACATAAGCTGGATATTAAGGAAGATTCGCCTTGGGATATTAAAACTATTTGGGGTGTTGGGTATAAATTTGAGGCTAGAAGATGAATAAGTCTATTGAAAAAAGAATTTTATATAGTTTTATGGCGATTACCATTATGGTGCTTTTGTGTTTGTCGTTTGGGATATCATATATTATTAATGATTATTTTTGGGGTAGCAAGAAAAGAGAGCTTGTTGCTAGTGGCGATGAGATCGCTAAAAATATTGCCAAAATGGGATTTGATAGTCCAGATAAGGTAAATGATTATTTGGTATCTGTGGATTATTTTTTGAAGGCTAGAATTTGGCTTGTTGACGATGCGCAAAATGTTGTAGCTTCATCTATGCCAAGACAAGGCAGAATGTCGAGTCAGATGCAAGGTCAGTCTCATAATCAAGGGCATCAACAACGCCCAATGCACAGTCAGATGCAAAGTCAAAGTCAACGGAAATACTACGGTGTAAATGCTCTTAAGATAAATACTGATATTCAAAAAATGATAGAAGATGTGTTCCATGGACATACTCGCACTGTGCGCACGGTTAGTCCATATTTAAATACTAATGTTATTGCTATTGGGATTCCGGTTAAAGATGATAATGATAATATTATTGGTGCTTTGATGCTTGATGCCCCAGTAGAAAATACGGAGAAGTTTTTGCAGGATATTTATTATTATATTGCCTCTGTCGGCGGGATTGCGATTTTGATTATTTTGCTTTTGACAAAGCTTTTGTCAAAACATATTGTCAAACCGCTTATTTTGATGCGTGAGAGTGCCGCTCAAATGGCACGTGGTAATTACTCTTGTAACTTAGATATAAAAGGTCAAGATGAGGTTGCAGACCTTGGACATTCGCTCAATTGTTTGTGTAGAGATTTGGCAAAATTTGTTGAACAGACTAGCCGTATTGAACAGATTAGGCGTGATTTTGTTGCTAATGTTTCACACGAACTTAGAACTCCGCTTACGATAATTCGTGGTTATAACGAGGCAATGCTTGATAAGACGATAACTGATGATGAGAAAATTTGTAAGTATCAGATGCTCATTCGTGATGAAACGGTGCGCCTTGAGGCTTTGATAAGAGAGTTTTTGGATATAAGTAGATTGCAAGCTGGGGTAGAAGAACTAAAAGAAGTTGTACCACTTGACATAATTGTCAATCAGACGGTTGAGAAGCTTTTGGTTAAAGCCAATGAGCGTGATATTAAATTGAAAGCTCAGTGTCAGGCTGCTTGTAAGATAAAAGGCAGTGGCGATAGGCTTTTGCAACTTGTAATGATTTTAGTTGATAATGCTATCAAGTATGGTAAGGTTGGTGGTAGTGTCACGATTGATGTGCAAAAAGAAGATGGCAAGATTGCATTGTCTGTGCAAGACGATGGTATAGGTATTGCACCTGATGAACAGATTTTTGTATGGGAGCGCTTTTACAAAGTTGATAAGTCACATGCAAAGGCTGTAGGTGGTAGTGGACTTGGTCTTGCTATTGCTAAAGAGATTATTCAACTGCACAATGCACAAGTTAACTTGCAAAGCGAACTGGGAGTGGGAACAAAAATTACAATAATTTTTGATAATTTGGAAGAATAAAAAGGATTTTTTAATATATATGTAGAATAATAATAGTTGTATTTTTATTTGGGAGGAATTTTGATTGCTTTTAGCACTTGTGCAAATGCTGGTAAAAGAAAAAAATAAACAGGCTAATATTGATAATGCTTTAAATCTTTTGAGAAATTTGAAAGATGATGTTGATGTTGCTGTTTTACCGGAAGTTTGGACTACAGGCTATTCGCTTGGTGCATTGCGTAAAGAGGCAGAAAAAGCTGATAGTAATCTTTTGAAATCACTTTCAACTATTGCCAAAGAACGCAATATGAATATTGTCGCAGGTTCGATTCCTTTTAGACGTGAGGATAATAAAGTTTATAATACTACTTTTGTTTTTGATAGGTATGGCAATATAGTTGCTGATTATGATAAAATACATATGTTTAGTTTATATGACGAACAAAAGTACTTTAATTCAGGCCCAAAGATGACAATGGCAACTTTGGATAATACTGATTGTGGTTTTGCTATTTGCTATGACTTAAGATTTCCTGAG
>CAZKFG010000073.1:0-8193 GCA_964551985.1 uncultured Acidaminococcales bacterium
ACGGCGATAAAATAAAACGAAACTTGCTGTTTGGTTATGTAAGGTTTTATTTTTAGTTGACTGTAGAATACATTTAAAAACCTCCGATTGTAGAACGACTACAATCGGAGGTTAAGTTTTTTTATTTAGCTTATATTTATTTTAACATTTCCAAAACGTAATTAGGCAGAGCAAAAGCGCCAAAATGAATGTTACTATTATAGTATTTGGTTTTAAGCCCTAGCTGCTGCCATTTTTTAGCATCGCAATCTTTGAGTGGATGCAGTTTTTTGCTAGCAAAGCCAAACAGCCAGTGCCCTGAGGCGTATGTCGGTATGTGCGCTTGATAGACAAGTGCTAAGGGAAAGACTTCTTTTATTTTGCTGTAAGCTCTTTTTAGCTCTGTGCTGTTTTGTTCGTAATAGGGGCTTTCATTTTGGTTTACCAAAATACCATCGTCAGCTAAAATTCTGTAGCAATTGCGATAAAATTCACGCGTGAACAGTCCTTCACCAGGTCCTATCGGGTCTGTGGAATCGACAATAATCAAATCGTAAACATCGCTAGAGTTTTTGACAAATTCTAGTCCATCGGCAAAAACAAGGTTTACTCTTTTGTCAGTTAGGCAATCTGCGGTAACTGGGAAATATTCTTGGCATACTCTAACTACTCGCTCGTCTATTTCCACCATGTCAATGCTCAAAATGCTTTTATAACGTAAAAGCTCTCTTGCGCTGCCGCCGTCTCCGCCACCTATTATAAGTACTTTTGCAATGTCAGGCTTTGTTGCCATCGCCGGGTGGACAATCATATCGTGGTAAATAAATTCATCTTTTTCTGTTATCATTATATAGCCGTCAAGCGAAAAAAACCGTCCGTAATCGCTTGTTTTGAAGACATCTAACTGCTGAAACGGTGTTTTTTCTGTATGTAAATGTTGGTCTATTTTTAGACTAAAGCGAGTGCCCGCACTCCACTTTTCTGTGTACCAAAGGCTCATTAAATGGCCTCCTTAGCTGGCATAGGTTTGTAGGTTATTTCACCTAAATTTTTAGGAGAAAATTTTCGTATCTTATCTGTCATACCGCGAGCGATTTCCATAGATTCGCTATACTGCGAGCCGAAAACGTCTTCTAAATAATCAAACCCTTTCCAAGGTTGCAAATCACCACAAGTAAATAAATCGACAGCTGCATAGCCGTATTCCGGCCAAGTATGGATAGTCAAGTGTGATTCTGAGATAATAACAGCACCACTTACACCCCAAGGACTAAAATGATGAAAAAAGCTCTCTACAATCGTCGCTTGAGATAAAATAGCGGCTTGACGCATATACTGTTCGATTAGTTTTGGTTTTTTCAAAACCTCACTATCACAGTTGTAATACTCTACAATTATGTGGCGACCTAAAGTATCTAATTTCATCTTTTTTCTTCCTTTCATTTAAAGTTTATTAATATTAAACATAAAATTATCTTTTATCATGATTTTACTTAGTCGGTAAACCTTAAGTTTGTTTATTTGTTTAGTAAAACAAAACAATAATAGTTTTAAAAAAATTTCCAAAAGCATTGTAAAACAAAGCATTTTTTAAAAAATCTTATTATTTTAAGCTAAAAAAACACTATAACTAAACTTAAACTGGACAAGAAAAATAATACTATTAATTTTTATAAAAGTCAACTATTTTTTGCAAAAAATAATATTTTATAGTTACCTTTTACAATAATGTTGCCTATGCACTCATAAAAAATCAAGGCTTAACTCAGCCTTGATTTTTTGTGTAATATATTAGTTGTGTTTTTTAGTTATGTTTTAAGGTTATTTTGCCTGGCAATTTTAATGATAACAAAATACCCAAAAGTGGCAAGGCTCCCAAAATTAAAAATACTGTTGACAGGTTAAAATTATCAGCAACCATGCCTAGTAAAGTTGTTCCGACTCCGCCTAAACCTAAGCTAAAGCCAACTGTAAGTCCAGATGCCATGCCAATATTCCCTGGCATCATTTCTTGGGCTAATACGAGCGTTGTAGCAAACGAAGCAACTAGCGCAAAGCCTGATAGAAAAATTATTACTGCGGCAAGCAAACCACTGGTATAAGGAATAGCAAAAACTAGCGGTAGGCTAACTAGCATTGAGCTTACTATAACAGTTTTCCTGCCAAAATGGTCGCTTAAACTTGCGCCGACAAAAGTACCGACTGCCCCGCCAAACAAGAATAAAAACACTAGATAACTAGCATAAATAGCTTCTTGGTTTAAGTAATTTATGTAATAAAGCGGAATGTATGTCTGTAATGCCGAGTGAATTGTTGAGCGGACAAATATAAATGCCAATAAAATAAATAGCATAAACCAAGGTATGGATGTCTTTTCTGCTATTTGCTCAGCTTTATTGGTAGCTTTTTTGTCATTAGCTCTCTGGTCTATTTTATGCAAATTAAACCAAATTAATACTGCTACAATAATGCCCGGCAAACAAAAATAGATGGTTCCTTCCAAGCCATTAGCTAAACCTTTGAGTAAAAAAACCATAAACAATGAGCCTAATGCAAATCCTAAGTTGCCACCAACTGAAAACAGCCCCATACTCTTGCCACGAGAGCTAGAGTCACTTACAGAATTTATCGCGACAGCACCTTGTGGGTGAAAGCTAGCACTGCCAAAGCCTGCTATCACGACTACCGCTAGTAGCCAATAATATGAAGGTGCAATGCCTGTTAGCGACATGCCTATCGCAGCAATAAAGATGCTTATAGGCAAAACTGCTTTTACGTATATTTTGTCAATAAAATAACCAAATAGTGGTTGAATTATTGAAGATGTAAAATTTTGTACCAAAACAACAATACCAACTTGTGTGTAGGTTAAAAGAAACTTTTCTTTGACAAATGGTAACAAAACAGGGAGCGCTCCTTGTCCTAAATCTACCGCCAAATGCCCGAGAGTTATAAGTATTATCGGTAATGTTAAGAAACTTTTTTTACCTGACATATTGCACCTCTAAATTTGTTTGTTTATTTAATCTAAGCATAAATATTAATATTAGTCAACAAAATAGTATTCAAATAAAAAGCAACTACTTTGGTAGTTACTTTTCATTTATGATTTATATTGCGCTTTTCGCTTATTTTTTACTTAGATTTTTTTACTTTTAATATTTTTTCTACACATTTCATTAAACCATGTTATTTTATTTCTGCCGCTATTTTTAGATACATAAAGCATTTCATCGGCTTTTTTAATAAAATCCTCTAATCTGTCTTCTTTTTTAGGTATTGTAGTAACTCCGCCCATACTAACAGTTACCATATCCGAAACTTTTGAATATTGATGTTTTATTTTAGATTTGGCGATAAAATCAGCTATTCTCTGAGCTATTTTCATACCGCCTAATTCATTAGCATTTGGTAAAATGATAAAAAACTCTTCGCCGCCATAACGCGCAACATAGTCTGTAGGTCTAGATGGTGCGCTTTTTATCGCTTGTGCTACCTGCTTTAAAACATTATCGCCATTTAAATGACCATAATTATCATTATATAGTTTAAAAAAATCTATATCACAAACAATTAGTGATATTGGCTGTTTATGACGTTTAGCATTTTTCCATTGGACTTCTAAAAATTCATCTAGTCCACGCCTATTATGAACACCGGTCAAACCATCTATTGTAACTAGCCGCTCTATAGTTTGGCGATAGCTATAAAGCTGTATATGAGTCTTTACTCTAGCTTTTACAATAGCTGCCTTAAATGGTTTTGTGATGTAATCAACAGCACCCAAAGAAAGACCTGTTTCTTCACTTTGTTCAGTATTTAGACCTGTAATAAAGATAACTGGTATTTCTTTTGTTTTTTCATTTTGCTTTAGATGCTTTATAACTTCAAAGCCACTTATACCTGGCAAAATCACATCAAGTAAAATAAGCTTAGGTTCGCAATCATTTAAAACATCAAAAACAGCTTCACCGCTACTAGCAGTAAAAACTTTATAATCACTAGATAATAAATCTGTGAGTACTTTTAAGTTAAGTGGACTATCATCTACAATTAAAATTTCTTCCACCCAAAAACCTCTTTCTAAAAATAAATTAAAGTTGATATAAACTGTTTTTTAATATCCATATTATACTATAACTTATAGTAAATATCACCTATAATATAGTATTTTTATAATTATATTTATCAATATTTTTATAAAATAAAAAACTTTGTCAAAATACTTAATATATGCTACTATTTAACTACAAATATAATATAAAAGGAGTTGCTACAAATGAATAATTTTTTAGAGATCTTACAAAATCATCGCTCTATTCGCAGGTATAAAAACATACCTGTTGAAAAAAACACTTTAACACAAATAATTAAATCTGCTCAATGCAGCTCTACATCGAGCCACTTTCAAGCTTATACAATAATAAATGTTATAGACAGTGACAAAAGACTAGCAATCTCTCAAGCTGCCGGCGGACAAAGATGGATTGTTGAGGCACCAGTATTTTTAGTCTTTTGCGCAGATTTATATAGGGCAAAAAAACACTGGATAAACAAGCAAGACCGAGTTTTTTCCAACAACGAAATGTTCATTGTAGCAACAGTCGATGCAACTCTTGCTGCTCAACAAGCATTCATTGCCGCAGAGTCGCTAGGTCTTGGCGGAGTATTTGTCGGCGGTATACGTAACGATTTGCAAAAAATTTGTGATGTTTTACAACTACCAGAATTAGTGTATCCGGTATTTGGCGTTTGCCTTGGTTATCCTGACGATAATCCAGAACTAAAACCTCGCCTGCCAATGGACATTATTTTCAAAACAGATAGTTATAATGATGAGTCTGATAACAAACTTATAGCTCAATACAATAAAGAAGTTGAACAGTATTATATCAAACGCACAGGCGGCGAACAAAAAGAATCTTGGAGTGAACGTTGTTCAAGACTAATGATGGAAAAAACTCGTGACGGACTAGGACAAGTCATACAAAAACAAGGTTTTAATAAAAGTTTATAATCCGAGAAAAACCCTGCTAAGCAGGGTTTTTCTATTTATTAGCATACATTTTTTCATAATAGTTTTTATATTCACCACTCATAATATCTTCCCACCAATTGCGGTTGTCAAGATACCACTTAACGGTAAGCTTGATACCATCGTCAAAACTAGTCTCTGGCAACCAACCTAAATGTGTATTTATTTTTGTTGGGTCAATGGCATAGCGCAAATCGTGTCCTTGCCTATCTGTTACATAATTTATCAAATCTTCTGATTTACCAAGCTCGTTTATTATTGTTTTTACAACCTCTAAATTAGTGCGTTCGTTATGTCCACCAATATTATAAACTTCGCCTACCTGACCATTGTGAATAATCAAATCAATTGCCGAGCAGTGATCTTTTACATACAGCCAATCACGTATATTTTCGCCTTTTCCATACACAGGTAGCGGTTTATCATTTAGTGCATTAGCAATCATTAGCGGAATTAACTTTTCCGGAAAGTGATACGGTCCATAGTTGTTACTACAACGAGAGATTGTAACAGGCAATTTAAATGTACGGTGATAAGCTTGTACAAGCAGATCAGCTGCCGCTTTGGATGCCGAATAAGGGCTTGATGTATGAATTGGAGTACTTTCAGTAAAAAATAAGTCTGGTCTATCTAATGGCAAATCTCCATAAACTTCATCTGTAGATACTTGATGGTACCTTGTAATGCCATACTTGCGACAAGCATCCATGAGAACTTGGGTTCCTAAAACATTTGTCTTGAGAAAAATGCCAGGATCTTCAATAGACCTATCAACATGACTTTCAGCAGCAAAATTGACAACTATATCTGGTTTATGTTCTTCAAAAACTGCAAAAACACTATCTCTATCTGCAATATCTACTTTGCAAAAACAAAACTTAGAATTTTGCAAAGCTTTATCAAGTGTTGCCATATTGCCAGCATAAGTTAAAGCATCTATACACAAAATATCATAATCAGGATAATTATCTAACATATGATAAACAAAATTCGCACCAATAAAACCTGCACCACCAGTAACTAGAATTTTCATGTTATATCTCCTCTTACTTTAAACTAGTATTATAAAGCATACCATAAACAGAGCCTTCTTGTACAATAAGCTCGTCGTGTGTACCCTGTTCTACAATCTCACCATAATTTATAACAACAATACTATCAGCATTACGCACAGTAGAAAGCCTGTGCGCGATTATAAATACTGTCCTATCTCGCATAAGATTGTGTATAGCTGTTTGTACAACAGCCTCCGATTTGTTATCTAGAGCTGATGTAGCTTCATCTAAAATAACTATTGGAGCATCTTTAATAAAAGCTCTGGCAATAGCTATACGCTGCTTTTGCCCACCAGAGAGCAATACCCCTCGCTCGCCGATTTCCGTATCCAATCCCTTTTCCAGCGATAATATAAATTCATCCAAACATGCATTTTTCAAAACTACCTGCAATCTATCTTCCGTAATATCCGTTCTACCGAGAAGGATATTTTCTCTTATCGTACCAGCAAATAAAATATTATCTTGAAAAACTATCGCTATCTTATCACGCAAACTATCCAGCTCAATATTTTTAATATCTACACCATCAATACAAATGCTACCTGATGTAACATCATAAAATCTAGGCAACAAATTAACAAAAGTCGTCTTACCTCCGCCACTGTTACCAACTAGCGCAATTGTTTGACCTTTTTTTATATGCAGACTAACACCTTTTAGGACAGGAGTATCTTTTGTGTATTCAAATACAACATCTTTATATGTTATCCCTTGTTTAATGTCATTAAGCGTTGTAGCGTTTAGCTGGTTTTTAATTGCAGGCTCACGTTCTAGCATTTCAAAAACACGTTCCATAGACATAAAAGAAATTTGCAAAGCTGTTATATTATTGCCTAAACCCTTAACAGGAGTGTAAAGCATTAAAAGTGCGCTGATAAAAGACACAAATCCACCAGGTGTGAGCTGATTTGTAACAATCAAATGCCCTCCGAGCCAGACAACTCCAGCAATACCTAATGAAACAATAAAGTGCATCAAAGGACTTAAAATCCCAGTACGCTTGGTCATTTTCATACCCAAATTAAATAAGGTATGCAAAGTATTTTTAAAACGTATTTTTTGATAGTCATAAAGATTATACGAAGTGATAACCCTGTTGCCAGAAAAAGCCTCATTATAGCTTGTGGAAATACCTGCGCCGAAAGTGACCGTTTGCTTTACCATACCAGCTATTTTTTTACGCACCTGCGAAGCTGGATATAAAGCAAAGCCCATAGCAACTATTGCAACTATCGCCAGTTGCCAAGAGTTCCAAAAAAGCACTCCAATTAGAGCAATAGACGAGAAAACTTGCGTTGTAACCGTTTTAATATTATTAAGTAATCCATTGCAAGCAGCATCTGCATCTGCATTATAGCGAAGCTGGACTTCGCCTGATGTCTTTTTATCAAAAAAATTAACTTCATTGCGGATAAGCTTGGCAAATAACGACATTCTAAGATCCATAGTAATCTTTTGCCCAACCCAAGAATTAAAATATGTTGATGCATAATTAAGAAGCGACTGAAAAACACTAACGCCCACAATAATAACAGGCATAATAGTATTTGCAGCAGCCGATCTATTTACCATAACAGCATCCATGTAGGGCTTGAGTAGCAGCGCAATACTAGCATCCATCAATCCCATCGGTAACGTCAAAAAGACCGCAAGCATCGCCCTAAACTTATAGGGCTTTACATACGGCCATATTTTCCTATAATTTTGCAGAAAATTTATAGATTTCAACTTAGCTAAAGCACTTTTTTTCATTAAAACTCCTAGAAAGATACAATATTATTTTCTCTTTATATTTTAAAATCAAAAAACTGATATAAATAATTTAATTATGATTATTTTAAGTGTATTTTAACACAAAGAATTCTATTTGTCGACAAAATCAGATCTTGCTATTATAAAACTACATATTCATTACTTAATAAAAAATACCATCTTAGTTTTAACTAAGATGGTATTAAAAAAGAAATACTTTATTGTAGTATATTTTATTCTCCATATATTGGATCAAGTGATTTTAGCTCTCTAAAAGTATCTATTTCTACAATGTCTTTTTGCAAGCACTCTCTTATGCTAACATTATAATCTTTTGCACATACCTCCAAATGTACTTTATCCCAAAAT
>CAZKFG010000074.1:0-7851 GCA_964551985.1 uncultured Acidaminococcales bacterium
TTATCGCTCACTTTTGCTCCATGCAAATAATTGGCGATATTTTGTCTTGTCTCGTAATCTTTTTCGCTCAAATTAAAATCTATGTTGCCCAAATCCTGCCTTAGTGCCGACCTATTGGCAATCAACAAATCAAGCCCAGAGCCGCTTGTACTATCAATACCTGCCGCGCCATATGCCGCTGTATTTTGCCCTGCAACCAAATCGCTTTTTGCCTGCACGTTTCTTTTTTCCATTGCCGCACTCTGAGCCATAACTTCACGTTGTCGCTCTAGTTGCGCTGCCGCATCACGCTGAGCCTGTGCTTGAGCTTTATAAGCCTTTGATTGCTGATTACCGCCCAAAAACTGAAAAAGCCCTTGCGCGCCTGCACCAGCCATCATCATATCCTTTGGATCACCGCACATATCAATCATCTCCTTTCAAAGTAAATAAAATAAATTTTTCCTTGCCAAAACTAAATACATCTGCAAAATTTGCCCCAAGCCACTTGAGCCACCTTATTGACTGTACATTTTCTTGTAAAACATAATTGTGCAAACAACCGTATTGTTCCAGCCATTTTTTAACCATAAGCTTTGTGTAATGCAAAAACTCTTTTTTAAACTGCCACACAATGTCTGTCGCTAAAAACCAAGCAGGATAGCCAAGATTGGCATAATAATTTTTTGATACGCCAAAAATGCACACAACTTGACCTTTAGCAAAGCCCAAATAAGCCTCTTGGCTCTGCTTTGTGCTCAGCTCTAGCCCTTCAAATACACTTTTGTAGCCTTGCGCTAAAAGTTCTTTTTTATCTAAAGCACGCAAGTTATCAGCCAAAAACTGCAAACAAGGCAAATCGTCAGGCAAAACAACCTTTTTAAAGCAAACACTTTTAAACTTCATCACATCACCTCTAGCCTACATCAATCCCGAAAGTTACAACCCTAACAACAGCAGACAAGAAAAACGGGTAAGGCTGATCGCTATAAATAACAACCTTTGCCTTCTCATCTTGAACCTGAGGTAAAGTTATCTTTTTCGTACCTGTAAACAGTTTAAAGTTTTTAAAAAAAGCATCGTTTTGTTCAAAAATAACATTATCCAAATTATTTGTATCAATGCCCAATTTACCGCCATAAGAATTGCGGACCTGCAAAATAACCTCTGTTACATTTTTAGTTCGACCAATTAAAGACCCGTCATCCACCTTCATCTCAATGCTAGGAAGCTCTAAAAGCATCTCAAAACCAAGCCCTACAACTACTTTTTGACAAGCAGTAGGCAAATTAATACAACCTGTCTCATCAACAATAAAATTACTATTAGAAAACAAATAATTATCACCAACCACCTGTACTTGTTTGCCTTTTAAATGCTCTAATCCTGTGACAACATCGCTTGGCACATCATTTTGCACAACTACGGCACAATCTACATTGATAAAATCTGTTGGCACATCACTATCCATAGGATAGTCAAATCTTTCAATATAACGAACAATATTACCATCAACTTCACGCGAGGTTATGCAATATACATTGTCATTGTATCCATCACCAATACAACAAACAGCTTCAAACTTACCCTGTGTATGAAAGCTTGACCAAGCATAAACATCTTGTTCTTTAAGATAGGTCAAACAAAGCATCACTCCGTCATTACACACAAAATAAATTATGCTGTTAGGCTCTTGAGAGTAAGCACTGTCAATAATCTTTTTGTCTTTAAACAAATGCTTAGCTAAAAGCGACAAGTCGGCACCCGTATAGTTATCACTTTCATACGTGTAACCAATATCACGCACCGTCTGACCACTTCTTTGCACATATACAGCCCTGTTGCCTATAATAAGTGGCTCTACTTCACTGGCACCACGAGAAGTTTGCACCTTTGGTACAATCTTATTGGGCGATACCGCATCAGAACCAGAAATCACCCATTCGTTGCCATTTGTCAAAACAAGCAAATCAGAACTAGGTAACAAATGGCGAATGCTAAATAGTTCGCGTGAAATCAAACTTGCTGCAATAGAACTATCTTCTGTCACAGAGCCTGCTGCCTTTTGTACGGAAAAATTTGTATAATCACCCGTTTTACTCATCCAAATAGTATTTGGCTGTTTGTTGGAACCAGCAAAAACAAGCCTATCTTGGAAAAAAGTCGCACAATAAGGATAACCGTGCTTGTCACTCCAACAAGCCAAATACCAATCAGCAGTCGCCTCGGTCGAACCAAGAAAATCCACAACTTCGCCTATAACCTCAGTTGGGCTGATGAATTGCGTAATTTTAACCATACCTTCATGTGTATATGGTGAAGTGTTTAAAGTACAACTACCTTCCTTACCGTCCCACATAGATGAAATAATACGCATATAAGTATATTCATCAACAGTACCACTGGCACTGGCATTAAAATCATTTATAGAAAGAAAAGTTTTCAAGTGTTCCCAAGTTACTCCATCTTTACTTGTCTGTAAATAAAAGTAGCCATTCCAAATGCCACGAGTAACTAAGCTCCAAGAATTGCCGCAAACAACTTCCTGTGATATCCAACTATTTCCCCTTGATGAAAGAGCCATTGCCGCTGGCATATTATGTGATAGTTTAATCTGCGCGCCCACCATATCAGCGCTAAACACATCTCCAGTCGCTGTAAGTGTAACCTCTCCTTTTGTTGCAGACGCACTTATTTTTAATTTTTCATCACTATTTACAGGCATAAATGGTGGCTTTGCGACTACAAATTCTTTTAGTTGCCAATCATTTTGTGAATAGCGGATAAGCTGCTGCACAGGGCGCACACCTGAACAAATATACATAACATCAGCACTTTGCGTAAACCGCAAGCTAGAAAGTTCCTCTTGTGCAAATGGAGTGGTAACCTCAATGCCAATATAAACCCCGTCTTTCCACACTCTTATATATTTATCTCCGACCTCTAGTAGATAAGTGATAGTATGTGAAAAGTTAAATTTAATCAACATTGCTTTTTTATCAGGATATTTTAGTTCACCTAAAAACCTGCTTCCAGAGCGTTTGTGCAATCCACCATAAGGCTCAATAATAACATTTTTAGCACAAAAAAGTGCCGATTGATATTTTTCAAGATCACTTCTTGCCGCAACAGAAGGACTAATCTCCCCTGAGGCAAAACTAAGTTGGCTAATATATACACTTTTAGTAGACAAAAGCCTTACCCCCTCGCCTTGACATAGCTATCCGAATAAACATTTTCCAAAAACTTCTCATTAGCATCTGTAGATTTTGCCCTTTGCGTGGCAACTTCGTATAGCTGATAATGAATATTTTGCAAATTAGCAGACCCGCAAAGACCAATAGCCAAATCAGATGCTAACAAATGACTGAGAGCATCGACAAAACTATCGGAAAACAGCCTTGCGTCGGTAACATCATAAGTATATTCTAAAAATGCCATATCCACATCACAGCCTAGTGCCAGCACATCGCCATCAACTAAAAACACGTCAAATTTATCCATAAAATCAGAGCGAGAACCACAATCTTTGCTAAATACAAACCGTGCTGCTACGCATTTATCAGGGTAAGCATAAACATAACGCCAAACGGGCGACTTTACATCAAGTCTTGCCAGCGGCACAATAGCTTTAGCAAAACCCCAGTTATAAGCCCTCAAGACCATACGACGCAGATGGTCATAATGCAGCTTACAAGCGCGAGCTTCTTCGCACTCTTGCTCAATAGAGACAATCTTGCGCCTTTTTAGAAAACTAAGTGCCAAATTACAAACATCAGTATTTGTCATAAAAAACCCTCCTAATAAAATAGGGGCAGCCTAAGCCGCCCCTAAATACAATTTAGTCTACTGCATAACGCCTGAAATATCGACGTCCAAAGCAAGTCCTGCAGTAACAGCACCCTTACCAAAAGTACTGTCACAAACAAGTCGCAAAAATTTAAGCGCGCCAATAGGCATCTTCACTGCAAGTACACCATCAGCACCTACAACATAATTACCTAAGCTGCGAGCATTAGCAAAAGCCGCATCATCGCTAGTTTGAAAATCAACATCCATCTTACCTGCAACGTCTCCGCCATTTACTGCAACAAACAGCCAAAGCGGCTGGGCGGACAAACCGCCGTTACCATTTAAAACAGTATTAGATGCCTTATCTACCATACCAGAAGCGTTAACACCGTCAAAAAACATTAAATTATTATCTAAAACCATAACTTTCCCTCCTTATACAATCGCCTTTTCAGTTTCACTAATGGCATCTACTTTTTTAACAGGAATACCAGACAAATAAAGCATTGGTGGTTTACCCGATAAATCCTGACGAGTAACGTGTACGTTATTCTTATCAATAAAATAAGTCTCTAAGAAATTGTACATACTATCAGAAACATACCATACATAATTAACCCCAGCTGCATGAAGATTTCTAATACGATTACGAGCGACAATAAACTTTTCAACAAGTGCTAGTCGACCAGCTGCAGTAGTCGGTAAACTATTCACATCAATATTGCGAACAACCGCATTAGACCTAAAATCGCGTACACAAAGTCCTACATTCCAGCTAAACAAAGTTTGAAACGCTCTAAACGGACGACCTTCTGAATCATACACATCAGTGGCACCAAGATCTTCTGCCTTAATACCAGCATCAGAACCTTTTGGATAAATACCAACAGTATGTCTATCGCCCCAGCCGACAAGATACGCTGAAGTATTGCAATCAACACCAGCTGTTCCACCAGAGACAGTTTGAAAACCAATCTTACCCTTTTCATCAGAAAAATTACTATAACGAACTGACAAACCATTAAACTCATCTGGATTAGTCATACTATCGCCATAAAATAAAACTTTGGCAACCTTTTGACCAAATCCTTCAACATGCGCCTCGTCTTCAGCTTTGCGAAACTCTCTAGCATCATTTTGCATACTTGCAATTTTCACATCAACCAAAGATCTATCCTCTAGCATCATACAAGTGTCAACAATTTGCTCAGTAGTTCCTTTTGAAGGCTCTACACCGCGATTGATGCGGCGAATAGAAGGCTCTGGCAAACTAGTCCAACGTGTAGTCTGAATACCTGTTGGTAAATTGCCTTCCATAAACTTCATATCCTCTAAAATAGGATTGGATTGTGCTAGTACATTGATAATATCTCTATGCTTATCAAGACTACCCATCCTTGCTCTAAAATCATTTAACGTAACCGCCATACCTAAATTCATAAAATACACTCCTTTTTAAAATTAATATTTACTAAAATCAGTCTTGTCATACAAATCATCTTTTTTCCTTGCCATCATCGTACCGCGTATACGAGCCCCGTCATCTTCAGATAAAATCTCACCAACATACGCCATCGCACGAATAACATCAGGATAATTACCCGCGCCAGTCTCATCTAAAGCATTTCTCAAATTAGGAAAATGACGCTCCAAGCGCTCCATAGCAACACCAGCTAAACGACTTATTCTCGGCAAATCAGCGCCAAGCTCCTCTTTAGCTTTTTTCTTCATATCAGAATACTCATCATAACGACTATGCAGCATAGATTGTTGCAACTCACGCGCAAAATTAAAGCCGTACTCGGCAATCTTACAAGCGTGCTCATTAGACAAATTTAGCTCATTGGCGAGCGCCGAATAACTAGCATACCGCCCGTCATCGATTTCAAACCCTTCTGGCAAAGCAATATCATACTTAATTCCCGTAGAGCCTTCGTTTACCAAGCTAGGCTCTCTTTTTTCACCCCCTTGCACCTCATCTTCAGAAAACAACTGTAAATCAAAAATCCTGTCAAAGTGACCCATAAAATTAATCCTCCTCTTTTTTATTAAGTAAATTTTCTAAATCCAACTGAAACTGAACATACTCACGCTCTGCTAACTGCTTTTGCATCACCCCCTCAAAGCCAAGTGCCTTAATATCAGCCAAAAACATCAGCCCAACTTTTCGCATCCCTTCATTAAAAAAGGTTGTCGAATTACCTGTAAAACCATCGGAAAACAACAAACACCTATCAAAAAGCCGCATCAAAAACCAACGACCCCAAGGGCAATCTAAAAGCATTTGCAAAGCCTCATCATCTTTTTTCTTAATACTTTGAGCAAAACTCTTTTGCACATGACGCTTTTTGGCATTGCCGTCAGATAGCATACTACTTAGTCCAAACTCCAAACCGTCACCCCCCTAAAATAGCGCTCAAGTCAAGCTTTTTACCTGTCGCCTTAGACAAATCAGCCGCAGAAGATGCTGCGGTCTTCACAACAGGCATCGCCTGAGCTAAAGACGCCATAGAAGCTTGCGATGCTTGCATCTCTTGCTTTTCATAAAACGTCTCGTCGTCGACAACAATACCTGCAGGAGCTGCCAAAAGCTCCGCATAGCGATTAACCGCCGCTACAATATCGACCTTGCCTATCGCCTCAGGCCAAGCGCCAGAAAGGCTGCCAACAAACTGCAAAAGCTGTTCTAAACCAGCTAAACCTGACATCTTTTGTGCCTGAGCCAGCGGTGAAATAAAATCAATCTTCACATCAGCCCCAGAAACAAGCTCTAGCACATCATCATCAAACGGCTCAAAAACATTAGCACGCTCTAATATTTTGTACACACGCTCTAATAAAGGTGACAAAAACTCAAACTGCAGACGTTCTACCATAGGACCTAACTGCTGCATCTTCTCTTGCGTACGCTCTAGCACCTCACGCGCCGTCATATTAGCACCATTTAAACTATCTAAAAGTAAAAATAAATCTGCGCTATAATGACGCTTAATCCTTGATTCCACATCCAAAATCTTATCTCTTAAATAGCTAAAATTAACCTCCACCTGAAAAAGCGGTCTAATAGGCTTATTCAAATCCTCAACAATCGTCGCACCACCAGGAATAAGATTAATCCCTTTCATAACAGTATCACTATGCGCCTGCATTGGCGGCTTAACAGACAACTCTAATGCCTTTAAATAATCCATCTCCAGAACCTGGAGCATTTTAGAATCACCCTCAGCAAACCAGCCAGGACCCTTGCCATAACAATCATCGCCATTGACCAAAAACCTTGCCACAAGAACAGGAAACTCCTCAAATCCGCCAACATATAAAAAATCCTCATCAGAGAACCCTTCAAGCCAATAAAAAGACCTTAAAGGCAAACGCAATCGCCCTTGTGAGCCCTCAAGAAAATCCGGATTTTTATCAACAAGCCAACAAACACGAAACCTTTTAGAAGACTTGCCAGTATTTAAACAATCCAAAACCACATCAGGCAACTGCTCGCGTCCAAACTCATCAGCAAGCTGCAAAGCCGACATCTCATACCTATGCACAAAACAATCAACCATACCATCATAGCCAACAGAAAAGGCATAAGAACCAATTGGAAATGCCTTAAAGCGCACCCCGTACTCAGATGACGAAAACACACCAAGCGGGCACTGACCAAAAGCCAGCTCCATAAACACACTGTGTATAGCATTATAAAAATTACTCGACGCCAAAACCTTCATAACCAAATCTTGGCGAACCTCCAGCGCTCTTGCAGCCCTTGCATTGCGAGCCAGATCCTCATTAGAAAAACAAAACCTAAACCACTGACGAGAAGGCGGAGTTAAGCCTGACATGACACCTGCCGCAAACACCTTTGCTGCCTCCCATGCCACCCCGTTTACAACCTTATCATCAAACCTGCGACCGGAAGAATCCACATCATCATCAAACTGACCCAAAAACGGCAACTGAAAATCGCGAATCTCTTTCCATCTCGCAACAAAAGCTCGCCTATCACTAATCAAAGAATTAAACTTTGCCACAACCTTTCGCTTATCAAACGAAAAAGGCTTCACCTTGACCTCATCGTGCTCA
>CAZKFG010000075.1:0-7774 GCA_964551985.1 uncultured Acidaminococcales bacterium
GGCAGAGAATACTCCACAAGTTGAGGTTGTATGCCAAAAATGGTATGACTCAGGGTTTATCGCCTCACCTATTCTAGAACCTGCTTCATAGCCTGCCACAAGTGCAGTTAAAATATCTTTACCGCTCAGCCCTTCATCTTCAGCAACCGCTAAAGCTGACGGCACTGTAACGCAAGCAACGTGTATTATAGATGGGTTGTGTAAATCATCAAAATCAAGTGAATGTGAGGCCGCAGCGTTTAGCATTGCGGCATTGAAAACCGAATTTTTCGCCTCTTTTTTGCCATTTAGCATTGTCGCACAAGTTCCGTCATTACTTACGCCTAAAACCTCTGATAGTATAGTCATATTAGGTTGCGTCCAGCCTCTTATTGCATTGCCAAAATAATCGAGTGTATATTGTTTCCCCATCTGTACAGTTTTATCCGGTAAATTTTCGTACCTAATACCAGCTACTTTACTGGCTAGTTTTTCAGTAATTGAAGTCATTGCTAACACCTCACTTTTAAAAATAAACTGATTGTTTATGTTCGCCAAAAACTTCTCTTAAAACACCGCAAATTTCACCAAGTGTTGCATATGTTTTAACAGCTTCGATAAGGTATGGCATAAGGTTATCTTCACCTTCGGCTGCTTTTTTAAGCTTAGTAAGTGCCTCTTGCACTAATTTATTGTCACGATTTGCTTTCATTTTGTTTAATCTTTCAACTTGTCTTATGCCAACATTAGGGTCAACAGTTAAATATTCACCTGCATGGTCATTTTTGGTAACAAATTTATTTACCCCAACTACTACCTGCTCGCCTTTTTCCACTTCTTGTTGACGACGATATCCAGAATTTGCGATTTCTTGCTGAATATAGCCTTTTTCAATTGCGCTTACAGCGCCGCCCATTTCATCAATTTTTTTGATGTATTCATAAGCTTCTTTTTCAATTTTCTCAGTCAAAGCTTCTACATAATATGAGCCGCCAAGTGGGTCAATGCTATCGGCAATACCACTTTCATAAGCTAAAAGTTGTTGAGTTCTAAGAGCAAGTGTTGCCGATTCTTCTGTTGGTAATGCTACAGCTTCATCTTTAGCACAGGTTGCTAGTGATTGTGTTCCACCTAATACAGCAGCTAGTGCTTGCCAAGTTATGCGCACAATGTTGTTATCAACTTGTTGAGCTGTAAGCGCGCTACCTGAAGTGTGAACATGGAAACGTAGCATTTGAGCTTTAGCAACTTTTGCACCAAAACGTTCTTTCATTATCCTTGCCCAAAGTCTTCTTGCTGCTCTAAATTTAGCAACTTCTTCAAATAAATTCAAATCTGCTGTAAAAATCCAAGATATTCCAGGTGCAAAATCATCAACATTTTGTCCAGCCTTAACAGCCGCTTCAATGTAGGCTATAGCGTTAGAAAAGGCAAATGCTACTTCTTGGATAGCATCAGAGCCAGCCTCACGAATATGATAGGCACCAACGCTTATAGTATTCCACTTAGGGATGTGTTTTGAGCAATATTCAAAAGTATTTGTTATAAGTCTCATTGATGGACGTGGTGGAAATATATAGGTACCACGCGCAGTGTATTCTTTTAACACATCGTTTTGAATTGTACCACTTAATTTATCTGGTGTTATACCGTTTTTTTCGGCAACCGCAACATACATAGCTAAAAGTACTGCCGCAGGACCATTTATTGTCATTGATGTGCTTACTTTGTCAAGTGAAATGCCATCAAATAAAGCTTCCATATCAGCTAAAGAATCTATCGCCACACCGACTTTACCAACTTCACCTAAGCTAAACACATTGTCTGAGTCATAGCCAATTTGTGTAGGTAAATCCATAGCCACTGACAAACCTGTTACGCCATTATTTAGTAAAAATTTATATCTGGCATTAGTTTCTTCAGCAGTAGCAAATCCAGAATATTGGCGCATTGTCCAAAAACGTCCACGATACATCGTCGGTTGAATGCCGCGGGTAAACGGATATTCGCCAGGAAAACCAATTTTTTCTTGATAATCAATAGTGTCAACATTGAGCGGAGTGTATAACCGCTCCACACTAAATGCTTTTCTCTCTGGTGATTTAGTCAAAAATTTCTCTGTTGCCACAATATATTTTTTCTCACCTACAGCAACATCGTCTAAAGTCTTTTTATCATACATAATTTTCTCTCCTTAATAATTAAATTTTGTATTTTTCATAGTGCCAGTCATTTGAAAATCGCAGTGCATTTTAAAAGCTTGGCACAAATCGTGCGGTATATGACCCATAAAGTTTTTCTCTGTATATTCTAAATATTCTTTTAAAACAGGTTGAAAATCAGGATGAGCACATTTTTCAATAATAAGTCTAGCTCTTTTATGTGGAGCTAAACCCCTAATATCGGCGACGCCTCGCTCTGTGATGTACACCATAACATCGTGTTCACTATGATCAGCATGCGATACAAATGGCACAATCCTCGATATTTCTCCACCTTTAGCAGTAGATTCTGTAGCAAAAATGCTAACATAGCCATTGCGCATATAATCGCCCGAACCGCCAATGCCGTTTAGTATTGATGTTCCCATAGAATGAGTAGAGTTCGCGTGTCCATAAATATCAAATTCCGCCGGAGTATTAAGTGCAATAACACCAAGTCTTCTTATAACTTCCGGATGATTTGCAATATCTAGTGGTCTTAGAACAATGGATTTTCTATACAATTCAGGATTAGCATTAAATTTTTGCAAAACATAAGGCGAAGGGGTAAAAGCGCAACCTGAGGCAAAACTTACTTTACCCATTTCAATCAAATCAAAAACCGAGTCTTGCAAAATTTCCGAATACATTTGTAAATTTTGATAATTAGAATCTTTGAAACCACTCAAAACAGCATTAGCAATTGTTCCAACACCAGACTGTAGAGGTAACATTTGTTTTGGTATCAGACCACGCTTTTGTTCGCTCTGCAAAAACTCAATCAAAAGTCCGGCAATATTCTTACTTTTCTCGTCTGGTTGCTCTAGTGTACGTACCTGATCTGGAATGTCAGACTCTACAATGCAAGTTATTCTATCTAAAGAACATTCCAGATAACTTGTTCCTATTCTATCGCCTGTTGAATAAATAGGTATTTCGCGTCTATTTGGCGGTTTATCTTGAATATAAATATCGTGCATTCCTTCAAGTTCTAGTGGTTGAGCGGTATTGACTTCAACAATTATTTTTTTTGCTAGTTTTGCAAAAATAGGTGTATTGCCAACCCCCGGTCCTAAAATCAAATTACCTTCTTTAGTTATTGCAATAGCTTCGACAATACATACATCAACATCACCAAAAAATCCATAATTTACCTGCTGACCAAAATGGCTAAGGTGCATATCAATATAATCAATGTTTTGTGAATTAATACCCTTTTGCATTGAACGATTAGAAAAAGCATAATACGGAAGTCTACTTGCAATTCCATTAACAGCTGCTAGTTCTTCTTCTATTTGCTTTCCTACAGAAGCGCCTGTCCAAAGATTAATTCTGCATTTTTTACCTTCTTTAATCTGTTTAGCCAACGCAATAGTAGTCATCTTTGGATAACCAGATGGCGTAAATCCGCTTGTACCAACATTCATACCGTCTGTAATCAAGCTTGCCGCCTCGTCAGCACTGACGATTTTTTTAAACAAGTCCGGATTTCTCAAACGTGTGCTGTCTAACATTGTTTCCTCTCCCCCTTTTTATAAATTTTGTATTTGTAAATGATTACAATATGTTTATAAATATAGATGCAAAAATTATGCCAACATTTTGCAGTTTGCAAAACGTTGGCATAATCTAGAGAAAATAGAACTTTATACATACTAAGTGTTTTAAAAGTAAATATTTTGAAACACTTAGTGTTTCAAGGTGTTTCACTTTTCATTTTTCGCCAAAGAGTAGTACGGCTAATACCTAGTTCTTTAGCTGTTAAAGTCTTATTAAAATTGTTTCTTTTTAATACTTGATTTAATGTTTCATTTTTCTTTTCAGTTGCAACACTAGCTTTAATTCCGATATGTCGTTGACCATCAGATAAAAATTGTTTCAATTTATCTGGTAAACAATCCTTATCTAAAATACTATTGTGAGCATCAAAGACATTAATCATATATTCTATACAATTTTCCAACTCTCTTATATTGCCTTGCCAATCATAATTGTTAAACGCCTGCAAAATACAAGGAGCAATCTCTTGAACATTTTTTTTAAGTTGTATACAAAACTTAGTAACAAAAAAGCTTGTAAGGATTGGTATATCACTTTTACGGTCTTTAAGCGGTGGAACATCTAAACGCATTACATTTAACCTATAATACAAATCCGCTCTAAATTGTCCCTGTTGAACCAATTGAGCTAAATCTTGGTTTGTTGCCGCAATAAAACGCACATCAATAGAACGTTCCTTGTTCTCACCAATACGCATTACTTTTTTCTCTTGGATTACTCTTAATAGTTTTACTTGTAAGTTAAATGGCATCTCACTTATCTCATCTAAAAACACCGTACCGCCGTCTGCTTCCTCAATTAAGCCAACATTACCGCCACGTTTAGCGCCTGTGTATGACCCTTCTTTATAGCCAAAAAACATGCTTTCAAACAAACTCTCTGGTACCGCAGCACAATTTATAACAACAAACGGTTTTGTCGAGCGATCGCTTGCATTGTGCAGTGCATGGGCAACAAGTTCTTTTCCTGTGCCAGTCTCACCATAAACTAAAACATTAGAGCTTGATTTAGCTACATTCAAAATAAATTCTTTAGCCTTCATCATAACTGCACTATCGCCTAAAATATCTTGAATATTATACCTTGCAGTTTGATAACGCTGAGTTTGAGCAATCAAACTGCTTTGTTTTTGCATAGCAATGCGATTATTAAAAGCAATGCCAAAGTTATGTGTAAGCGGTATTCTTATAGCATAAGCCCCCTTAGCAAGCGCCGACGGACCTATACTAGGTTGCATATTGGCTAAAGCCCTTTTACACATCTCGTGAAAAGTACCTATTTGCGCGGCATTTCTAGTGCCATCAGTGTTTAATGCTTCTATTCTTATTCCTTGCTTGTCAAAAACAACCGCATCGCCACCAACTATCTGAGCAATATGTGGCAAAGCTTTTAAAATTATATCTAAAAGTTGTCGTTCAGCCTCTGGCAACTCTTCAGCAAAATCCAATCTATCCATACTACACCTCAAAAAAATAAGTTTGCTTTTTAGAGTTCTATTTAAAAACTCAAAAACCTTCAAAAAAATTTATTTTTTTAAAAAAGATAACTAAAAGCTCTAAAATTAAGCTAATAATTTTTTCTCTAATTGCTTTACAAGTCCACCGTCATTAACTAATTGCATAATATGTGATGGAATTTTATCACATACATAACTTTCATCTTTAGTCTTATTGAAAATATGCCCATTTACATAGTCAATTTCCAGCTGGTCAAACATGCTTATTCTTTCAGTATCCGGGCATTCTATTGTTAGTATACCAACATTTATACAATTGCGATAAAAAATACGTGCATAAGATTTGGCAACTATTGTACGTATCCCAAGTTCATATAAAGTTAAAGGTGAAGTCTCACGACTAGAACCAGAACCTAGATTATCTCCAGCTACAAATATATCCCCTTGTTTACAAGTAGTTGAAAAATCAGGGTCAATAGCACTCATAGCATACTTTGCCGCATCTTTCACAGATAGTTCCATATATGCGGGTGGTGATATTATATCAGTGTTAATATTATCGCCATATTTTAATGCTCTACCAATTATTTTATTTGACATTTTAATCCCTCACTCTATAAAAATTCTCTTGGGTCTGTAAGTCTGCCCGTTATGGCAGATGCTGCAACAGATAATGGCGACGCTAAATAAACACTACTTTGCTTACTGCCCATACGACCCAAAAAGTTGCGGTTAGTAGCAGATACGCACACTTCACCAGCGCCTAATGCACCAGAATGTATACCTAAACACGCTCCACAGCTAGAAGCAAGTATTGTGGCTCCTGCTTCTGCCAAAGTAGTTAAAATTCCTTCTTTAGAGCATTGCTGCCAAACCTTTGCTGATGCAGGTGATACTAAAAGACGTGTACCTTTAGCAATTTTTTTACCTTTTAACATTTGCGCAGACAATTTCAAATCATTATAGCGCCCACCGGTACAAGAACCTATATACGCTTGATGTATTTGTACATCAGATAATTCTTTTATTGGCGATACTATATCAACATTATGCGGACAAGCACAAAGCGGCTGCATATGACTTGCGGAAAAATTATGTGTTGCAAAATACTGGGCATCATAATCACTTTGACAAACAAATCCGCCTTTAAGTCCCACATCTTTTAAATATTGCGCCGTTATATCATCGTATGCAATAATACCGTTTTTAGCACCAGCTTCTACTGCCATATTAGTGACGCAAAGCCGTTCATCCATAATCATCTTGGAAAAAGTACTACCTGTAAACTCTAACGCTTTGTAGGTAGCACCATTGTGCCCTATTGTTCCAATACTTTTTAAAATAACGTCTTTTGCCATAACTCCTTGAGGCAAATCACCGTCAAAATTAATTTTTATTGTTTGCGGTACTTTTAGCCAAATTTGTCCGCTTACTAAAACACCAAGCATTTCAGTTGAGCCTATCCCTGTAGCAAAAGCTCCAAGCGCTCCATACATGCAAGTATGAGAGTCCGTTCCAACAACAACATCTCCTACGTTAACCCTACCTTCTTCTACCATAACCTGATGGCAAGGACCTGCAAACTCATAGTAATGTTCTATATTATTTTGCTTTGACCAATCTCTTGTAAATTTTACTATTTCCGCTTGGTTTGCGTTAGCTGGTGGCGTATAGTGGTCTGAAATAACAGTAACTTTACTAACATCCCAAATTTTAGTATTTAATCTTTGCATATGTTCGGCAATTTCAACACGCGGACCTAATAAATCATCCATCATCGCTTGATCTACATTAACCCACAAAATGTCACCCGCTTTGACATTAGCTGCTCTAGAGGCTTTTGCAAGAATTTTTTCAGAAATTGTCTGACCCAATTTAATTCCTCCTCTTTACAATAATATTTTAAATGTAAAGTTCTATAATTATTTACAAATCCCTTTTATATAAAAAAATAACTTCTTATTTTATAAGAAGTTATTTTAAATCTGGTCTTAAAACGGCTGCATTTTTAAGATAAATATGTTTGATTTGCGCTTGATTTTTCATAGTATTCCAATGTATAAGTATCCTAATGCACATTTTAACTGCATCTTTTTTATCTATTTCCAATGTACCAAAAAGTGGCACACCGTCAATACCAAGTTCTCTTAGCGCTGCTGCAGGGAATGCTGCGTCTAGGTCTTTTGTCGAACTAAAAATAACAGAGGCCAAATCTTCAGTTGAAAATCCATTTTCTTCTTGTAATTTGAGCCAAAGCTCTTTGACCGCAGATAATATATCTTCTGCTGTATTTTGTTGA
Organism: uncultured Acidaminococcales bacterium; assembly: GCA_964551985.1. Lineage (GTDB taxonomy): Bacteria > Bacillota > Negativicutes > Acidaminococcales > JAISLQ01 > CAZKFG01. The sequence continues at coordinate 7,496 of CAZKFG010000075.1, forward strand.
CATGTTATCGCTCCGCGTATACCTCTGACAAACATAATATTTCCTTAACAATTATAAATTTTTTTGCAAAAAATCATTTATAGCACTTTTAGGTTTAAAACCAACAAAACGGTCTTTTTCCTGTCCGTCTTTAAAGATAATCAGTGTAGGCACACCAAGCACTTTAAATTTCGTTGAGGCAAGATCCGGAAATTCATCAATATTGACCTTCAAAACAGTGATTTTCCCGCCCATTTCTTCTGAAACAGCTTCTAGCTCTGGTGCTATCATTCTGCAAGG
>CAZKFG010000076.1:0-7547 GCA_964551985.1 uncultured Acidaminococcales bacterium
GGCTCCAAACACCAGGCGCATCGCCTCGGTACGCCCCGCCCCCACCAGCCCCGCCAATACAGGTTACTTTTAACTCACGCACAAAAGCAGGTACTGTAAAAGAATGTGTGCCTGCGGTTGTAAATGTTTGTCTATTCACTCCAGAATTCCTACTATCAATAAGCGTACCCATACCGTGATAGCTGACTTTTATCTTTTTACCTTTGTCGGCTGCGTTAAACATTATTGTGCCGGTGTTCCAATTGTCATCCCCGTCCGCTTTGGTGTAGTAATCCGGGTAATATTGACTATCGCTTGGCATTGCTGATACTTCGGCAAGCGTAGTGCCGTCTTCAAAGGTTATGTTTAGCGTGCTTGGTGTATTTTTCTGCGGTACTTCGTTTAATCTTATTGTGTATGGACTGTTTTGTGGGATTGTGTGTATTTCGTCTGTTATTTGCACGGGTTCGGGTACGTTTTGAAATTGGTCAAACCTGTAGTCGTATACTCTTGTTGCCACTTTATCACCTCAGTTGTTTATAGATGTTGTTGGAAATAAAAGATTTCCATTATTATCAATTTTGAAAATATGATTTGCATAGCCTCTTTTTATATATTCATTGAGAACTTTTTTGCTTTCTTCGCAATTCACAATATTGTTATACATATCTTGAATTGTATTATGCTCTCTTGCCAATATGGTTATATAGTCTGATGTAGCCAGTGTAGAGTATGCTATTGGGGTTTTTCTGTTTTTGACATGCCAATGTATGTCTGTACTGTTCCAATCTTTTTTACTCATCTTTATCACCGCAGTTGTTTGTTTGCTGCCTGTTGTAGCAGTTCGTTGTTTTTAGCATCTCGCTCTTTATCTTTTAGATATTTTTCTATTTTAAACGGTGGTTCGCCTAGTTCCATATCGCAGGTTATGCCTTTACTTTCGCTAATGGTGTATTTAATTTTGGTTATTGGATAGCTTCTTTGACTGCCGTTTAAATCTGTTATAGCGGCTTTACCGTCGCAAGATAGCCGTCTTACCCAAAATTCACCGTCTGGCTTTGGGTATTCTAGGTTTAGACCTTTGACTTTGGCGCTAAAGATTGGCTGCTTGTATTTATCTAGTTCACTTTGTCCCCAACGTTTGGCGTCTTCTTCGGTGTAGGCTGTGGGCAGTGTCCAAACAGCTTCGTATATGCCGTATTTGTTTTGACTTTCAGTGTCTTGTAGCTTGCATAGCCAGCTTTCACCTTTATCGTCTAAACCTGCCCCTTTGATGTGGGCGTTGTTGACGATTTTGTCAACGTTTATTGTCGGCTCAAAACTATTTAGATGCTGACCTACCCAAAAGCGTGCTTCTTCGTTGATTTTGTCGTTTCGGATTTTGAAAAACAGGTCTCTTTGTTCGTCAACTCCGTACACCCAATCTACCGCAAATTCTGATAGTTGTTTTAGTGCTTCTTTGGCATCCACACCGTCAAAGACTATTTTAGATATTTTGTAATTGACCATGTGCATTTTACTGGAATTTGCTTTTATGCCTGTCTTGTGCTCGATTTTTTGCGCTATGTCTTTTACTATGTCGGTTACTTCCATATTTTCGTATTGTTCAAATAACAGTACGTTTTTTAGTTTGTCAAAGTATCCTTTGGCGGTTATTTCAAAGCTTTCTGATGTACCGCCGTGTGCTGGGATTGTTAGGATATAGCCGCTGTACCACGGACGCCAATCGCCAAAAAGGTGTATGTCTATTCTTTGACCGTATTTTAGTTCTGTTGTTTGCGGCAACTTATTAAACTTTAGTTTGCAACTGCCGCAGCCTGTGCTTAGTAGTTCAAAGTCCACACTTACAAACGGTGTTTGCTCTACGTCGTTAGCAAATATAGCGGTCTTTGTGCCGTCTTGGGCGTAGGCGATTATTTGTACAAGAGCTTTTTTGTATTTGATTGTTATATTGCTAACAGAGCTGCCGCTTACAGGAGATGCGAATATGTGTCTACCAAACAGCCTGCGACCAAAAGTTAAATTAGCCATTACATCAACCACCTAGCCGTTAGATTTAGGGCTATCTTGCCTTTGCCGCCTGTGTATTTGTATTTGTTATTGCCGGCTATAGCTGTTAAAAATTGACCGTTAAAGGTGTTTATGGAGTTCGCTACCCCTCGCCGCACTGTGCCAAAGCTGGTGCTTATTGTGCTTGTTGCAGGGTGGATTAAAAGCGAATCTGATATGCTAAATTTGTTGCCTGTCTCTAGGTGTTCTATTGTTACCTCGCCTATATTTTCGTTTTCTTGAGGAGTAACGGTTATTGTAAGAGGTGTATCAACACTGCCAACATTATACATTTCAAGCGTATTTTCGCCGTTTACATCGAATGTTTTTTGTTCTGTTGAGATTGAATACCTAAACGGATCTGTGAGTAGTAAATTAATATCCACATCAGACCAGCGGTTTTTGTAGCCTTTTATAAACTTTGATTTTACGCTCTCTAAGCTTGCTACATTGTAATAGCTGTTGTCTTTGCCGTTTATTAGCTTGTAGTTTTGGGCATAAAAAAGACCAAGCAGATTGTTTATTTCATAATCGTGCTCAGCTTGGGTTGGGGCTGCTATTAAAATGCCTATTTTTAGTTTTTTGCTATCGATGTAGCCGTCTCCACAGAGTGTTCCGCCGTGAGTAAAGGCGCGCTTTTCCGCTTTGTTACGCACGCTTATATCGCCTGCTCCCTCTAGGCTGTAAGGGTACATTATTTCGTGCGTTATATCATTTTTAATAACTATTAGCCGCTCGCCTATTGGCGGGGTTTTATCGTATTTTGCCAGTTGCATTTTTCACCTACTTTGCATGAAAAAACCACCTACTTTAGTAAGTGGTTTAAAGTATTATGTTATTTTGCTATGTTCAATTTTTCTAATAAACTATCTTGTAGTATTTTGGAAAAATTGATTTTCTTTTCTTCTGCCGCTTTGTTTAGCCAAGACGGTATTGTAAGTGTTTTTTTCACAGACTTGTTGGATACTTTTTTTAAGTATTCGAGTTCATCCCATTCTACAAGCGAGATAAATGTTCTAGCTTTTAGTTTTATGTCAGTTGGATCAGTGCTATCTGGCAATTTTTGATTGTCTTGTTTTAAGGTATATAAATAAAGTCCTAAAGCATCTTGTGCCATATCGTTTGCTTGCTTTAAACTATCGCCTTCTGTAAAACAACCTGGTAAATCTGGAAAGCTGACAGAGTATCCGCCTTGTTTTTCTTTTGTGAAAACTGCTGGGTAGATGTATTTTTTCATTTTATTCACTCCTTTATTTAATACCTGCTATTTTTAAAATGTTATGTAAAGTTCCGGGTTTCAAGTCTTTGTTATGTACAGGTACAGTAATCATTGCCGGGTTATCTTTATGTTTCATAATGTGATGTGAGCCTTGCACCCTTACTACAAACCAGCCTAATTCTTGCAGTTTTTTTATCAGTTCTTTAGGTTTCAACTTTACTCCCCCTTTTTTAAAAATTATAGCACGTATCAACACGTATGTAAAGGGATTTTTAAAATGTTTTTAATTATATCCCAGCAAAAATCATATCGTTTAAACTGTCAAATAAACTATCTTCGTCGCTGCCGTTGTTTATATCGCCGTAGATGTTTAGATTACCTGTTATTGTGTTGCTCCCGTCCGTGCTGCTAAAGTCAAAATATTTAGACAGTAAGCGTTTATTGAGCGGAAAAACAGCTTCATCGTATTTCCCCTCGCCTATCATGCCTAGTGTCGCACTAGTTACAATTCCACCGTTCGCAAAAGGAACTATATTTTTAAAATCAGATGTTGCAGGTGGTCCGCCACCGCTTCCCCCTCCACTTAATCCACCTGACCCTGCGGCAGTCAACGCCAATGTGGCTTCAATACCAGCCATAGCAGGAACTGAGTTTGCTCCCCAACTAGCAAGTGAAACGTAAGCTGCGGCATCTGCCCAAGCGGCAGCAGTGGCTTTACCTGCAGCGACACTAGCAGCTACTTGAGTAGCCATTATAGCTTTGCCAAATAGCGCAATCATTAAATCTCCTGCTATTTTTTTAGCGACAAAATCAGCTATAACTTTTAGCATTGATTTGCCTAGTGCTTGAAATGCGTCGGATACTGATTTAGTACCTGTAAAAATATCACTTAAAGCTCCAGATAGTCCAGAAAACGCTGTACTATACATTGATGCTATTAGTTGTGATGCGGTCATTTGTGACGCTAAAAAGGCTTCTTGGTATACTGCCATCATCTCTTTTTGTGCTTCCATATCGTTTAATCTTATGGCATTTTCTGCAGTCAAAGCCTCTTGTAGCATTGTTAAAGAATTAAAACGATAAGCTTCGTCAATGTCTGCTTGTATGTCTTTGCACTGTTGATAATTGGCGATTTCTTCAAGCTTTTTTTGCGCCAAATATGCGGCTTCCATATCCGCCATAGTTTTAGAAAAATCAAGACGTTTGCCGTCTATATTTTGATACTCTACACCAAATTTATCTAAGTTTGCTAAAATACGCTGTTTACCAGCTGCATCTGCTGTTTCAAAGTCTTGATTAATTTTAGTAAAATAGTCAGTCATTTTTTGGGTTTTGCCTGTAAAATCCAAGTCTAAATCAAACTGTAATTTTGCAGAACCACCCAAGCTACCAAAAGACACGTCTTTTAAAATATTAACGTAATCATCGCGCATTTGACGAAATTGCTCTCTTGCGCTGTTTGCTTCGTCTTGTAGTATTTTAATGCGGCGAATAGAATATATTTGAGCTACCCGCTCTTTGTCTCTTTCGTAATTTTCATTTGCTACTTTTGAGGCTTCTAGCTCTTTTAATTGTTCGGCGTGCCAAATGTCTAACTGTTCGATTTGGTTTTTAATCAGTCTTACCCACTCTTGCTCTATTGATTCAGATAGGCGTTTAGCTGCTTGAGCTAGTTTGTCCATTTCTTTTGCCGCTTTACTTGCAGATTTTCCAGTTTCGCTAACTCCTGCAGCACTTGCGGCACTAGTGGAGCTTAGTCCTTTAAATTCGGTATTTAGTTGTTTACCACTATCTACAATGCCAGAAATTCCTTTTGCTACAGTATCGCCAACAGCTCCCCAATTTTCACCCATTTTTACAGAGGCTGCTGCCGATCTTGTTTTAGCATTTTCAATTCCTTTTACAGTTGTATTAATAGCACTACTGACGTTGGCTAATCCGTTATTTATACTATCAGAAAACGCACCGCCCAAAAAATTAGATAAACTAGACAGTACTGTCAAAGAAGAATGTACAAACTCATAAATAATTAACAATATTGTTGATGTAACGCCTTCTGTAACAGCACCTGCCTTTGTCCACGCCGCAGAAAAGTAGTCTCCCAAAGGTTCCCATGCACGCCAAATTAAATACGCTAATGCACCCAATGCTGCTCCTTTTGCTATAACTAATGCAAACGGCGCAAGCATAGACACTGCCCCAAATGCTGCCAACTTCATTGCGGGGTATGCAACAAAAACAAGTGCTCCTGCCATTGCAAAAATAGCAGCTCCAACTTCCGGCGGTATCATGTCTTTTAATGCTTGATTAATGCCGCCTTCTTTTATCTTTTGGGCAAATTCGCCTGTCCAATCGGCAACAGATTTTAAGTGTTCTTTTAGGTTTAATTCTTCGATTAAATCCAGCCCTATTTCACGCATTACCGATGCCGTGCCGTCTTTGATGTTTGACAAAATACCGGTCATCTCTTCGGATATGCCTTTCATGCCACCTGCAAAGTCTTTTTGCATACCGAATAATATAGCGTTTATGCCTTCTTTAGAGCTTACCATCCCTTTACTTACTTTATCTTGCGCTTCGGCTACAGATACACCCATTGCATCGGCTAAATATTGATAGGCGTTTACACCGCGTTCGGCTAGTTGCAGCAGTTCTTCGCCTTGCACTTTGCCTTTAGCTTGCATTTGTGATAACGCCATTGTCATACCGTTTATGCCGTCTTGCCCGCTGCCTAACATAGCTGCAGCATCGCCGACTGTCTGCATTATGGGTATTATGTCTTGGGCTTGAAATTTAAATGCTAGTAATTTTTTAGCGGTATCTGTCAAACCTTGTAGCTCAAACGGTGTATTTGCGGCAAATTGTGCTAAATCATTTAAAAAATTTTTAGCCTGATCGCCATCTTTTAAAAGTGTAGTAAAAGCCCGCTCTGATGCTTGAAAATCGCTTGCCATTTTAATAGATGCTATCCCTAAAACACCCATACCTGCAGCTATTCCCATCATAGTTGTAGCAGCCCCTTGTGAAAACTCTAACGCGTCCCCGCCAAAAGACGACTTCATCTGTCTTTTGACAGCTGCTATTTCTTTTTGTAATTCTTTAGAATCGCCACCAATCCTAACTAGTAGATCTGCTATTGTTGCCACGTTTATCCCCCTTTCTCAATTGTTTTTCAAGTCCGGGAAACTTTTCTATAAAATCATTTCTTGTCAGTTTTTTTGGTTGTTTTTTATCGTTAATTAGTGGCTCTAACAAATCTTTAGTAGTAATTATTTTGCCTTTTTTTATTTTGTTAGAACAAAAATTAATAATATTAGATACAAAGTATGAGGCTTGGGCGTTTTGCCTCTTTTGCCTTTTAACAAAACTTTGTACCATTTTTTCAAATTCAACTGGTTGTAATCTTTCAAATTCATGTGGTTTTAAATTTAAAAAAGCATACGCGAAGACTTCAGCATCAGCTACCCATTTGCTAAAACAAAAGTCTTCGCTTTTTAGTTTTTTGTTTCTTGCTCTGTCCCTTCATTTTCCTCTATTTTTTCGCCTTCTTGTATTTCGCCTAGTTTATCTACTGCCATTGCTTTTTCTGCAAATTTAACTCCTAAAGTGCCGCTAGCCATCAAAGCTCTTACAACAACTTGCCAAATGTCAACTAGAGAGCAACCTTCTTGATTCAAATAATTTGTTATTTTCTCAAAATAAAAATCTTCTTTTCGTGTACCATACTTATGCAATAATCCTATTTGCAGCGCACTTACCAAAATGCCTAAATCGAGTGGAGAATTGATTATAATGCCTAAAGGTTTGCCTGATACAATTTCTAAATCGCGCAGCCTTTTCATATTAAAATATATTGTTGTTTCTTCCTCAAAAAAATTAAATTTAATTTCATTTTTCATTTTCATTTTTTCCTTTCTTTATAAAAAATAAGAGGGCTTTTCTTGCCCTCTTAAGCTTAGATTGTTTCTTCTGGTGGTGTTTCTGGTGGTGTTTCTGGTGGTGTTTCAGGCGGTGTTGCTGGCGGTGTTGCTGGTGGCACTTCTGGTACTGGCATTGTAACCAAAGGACCATTGCCGTTAATAGTACCACTAACTTCCGCTTCGGCGTCGTGAGCATTGCTCAAATCCAAACCGTTTAGCGAACCCCAACCGGTTTTATAGCTTCCGTCTGGATAATCTAGCTTAACGTTTAGCTCAATGTTATTTTCAAAGGCGTATTCAAGTATTTGGAAACCTTCATCTTTTAGCACTACTAGCCCGCTTAAATCAATAGACCAGCTCGCCAAACCCGATTTTTTAAC
>CAZKFG010000077.1:0-7089 GCA_964551985.1 uncultured Acidaminococcales bacterium
TGTGAAGTTTGATTTGTAAGACAATAAAATAAAACCAGCCATATGGCTGGTTTTTATTCTATTTAGTATTATAATAGATTTTTTCTAACTTCTACTACTTGACCTAAGATGATGTCGTCAGTTTCTAATATTGTCGGTTGGCAAGAGGTGTTGGCATATTGTAAAAAGGTTATGTCGTTTGCATTGTAGATTGTGCCTACACAAGGTGGTTTGTTTTGTCCGATTACAAGGGCGATTTTCCCGCTTGGGACTTTGGTTTTATGTATGACTAAAATATCGCCTTTATCTATTCCTTGTAGGTGCATTCCGTCGTCAGGCATTTTTAAAGCGATGTATTCACCTTGTGGAAGGTCGTTTATGTGAATTTCTTGGGCAGAGTATTCAAAGCTTGTGTCAGGATTTATGCTAGAGATGATGGTTATTTTTTGGACAATGGGTGATAGTGTTTGAGTTGGTTTTTGTTCTATCTGGTTGATTATTTTCTCAAGGCTTTTGTTGCCCATAAAGCCTGCTGCCATAGCAAGTGAGCCAGATATAGAGCTGTCATTGTTGCCGAATAAAACTGAAAATGCATTGACTACGGGCTGGTCGTCGGCAAGCTCTTCTGTTTTTACACTAAAAAAATCAGCAATTTTTTGTAGGTCTTTTTCGCTTGGATCTCTAAAGCCTGTTTCTAATGAGTCTAAAATTCTCTCGTCAATATTTAGTTTTTTTGCAAGTTCTTCTAAGCTAAGACCATTTTTTTCTCTTAGGTTTTTTAATTTTTCATCAAAATACATATTGTTACCTCCGATAGTTTAAAATATAGCATTATTCGTTTGGAATTGTCAACAATGTAAAAGTTAATGTATAAAGTTAGTTAGTTGTGATATACTTATGTAAGATAATTTATTTGGAGATTTGTTATGTATAAACAAACTATTGGCAAAATTGGCGAGCAGCTGGCTTGTAAGTTTTTGCATGGGTTAGGTTATAAGTTACTGGATAGAAATTATCTTATTAGGCAAGGTGAGATTGATATTGTTGCCCAGAAAAAAGATGTTTTGGTTTTTGTGGAAGTAAAGACTAGAAAAAGTGATAGGTTTGGTACAGCAGCTGAGGCAGTGACTTGGAGAAAACGTCAGAGTATTATGTTGACGGCTTTAAATTATATTCAGGTAAAGTCGCCTTGTTATAAAAGTTATCAGTTTGATGTTATTGAGGTTTATTTGGATAAGGATAATGATTTAAAACTTATCAATCATATAGAAAATGCGTTTAGTTATGATTAGTTATAAAGGAGAATTATTTTGTTTGCGTGTACTTATGGAGAGGCAACTTATGGCTTAGATGGCGTACTTGTAACGGTGGAAGTTGATATTTCTAATGGTTTGCCTGCTTTTGATATTGTTGGGCTTCCTGATACTGCGGTTAAAGAGTCGCGTGAACGGGTGAGAGCGGCGATAAAAAATAGTGGATTTTTGTTTCCGTCGACAAGGATAACGGTTAATTTGGCACCAGCGGATATTAAAAAAGATGGCTCGTGTCTTGATTTACCTATAGCTGTTGCAATACTTGCGGCAAGTGGTCAGATTGGTAGTAGCGCTGAATTAGAATCTGTATTTATTGGCGAACTTTCTTTAGAAGGTGCTCTAAGGAGTGTTGCTGGGGTGTTGTGTATGTCTATGCACGCTTATAGTCAAGGTAAAAAATCTATATTTTTGCCAGAGGGTAATGTTCCTGAGGGTAGGCTTGTTGACGAGGTTGATGTTTATGGAGTGGAGAATTTAAGTCAGTTAGTCAATCATTTAAATTGTGAGCAGAGAATTTTGAGTGTAAAAAACATACCCTTTATGGTTAATAGTAATAAAACAGATTATTTGGATGATTTTTCTGATGTCCATGGTCAGTATACTGCTAAAAGGGCATTGGAGATAGCGGCTGCCGGCGGGCATAATGTGCTTTTGGTTGGTAGTCCTGGTTCTGGTAAAACAATGCTTGCTAGACGGATGACAAGTATTTTGCCTGAAATGACAATGAAAGAGTCGCTTGAGGTTACGAAAATATATAGTGTTGCTGGACTTTTGGAAAAAGAGCAAGGTCTTATAGGGACAAGACCGTTTCGCAGCCCGCATCATAGTATATCGCAAGGTGGTCTTATCGGTGGTGGTCGTATTCCTAAGCCGGGAGAGGTTACTTTAAGTCATAACGGGATATTGTTTTTAGATGAGTTTCCTGAGTTTGCTCGTTCGGCATTAGAGCTTTTGCGTCAGCCTCTGGAAGATGGTGAGGTGTCTATTGCTAGGGTGCAGGCTTCTTTAAAGTATCCAGCAAGGTTTATTTTGGTTGCGGCGATGAATCCTTGTCCGTGTGGGTATCAAGGAGATAGTGTTCATCAGTGTAAATGCACTTTGGCGGACATTGAAAAATACAGGCGTAAGCTCTCAGGTCCACTGCTTGACAGGATTGATTTGCAGGTGCATGTGCCGAGGCTAGAATTTAAAGAGATGAAAGCGCCGAACAGTCAGGCAGAAATGTCAAAAGTGATTAGACAAAGAGTGCAAAAAGCAAGGAAAGTGCAGCAAAAAAGATTGGAAAAAACAGATTTTCATTGTAATGCCGATATGGGTCGAAAGCAGATAAAGGATTTTTGCCGTTTATCTAAAGAGGCTGAGACTTTGCTGGAAAAATCTTTTAATGCACTAGGACTGAGTGCTAGAAGTCACGATAGGGTAATTAAGGTTGCTCAAACGATAGCGGACCTTGATGAGAGCTCTTCGATTGAGGTCAAGCATATTGCTGAAGCGATACAGTTAAGGTCAAATTTTAAAGCTTAAATTTAGTAGGAGTGATAATATGGAAAAAAATAGTATAATATCAGGATTTTTAGTTCAAGATGAGTATTATTTGTCAGAAATAGATTCAAATGTTTTTATAATGTTACATCAAAAAAGTGGTGCTAAACTTTTGTTTTTGCAAAATAAGGATGATAATAAGGTTTTTTCTGTGAGTTTTCGTACACCACCTTATGATAATACTGGAATTGCACATATTTTGGAACATTCTGTGCTTTGTGGTTCGAGAAAGTATCCGCTAAAAGAGCCGTTTGTGGAGCTTGTTAAAGGTTCTTTAAATACTTTTTTAAACGCGATGACTTTTCCGGATAAAACAATGTATCCTATTGCTAGCCGCAACCAAAAAGATTTTTTCAATCTTATGGATGTGTATCTCGACGCGGTTTTTTATCCGAATATTTATCAGAATAAGTATACTCTTGAGCAGGAAGGTTGGCATTATGAACTTTTAGGCAAAGATGTTCCGCTTGAATATAAAGGTGTTGTTTATAATGAGATGAAAGGTGTTTTTTCGTCGCCTGATGCTATATTGGAATATGAAATTATGAAGGCACTTTTCCCAGAGTCACCGTATGGTTTTGAATCGGGTGGTTATCCTGATGATATAACTAAATTAAATCAAGAGAGCTTTGAACAATTTCATGCTCAGTATTATCATCCGTCAAACAGCTATATATTTTTATATGGTGATCTTGATATTGAAAAGACATTAGCTTTTTTAGACAAAGAGTATTTGTCAGAATTTAGCAAGATAGCAATTAATTCACAAATAAAATCTCAGCTTATGCTTGCTAAAACAGTTAAAATAGAGGCTGATTATCCATTAGAAGCAAACCAAGATGCTATTGAAAAGGCATTTTTATCGTGGAGTGCTGTAGTAGGCAATGCTAAAGATATAGAGAAAAACTTTGCTTTTGAACTTTTGTGTGAGTATTTATTGGAAACGCCAGCATCGCCACTTAAAAAGGCACTTATTGATGCTAAGATAGGTAAAGAGGTATCGGGTCAATTTACTAAAAGTATTGCTCAACCAGTGTTTAGTATAAAAGCATCTGGGGCCGATGAACAAAACAAAGATAAGTTTGTAAGTATAATATATAAAACTTTGCAAGAAATAACGATAAACGGTATAGATAAAAATCTAATGACAGCTTGCCTCAATAAAATGGAGTTTCATTTGCGTGAAGCTGATTTTGGTTCATATCCTAAAGGACTTGTTTATGCTATTCAAGCGATGGATACGTGGTTGTATGATGCTAACCCGACGCTATATTTAAGTTATGATAAAATAATTCAATCTTTAAAAGAAAAGATTAATACTAGGTATTTTGAAGGTCTTATAGAAAATTATTTGCTAGATAACACACATAGGGCAGTTGTGCTTTTGATGCCAAATCAACTTATGCAAGAGAAAAAAGAGAAAGCCGACAAGTTAAAGCTTGAAAATATCAAGCAAGATTTTACACAAGAGCAACTAGATGAAATAATAGAGAATACAGATACTTTAATGCGATTGCAAGATGCGGTGGATGAACCAGAAACGCTAGCTAAAATTCCATTGCTTGATAGAGATGATATAAAAAGAAAACTAGAAAAACAAACACATGTTATAACAGATATAGATAATATAAAATATTTATATTTAGATAAATTTACTAATAAAATTGCTTATGTGAGATTATGTTTTGATGCTCAAGCGATTCCAGCAGAACTTGTGCCATACACTTATTTATTAGGAGATATTCTTGGTAAAATATCTACACAAAATTATACCTATGAACAACTATCACAAGAAATAGATGCTAATACTGGTGGGATAAGTTTTGGACTTGCAGCATTTTCTAGCAGTACAGATGCCAACATGTATCAAGCTAAATTTATCGTAGCAGGTAAATCTTTAGTAGAGAAAGCGGACAAGCTTTGTAGTTTAATGCAAGAGATATTTACAAATAGTTTGTTTACTAACCAAAAACGCCTGCAAGAACTACTTGCTGAGAAAAAGACTCAGTGGGATGCAGAGTTTTTTGCACGCGGACAAAGTATTATCACAGCAAGAACCGCTGCATATTTTAGTGAAATTGGCAAATATAACGACCAAGGGTTATTAAGTTATTATAGATTTTTAAATGAAGCTCAAACTATGGATATAGGTCTAGTACAAGAGCGGTTAATGACAGCAGTGTTTACGATATTTTCTAAATATAATTTATTAGCTTGCTATTGTTGTGAGAAAAAAGATCAAGAACAAATTCAAGGTATAATAGGAAAAGTTTTTTCAGACTTGAAACTACAAAAAAACTTTGCTGAAGAACTAGAGTTTGAAAAAATAGAAAAAAATGAAGGCATTACGACAACCGCACTTGTTCAATATGTAGCAGTAGGAGGAAATTTTATTAAACACGGCTACACATATTCTGGACAAATGAAAGTATTAGAAAATATAATGCGCTATGATTATCTATGGAATAAGATAAGAGTAAAAGGTGGAGCTTATGGTGCGTTTTTCAAAATGGATTATAATGGCAACGTTGTAATGAATTCTTATAGGGATCCTAATCTTGAACAGACAATAAAGGTATTTAAACAAATTCCGGATTATTTAAAAGCATTTTCAGCGTCAGAACGTGAGATGACAAAATATATAATTGGCACAATAAGCCAAATGGATAAACCACTCACTCCAGTACAGCAACTAGATCAAGCAATAACCTATTATTTAAGACAGATAACAGAACAACTCTTGCAAACAGAACGCGAACAGATAATTTATTGTACAAAAGATGAGATAAACGATTTACAGAAATTGATGCAAGATATAATAAAAGATAATTATTATTGTGTTTTAGGTAATGAGAGTAAGATAAAAGAACAAGAAGAAATTTTTAACAAAATATTTTCAGCACTACCAAAAAAAGATTAAAATAAAATTAGCAGTCCTTTTTATTGGGCTGCTAAAATTTTATAAACAAAGAGGTCAGAAAATGCAAGAAACTCCCAAAGCAAATAGAATACATATAGCTTTATTTGGTAATCGTAACGTAGGTAAATCTAGCATAATCAATGCTCTGACAAATCAGCAAGTAGCAATAGTTTCACCAGTTGCAGGAACAACAACAGACCCAGTACAAAAAGCTATGGAACTTTTACCATTAGGACCTGTAGTATTTATTGATACAGCAGGATTAGATGATGTTGGCGAACTAGGTCAGATGAGAATTGAAAAGTCTCTTCAAGTGATAGATACAGCAGATATGATATTGCTTATTTTGGATACAGAGATTTTAAGTGATAAACAAAAAACAATTTTAGATGCTGCCAAATTGAGAAAAATACCAGTTATAATAGTATTAAATAAAATTGATGAACATGTTTATGATATAAAAGAATGTAATCATTTAAAAGATTATGCTATAGTTCAAACAAGTGCGCAAACAGGCGCAGGTATAGATTTACTTAAATCTGCCATAGTAGATAATGCGCCATTGTCATTAGATGAAATATCAGTACTAGATGATCTTATACAAAAAGATGATGTAGTGTTATTTGTAATACCAATAGACACTGCAGCACCAAAGGGCAGGCTTATATTGCCACAAGTACAAATATTGCGTGACGCACTTGATAATTACACAATTAATATAGTTGTGAAAGAAACACAGCTCCAACAGGCACTTGACAAAATAACACCAAAACTTGTAATAACAGATTCACAAATATTTAAACAAGTCAGCAAAATAGTACCTAAAAATATAAACCTTACATCTTTTTCAATATTATATGCACGCTATAAAGGTGATTTATCAACATTAGTTCAAGGCGCAGCAGCAATAGAAAATTTAAAAGACGGTGATAAAGTACTTATTGCTGAAGCGTGTACTCATCATCAAACACAAGATGATATAGGAACTGTTAAGATACCTAAGTTGCTTAACAATTATGTAGGAGGAAAAATTGATTTTAGTTTTTCTCATGGTCTTATATTTAAAGAAGATTTAAGTAAATATAAGCTTATTATTCATTGCGGTTCATGCATGATAACAAGAAAGCAAATGCTATCTAGAATTATGCAGGCAAATAAGGCTAATATACCTATAGTAAACTATGGTATAGCAATAGCATATCTAAATGGAATTTTAACAAGAGTACTATCGCCTTTCCCAGAATATCAAAAAAATTTAAAACATAAAATATAGTTTTTAAAAAAATAAAAATCCACCAGCCTAGCTGGTGGTATTTCTTTAACGGGCGTAGCCCT
>CAZKFG010000078.1:0-6854 GCA_964551985.1 uncultured Acidaminococcales bacterium
ATGGTTTTTTTACAAGAACAAATTAAGATAAAGGACGATACAATTAATTCCCTTTTAAGCCTGTTAAGCAACCAGCAAAAGCTTCAAATGACTAACTTAATTACCCATAATAAGACAGTCAGTCCTGTTACCGACACTCCAACTTCCTCCCCATCAGTTAAGAGGTGGCTTTTTAGTAGAATATTTAAGAGGCAAGCTTATTAATAAAACGGCTTGCCTTTTATTTGTTTTGGATTAATAATGTCCTTTACAACTCGCAATGTATATGTTTTCATCGTCAATCTTGTAAACTAAACGGTCTGCATCAGTAATCCGTCTGCTCCAGTAGCCTGTTAGCTCATATTTAAGTGGTTCTGGTTTTCCTATTCCTTCATTCCCATTTCTGTCTATATCTTTTATGAGTTCATTTAATTTTTTAAGAACCTTTTTATCCGTTATTTGCCAATATCCATAGTGTTCCCATGCTTTATCCGAAAAGATTTTATTCATCGTATACCTCTATCAGCTCGTGTCTTTTTCCCATACCTTTTTCTAATTGTTGAATTGATTCGAGAAGTTCGTTGTAGTATTCGGGATTGCTTCGGATAAATAAGTTTTCGAGTATGTTGTTGTATTCGCTTTCTGACATTAATACAACATTCTCCCCACGTTCTCTTGTAATGATAATTGTTTCAAAATCGTTTATGGTCTTATCACAATAATTTTTAAAATTATTTCTTGCGTTTGTATAGTTGACTGCTATCATATAATCACCTCAATTTATATTGTACAGAGTTCTGTACAGTTATGCAAGATTTTTTTATTGGAAAAAATTTTTGCATTATAATGAAGGAAATTTTTTGATTTTTTGAGTTTTTTCTTTTCTTGATAATATGTGACTAACTTCGATTTGGTTCAAATATCAAAAAAGCCCATGAAATCAAGGTTTTTTGACCTTTTCATAGGCTTTTTTGATATTGAAAATATCTTTACAAAATAATACCCTTGCGCAATAATTAATTTACCACAATCAATATAACATACAAGGGGGAATTTTGCTCCTTGTTAAGGGGAGCGATTTTTATAAAGTTTTGTGAGAACAATAATAACATCACTGAATTAAAAAATCAAGAGGGAAATTTTGAAAATATTTTTTTAGATGACAAATTAAGTAATGGTAAAATACGTCCTTGGAAAGAAAAGAAACTTAAATCTTTAGAGCTTGGTGGTAGCTATAAAAGACTTCAGTTAGATAATAAGTTCATAAGAAATCATCAGTGTGGTAACTTTTTAGAATTTAAGAGGTTTGATGATGGTAGTATAAAGTTGAAAAATATGCATTCTTGTCAGTTGAGGTTATGTGCTATGTGTGCTTGGAGAAGGGAATTAAAGATATTCAATCAAGTGTCAAAGGTTATTAGTTCTTTAAATTCAAATGGTAACTATAGGTTTTTATTTTTAACATTGACTTGTAAGAATGTTTCTGGTGATGAGCTTGCTGGTCATTTGGATTTACTTTTTAAGGCTTTTAAGCGTTTTAGTGAACGAAAGATATTCGAAAAAGCTATAAAAGGCTGGTTTCGTGCTTTAGAGGTGACTCATGATGTTAACAGAAAAATAACAGAGGAAATGTACAAAGGCGATAAGAATAAGCATTTGAAGCCTCGAAAAAAGTATTATGATAGTCTTGGCTTGTGCATTGGTGATAATAACCCTAATTTTGATATGTATCACCCTCATTTTCATTTAATCCTTATGGTTGGTAAAAGTTATTTTAACAATAATTATATTTCACAAGAAAAATGGACAAGCCTTTGGAAAGAAAGCTTGCGTTGTGATTATACTCCTATAGTCCATGTGCAGACATTTAAGGGTGCCAGAGGTAAAGAGGTTGCGGAGGTTTCTAAGTATACTGTGAAGGATACTGAGTTTTTGGTAAAAAACGACTCTGACTTAACTGATAAAACTGTTTTGACTTTAGATGATTCATTAGCTTATAGGCGCTTAGTTGCTTTTGGGGGATTGCTTAAAGATGAACATAGGAAACTTAACTTGTCTGATATTGAAGATGATTCGGATTTAGTACATATTGATAATGATGGGGAAGTATGTAATGAAATAGGATATGTTCTTGAGCATTACCGCTGGAATGTAGGTTATTCAAATTATGTTAGGTTTGAGTTTGATTAATTTTATAGGTATCATTTTTCAATGAGTATTGACATTTTATGTATTTGTTTTATTAAAAAATTAGAAATATATAGCAATAAATATTTTGGTACTATAATAACATGAGTACCCAAGCATACCACAGATGATTTAAAATAATGCAGTGACAATAAGGACACAGGGACGGTTATTTTGTTAAAGCTACCGTCTCTGTGTCCTTATTGTTAATAAAATGGCATATAGGTGCAGTCCCTCTGTGCCGTTAAATTAGCTTATTGTCATTTAATTTTTTATTATACATATTAATTTGAGCATAGAAATAATAAGAAGCAATCTGTCCAATGAAATCCATATACTGCTTAATTCCATGTAAATCTAAAATTTTAATTGCATACTTAACGAAAATCAATTGAAGCCTAATATGACTATTAATCCCATTTTCCATAATTTTTTCGTAGGCGTTATCGACTAAAATAGAAATAAGGTCAGGGTTAATGCCACCTAAAATCATATTAAGACCATAGCTAAAAAGGTGCTGTGCATGATCTTCAATAATATTATCAAAATCAATCGTGTTATCAAAAGCCACAAAATTGTTTGTCGTATAAGCATTGATATACAGTTCGAGTGAAAATTTTATTATGTCTTCTAGTACCGTTTGTTCTACATGCGTTAAGTTTAAATACTGTTGGTGACCACCAAACAATTTTTTCTCCAAAAAATCACCTAATTTTTTATTTGTTATAAACAACGTTACGATATAGTAAGTTTGCAAATTAATGTTGCTAGGCGATATTTTATCTATGTGTTTTTTAACTACAAGCAAGTACATCAAAGTTCTTTTGAAGTTTTAATAATCAAGGTTTAATAAAAAGCCTATTATACTAATTCTCTGGATAGTATGGGGGTACGTTTTTGCCTGGGTTAACTATTACATAGTTGCCAATTAAAATTGTCACAGAAGAGCTTACCATTGGATTAATAACTTGAGAATTAAATGTCAGTATTTCAACTTTCGTCCAACCAGCTGGATAATTCCAAGTTTTTAATGTTGGACCATATAATCCTTTAGTATAAATTTCGAAGTCAAGGTCTCTGTATGTAGAGCCACTCCAGACTCTAACATAACCACTGCAGCGAACATTCTCATTGTGTCCAACGTTAACCGCACTTATTGATATCGATGTAGGGGTACTTGAGAGGGAAACAGCGGTTGCTGCAACTTTTAATTGGTATGAAGATATACCATCCTCATCGTATGTATCTTGAGTATCTTCATATAGGTTTTCAGCATAATCGTATTGATACTGAGCATCATCGTATGGGTTTTGGGTATCTATTAAGTTGTGAGATTCGGCGTTTGCATGGTCAATTTGTAAGATATATACTTCAGTATTCATTTCAGTGTTGTCTAAGCTTACGTTATTTTGAGCAAAGCAGATTGTTGACGTGTTAATCAACATAATGATAAAAAATAACATTGCAAATATTTTCTTATTTGTTTTCATTAAGTTTACCTCCTAATATACTTTTTGATAACATATCGCCTATACAAAAAGCATATATGAAGTTAAAATAATTTGCAACATGTAATAGTATACAAATCTATGGCTAAAATATCATAAGTACATTTTGGGATCAAAAGCAAGCATGAAAACAGCGAGAAAGCATTATATATTCAATATGCTTTTGTTGGTAGACATACAATTGATATTGAATCTGGAAACGGTGGAATAAATTTAAATGGAACATTAAATGTTAAAATATCTGACAATCCAATTAGATAAAAGTAGTTATTGATAGATTATTCAAATATATCCCATTTTTATTTTATGTGTGTATCTAAATTTTTTCTTTTTCCCGAAGGAAAAATCACAGGACTTTACGAAGTAAAGTCTACTGTGTTATACTTTACCCTAAAAGTTTGCATACCCGAGCGTGTGCTTTGACGTATATTTGAGCAGGGGGTGATGTTAATGAGTTACGCAATAATACGAATGGATAAATATAAATCCGGTGATGTAAAAGGTATTGAAGTACACGACCAAAGGGAGAGGGGTAAGAGCCATACCAATCCTGATATTGATTTCTCTAAAAGTGAATTGAATGTTGATTTACATAATTCCGAACAAATTAACTACATGTCAAAAATTAGGCAGCGTATCAATGAACTTGAGTTAAAAAAGGCAGTACGCAAAGATGCAATATATATGCTCCAGTGTTTAGTGACATCTGACAAAGAATTTTTTGATAGCATGAGCGTTGATGAGCAACTCCAATTTTTTAGACATGCTTATAACTTCATACAGCTTAGATACGGTTATGAGAATATTGTTTCGGCCGTAGTTCATTTCGATGAGCGTACCCCTCATATGCACGTCAACTTCGTTCCTGTGGTAGATAGTTCTTTGTGTGCTAAAAAAATTTATAATAAGCAAAATCTTTTAAAATTACATGATGATTTTCATAAATATGTCAAAAATAAAGGTTACGACCTTGAACGTGGTGAAAGTAAATCTGATAAGCAGCAGCATTTATCTACAGAAGAATACAAACTAAAAATTAAGCACGAAGAATTGAAAAAAATGAATGATACAATAGACAAAAAAGAACATGCCCTAAAAAAGCATTTAAATGCCCTTGAGGGTGTTTCGGTTTCTTTTGGTAAGTTAGATACTATTGAAACAAAAAAATCGCTTACAGGGGCAAAAACAACATTAAAAACAGAGGATTATGATACACTATGCAAAATGGCTCATAAAAGCATTTTTTTGCAAGAGCAAGTAGGCAAATTAGAAAAGTTAAAAGTTGAGCTTGATAGAATGAAAAATAAAAATCAAATGGGTATAAGTGAACGTATGCAGTACATAAAAAAAATAAAATGTTTGGAGGGCACTATTAAGCATCGTGAAAAATTTATAGCTGTTGCTAATGGTTATATTTTTGGTAAGGGTTTTACTGAGGAATTTAACGAGTTCCTTAATTTCTACTTGCAACAAGAAGAAAAACAAATTGCAAGAGGACAACAAAGGCCTACTATGAAGAATCAAGATGATTATGATATCGAGTTGTAAAGATTCAGTAGTTGGAAATTTAAAGATGAATTTGGTGGCAAGAAATAATTTAAGGATTTGATTATTTTTTTGCTGTCCAGCATGATTTTTTCTCAAAGAAATGTCGGGTCAGCAAAAAAAGAGTGGTGAGATAATGCTTGATGATGAGTTGATAAAAAAGGCAAGGCAAGCAAATATAGTGCAGTATCTACTGAATAAGGGTGAACCCCTGTTGCGATCCGGGCGACGTTATAAACATAAGGAGTATGATAGTTTAGTTTTTACTGATAACTCTTATTACTGGAATAGCCGTCAGGAACATGGTAACGCTGTAGATTTCTTGGTTAGGTTTTATGGTTTTAGTTTTTCGGATGCAGTAAGGGAGTTGATTGGAAGTAACGAAATGTATTTCGATAATTTGGCTGCAGATAAAAATTCTTTACCAAAGCTAGAAGCCTTAGAATTGTCAAATGACTATAAGAGGTCTATAGCTTATTTAAATAAAACAAGAGGAATAAGTTATAGCCTTATTAAATATCTCGTTGATACTAAGAATTTATTTCAAGAGAACAAGACAAACAATATTGTGTTTCCAATTTATGATGAGCTTGGTGAGTACGTTGGGGCAGAGTTGCAAGGAACATTGACAGAAAAGAGGTTTAAGGGTATTAAGACTAATACTAAGTATGGTTATGGCTACAACGTAAGGTATCCAGCTCAGTCAAAATCTTTTAGATATGCTTTGTTCTTTGAAAGTGCTGTTGATTTATTGAGTTTTATAGATATAGCTAAGCTTTACGAGAATAAATCTTTACAAGAATGTATATTGGTTTCAATGGCAGGTTTAAAGGTAAATATTGTGACATGTGTTTTAAGGGCCTTTACAGGCGATTTAAGGCCTGTTATGTGTGTAGACAATGATAATGCAGGGTTAAGCTTTTTAAACGCCTTAGATGAGCAAAATATAGCTTATATGAGGCACATACCTCAATATCCCTATAAAGACTATAACGAAATGCTTCAAACATTGAAAAAGACCGGTGGCAAGTTTTAACTTGGTAGCCGTTTTTTTTGCAGTATATCAGTTTTCTTGTCTTTTTTTCCTGTACGCTTTTAATTGTTTCTTACCTTAACTGTAATTTATAATTAATCTAAAGATTATGAGTTTAGTTAAGCTGTTAATATACGAAAGAGAAAGGTTAGTGAGTAACAGATGAAAACTATAAAAGAGCTTGAAAAGTCTATAGGAGTAAGCAAAGTTTCACTTTACAGCATGGTTAAAAAAATTGAGTTTAGACCACATGTTTTTAAGGATCTAAACAACACTATGTTAATTGACGAAGCAGGAGAAAAGCTGTTAAGAGCATATTACTTAAAGGAGCAATCTGAAACAATAAATGACATATTGAGCGAAACTATTGAGTATGAGAAAGAAACTTCGGAAGACATTAATTTTAAGTGTAGTGATAGTGATATAGATTCAGATTTAAGTAAGCTTAAAAGCCTTGATTTTATGGTTTTTTTACAAGAACAAATTAAGATAAAGGACGATACAATTAATTCCCTTTTAAGCCTGTTAAGCAACCAGCAAAAGCTTCAAAGGGAATTAATTGTATCGTCCTTTATCTTAATTTGTTCTTGTAAAAAAACCAT
>CAZKFG010000079.1:0-5455 GCA_964551985.1 uncultured Acidaminococcales bacterium
GTTTGGAGAGCTGTCCTATTAGTATTTCGTTTATTGCTCCAACTGTTAGTCCTTCGCCAAATTTACCACCATTTATTTCTGCCATTATTCCGCCGACGATGTCCATGGATGGACACTCTCTGAAATGCAAAGCATTTCTTTTCGAGCACAGGCAAGTGCCGCGGTGTCAAGGATGAGAAAGAGCGGCTTAGTCCGCACAAAATAACTTTTTCGGCAGAGCCTTCTTTCCAGCCCATTTGTTATTATATGTTTTTTGTAAAAACTAAGGGCTTATAAGAGAATTTATAAACCCTTAGTTTATTTAATTAATTATATTGAATTTTTTCTTTATTAATAATATTGAGAAGAATTTAGTTCTTCTATCAGCTTATCTACATCTATTCCATTAGCTATAAGATCATCTTTGGTTGCTGGGATAGCTTTAGAAATTCTTCCTTTCCATTTTTTACCACTCAAATCTTCTGCATAACCCCACTCAGAACATTCTAATACCAAAATCCACTCATTAGTATCTATTGGTTGATACCAAACATATCTTAAATCACCTTGCTCAACGGGGCACTCTTTTGTAGAAATAATAGTTACCATCTTCCACAAATGGGATGCTATTAGCATTGCAAATGTATCAAATTTACTAGGTCCTTCGGGAAAAGATAATTTGTAAGCTTTTTGACCTTTGAGAAAATCAACTACATATTTTCTCGGTTCAAGTCCTATAAGAGTCCCTAGATTCCAGCGTTGCAAATCTATTTTTGCATTTTTAAAATATCTAACATGATCTTTTAACCAATAAACTATTACTTTATACTGTGTTATAAAATCAATTCGGTTTTCTTCCTTGTTAGCTTTTTCAGCAAGTTCATTCCATAATTTTGCTACCAATATTTTTTCTTTCACATATATTTCTCCTTTATTTTACGGTGCGGATACTGGGAATGTTGTTATTAGATTTCCCGCTTTGTCAGTAATTATTTTTATCCATGTAGTTGGCTGCCCTCCTTGATTTAAAGATGCCGTGCCAATTATTTGTCCAGTATTAACAACTCTCGTAAAAGAACCTTCTAGTTGTGTGGGAGAAACAGGTATTTGAACGGTACTAGATCTTTGCAAAATTTCTTTAACTGTTTCTTGAGATACTGTAAATACAGATCTGTTATTTCCTACAATAGTGTTAAAATGTCCATCTACAACATGTTTCCATCCTGCACTAACAGGGTTTCCGTTATTATTCAAAGGAGTAAACCTTGTAGCCTTTGTTGCAATATTAATCCTAGATTGGGCAATACCCGTAATTACAGTAGGTGTTGCAGCCACTTTAACTACAGCACCACTTGCTAATTTAACAATTATATATTCTCCAGCTAAAGCACCGCCAGTAGCAGCACCTAAAGCTATGATTACTCCACCTGCAGTTGTTGAGGTAAGTTTAATGAAATTTTCCGCAGTCATTTCAGGTGCATCAGATACATAAAAGTTTCCTTTTTGATCAATAGAGTATAGTACATCGCCTGTATATATATCTGTTTCTTGTACTCCTGATCTTTTTAGAAATTCTCTAATTAGTGCTTGTTTTTCTTCTTCTGTTGTACATTTTGCAAGCCTTTCATCGAATTCCTTTTTGTCACTTTCATTTAGTGCATTATTCCTCGTCGCACTATCAGCAATAGAGCCGCCTTGAGTACCGTCTATTGTTATACCTAGTGTAGCAGATATCCAACGTAAATCCGAGCCACTTACACCATGTTTACTAAGTTCTGCAACAAGCAGTTTATTTATAGCAGCAGTTGACATTCCTTCGCCAAATTTACCGCCATTTATTTCAGCCATTATTCCGCCAACTAGGGCATGTAGGGCTATGGAACGTGGGTCATCTTTTGCCCAGTTGTTTTTAGATATTATGTCTCCAACAATTGTAAACCCAATTTCACCAAATATTTTGGCTGCTTCTTGGTTTTCTAGGATTTTGTTTTTGTCAAAGATTGGGGTTAGTGGGTTGTTGGCATTTTTAGTGTCTCGGCTGAGGTCGGATAGGTCTTGGTCTTTGTTTTGGGTTATGGTTATTTCGCCTTGAGCGATGGCGGATTTTGTTGTGCTTTGGGCTTTTCCGTCACTTCTGGCAAGGTTTGGTGTGATGCCTTTGAATCGTTAGAACTAAAGGCAGAGTAAATCTGCCTTTAGTTAATAGTATTTACTTTTGTTCAACTATAGTTTTAACTTTAAATCTCAAAAAGTTTTTTTGCGATTTCAGGATTTTCTTTTCTGTATATTTCCATTTGTTCTTGTATGTCTTTGCACATTGTTTCGGATTGCTTATCGCTTATCGTATCAAAGTGAAAATCTGCAGCTTTTTTCATTTTAAAAGATAACATATATGTACCTCCTATATATAAAGCAGCTCCAAAATTATTAATTATAAAACTTATTTTCTTTAAATCGTTAAAATCTGCTTGTCTTCTTTTACGAAAGGGAATACCTAGACTATACCAATCAATACTGTAATAGTCCAAAACTACTTTGTCTTTAAATAAATATACTGTATAAATATCTTTTTCATTAAAGAATAACACATACCTTAAGATGAGTAGTATGCTTAGTATCCCCCAAACAATAAATGAAATATCAGGCGTAATTACTCTTAAAGCTACAAAGCCGATAATCACTATTTGTATAAAAAGATAGATTAGTATATATTTTTTTACTTGCCCTTTAGAAGGAGAGTATATTTTGATTGGCTGTTCAGCTACATTATTCATTTTTTCTCCTTATTTCATTGCTTTACTTATAGCATTAATAAAACCAATTCCTGCATTTTCAAGGAATATTGAGCCAACTGCAACATCAAAAGAACTCTTGCCCATTGATTGTAAAAGATGCGCATTTTCTTTCCAGTAGTCTTTATATGCTTCCCCTACACCTTTCATTGCACGATTAGCAGAAACATATAATAACGCTTCTTTTGTTAAGTGTATACCCTTGTCAACAACAGGCGAATCATCAATAAATACTGTATATACTACTTCATTTGCCATTACTACTCGCGAATATACATTATATATTGCAGGGACTTTAGTTACTGCATTTTGTGTATCTGTTACTGTAACGTATATTGCTGCAACATTTGCGAGTACAAAGGCTCCATCGTTTACTGTATCTTTAACATTACTATATATATCAGTTCTGAATTCTTGTTCTTGATTATATATATTGAGTAAATGCATTGATTTGTATAAATCTACAAGTTGTTGTTTTTGTTGTGGCGTTAATTCGTTAACATCAAATCCCTGTTCTTTTAAATCGCCTTCCATATTATTTAACCAGTCTTTAAATTCTGATGAATTTTCATCAACATTCTCAAGATGTCTTTTAACTTCTTCATGGCTTAAGTTGTTATTAGCTGTCCCACTATCGGCGATAGAACCGCCTTGACCTGCGTTTCCGCCGACTGTTTCTGAGACTCCTGCGCCAACTAGGGCAGAGATCCAGCGCATTTGTTCTGAACTGAGGAGTGGAACGTCTTTGCCTTTTTCGTCTTTTTTGGTGAGTTTGGAGAGCTGTCCTATTAGTATTTCGTTTATTGCTCCAACTGTTAGTCCTTCACCGAATTTTCCGCCGTTTATGTCTGCCATTATTCCGCCGACGATGTCCATTGATGGACAAGTGCCGCGGTGCCATGGATGGCAAAGAGCGGCTTAGTCCGCACATCATAACTTTTTCGGCAGAGCCTTCTTTCCAGCCCATTTTTTGTGCTAGATCGCCAACTAGTTTGAACCCAATTTCACCAAATATTTTGGCGGCTTCTTGGTTTTCTAATATTTTGTTTCTGTCAAAGATTGGGGTTAGTGGGTTGTTGGCATTTTTAGTGTCTCGGCTAAGGTCGAATAGGTCTTGGTCTTTGTTTTGGGTTATGGTTATTTCGCCTTCTGCGATGGCGGATTTTGTTGTGCTTTCGGCTTTTCTTAACTTCCAGCGCGGTTTGTGGTTATATATTGGAGTAATTATAACTAAAAGCAGATTTAATCTGCCTTTAGTTAATAGTATTTACTTTTGTTCAACTATAGTTTTAACTTTAAATCTCAAAAAGCTTTTTTGCGATTTCAGAATTTTCTAACCTATATTGTTCTAACTCTTTGTTTATATCTTCTGCTATTTTTTCTGTTTGTTTATCTCCACGAGTTTTAAAAGAAAAGTCTTCTGCTTTTTTCATTTTAAAATATATTTCATAACTATTATATGAATACATTCCCGCTACTACTGGATAAATACCAAAGCGCACTGTTTTTAAATCATTAAATTCTATTACTTTTATTTTTCTCAAAGTAAAAAATAGACATTCCCTATGATACTCAAAAAGTACTCTCTGGCGGAAAAGATATACTGTATAAATATCTTTTTTAGCAAAGAAATATTTATATCTTACAAAAGAAAAAACAAAGAAAACAAATAGCAAAAGAAAGCAAATATCCGTATTATACCAATCACCTAACCATTTATTAACAGCAGCTAAAGACAATACAAAGCAAACAAAAACATTTTGAGAAATAACATAATACATTTTATATTTATAGACCTGATTTTCTGATGGTAAATAGACCTTTATTGCATTAGCAACGTTGATTTTTTTACAATCCATTTCTATCACCACTTTGCGATACCTTGTTATGTATGGCTTTTGTAACAGAGTCCATAAATCCGTTGCCCATATTTTGAAGTAATAATGAACCTACAGCTACATCAAAGTTTGTCATATTAAGTTTTTTTAGTAATTCTTGATTATTTTCCCAATATTTTTGATATGCTTTGCCTACAGGCAATTTACTTCCTACATAATAAGAAGCAAATTCTGCTGTTATATGTAATGCTTTAGTTCCAGCTGGCATATCTTCTAAGCTTAGTATATATATTGTTTCTGTATAAGCCATTACACCTGAATGCAAAGAATAAATTGTAGCTATTTTTTTTGGTGCATTCGCTGTATCTGTAGATGTAACTGCAATTGAAGCTACTCCTGCCAAAGCAAATGATCCCATTTGTATAATATCTTTTACTTCTCCATAAACTATTTTATTGTAGCCTTTTGTCATTTGAGCTAAATTATTTAAATGAATGGCTTTGCATAAATCTAATAGTGTATCCATTTGTTCAGGAGTACAATCTGCTACATTAAATCCTTGTTGAGATAAGACTTCACTATTAGTTTCCAGCCAAACTTTAAAAAGTGTTGAGTCTTGAGTTAAGTTTTGATATATCTCTTCTGCTTTAGCATGATTGAAATTGTTATTAGCTGTCGCACTATCGGCAATAGAACCGCCTTGCCCTGCGTTTCCTCCGACTGTTTCGGAGACTACGCCGCCAACTATGGCAGAGATCCAGCGCATTTGTTCTGAGCTTAGTAGTGGGATATCTTTGCCTTTTTCGTCTTTTTTGGTGAGTTTGGAGAGCTGTCCTATTAGTATTT
>CAZKFG010000080.1:0-5300 GCA_964551985.1 uncultured Acidaminococcales bacterium
AAGAAGATTAGCGGCTGATATGCTGACACAATACCTTTAGCATATCAATTATAAAGGCTTTTTCACTCTCGGATTTGTTAGCTGTTAGTTGCTGCCAAGTCTCTGTCATATTGTCGTCTTTGATAGGTATGTCCTCAGACAATAAATAGTCGATCGTTACATTAAGCTCTTTAGCAATTAAAACAAGCTTATCTAAGGTCAAACTACGCTCACCACGTTCTATTTGTCCAACATAAGCTGTAGATATGCTAACTCGCTCTGCTAGTTTTTCCTGAGTAAAGTGCAATTTTAAACGCTCAGCACGTATTTTTTCACCCAAAGCTTTGTAATTCATCAAATAATCCGTCCTTATAAGAAGTTGACTTACAGTATATTTTAATGATACACAAAGCTACAAAATAAACTAATAGTCTATATGTATTAATTATATATACTAATAGTTGCTTTAATGTTTTTATATGCTAAAATTTATTAACTAATAGTGTTCTTAATAAAGCTAATAGTGTTTTTGAATTGTCATTTTAATAATAGGAGAATAACTTTATGGGAATAATTTTAATAATTATTTTACTGCTGTTTATTGATTATTTTTTTGGATTTTTAAGTAATATTCTATCTCCTTTTATTCCAAGTGGTGATGATATATTAAAATACTTATGGTCTTCTATCAAACAGCCTTTCGTGCGTATGGGTAATATTTTTTATTATTTGCCACACATTGTTATATTTTTATATTTAGTTGTTTTCGGTTCATTAGCATCAAAATATGATGATAATGAAAGATTACGTACAGAAGAAAGAGATTTTTATGGTATGCTGACAATGTTTGTACCATTAGTTATCTTTTACTGGTATTGCGAGCAATATGTAGTATCTATTTTGTTTGCCATAATGGCTTTTTCGCCATTATTAGATATGATGAAATCTCACAATAATAAAGGCATTGAGCAAACATCTGATACTAAACAAGTAACTAAATCTTTGAATAACCCCCTTGATGAAAAAGAATATACAGAAAAAAAAGATACAGGTTTATAGATTAAGTAATTTCTTATTTAGCTGTTATTCAACTTCAACCAAATTTGTATTTACTATTACAAAATATGAAACGAAAGGAGAGAAAAAAATTAGTTATCATTAGTTTTGTAATTGTAGTAACAAATTAATTTAATATTTCAAAAAATTTTATTTAGGAGAGTGTTAATTTATGTCTAATAGTTTTGTTAAAATGGCTAATGTTTTCAAGTTAGTTTTATTAGTATTTTGTGTAGTTGTTTTTTATCCGCAAATTACAAACGCATCCCCAAGAATCGGTATTATAGAATTTAAAAATGAAACTAAATATAGTTATAGCGATTTGTCACAAAATGTAGAAGATTTATTGATTAATGAGCTTGTAAATACAGGTAAGTTCGATGTTGTAGAACGTGCACAAATGGACAAGATGCTACATGAACAAAGACAAGGCGCTACAGGCATAATCGACCCTTCTAAAGCTGCTGAATTTGGCAAAATAAATGGAATACAATATTTAGTATATGGCAGAGTAGTTAATGCAACATTAAGCAATTCGGGTTTTGCTTTTGGCGGTATAGCATTAGCGCAAGCTAATGTAAAAGTTAATATTGTTGTAAGAGTTATTAATACAACAACAGGTAGCATAGCTATAGCTTCAAGTGCCACAGGTAGCGTTACTGTATCAAAAGGTGGCTTATCTGGCGTCGGTGCTGGATGGCAAGATGTTTCCGAGCAAGATATTCAAAGAGCAGCAGAAAAAGCGGTTAAAATAATCGCAACAGATTTAGCAGCAAAAGCTGCAAATTTAGCAAAGTAAGGATGATATGCTATGAAAAATATAACAAAGTTTAAAAAAATTTGTTTTAGTATATTTTTATTAACTATGTTCATTGTCAATTTATCATTTGTATACGCTAATAACAATGCTAATATCGAATGGAATGGAAAAGGAAGCATTGAGGCTGTTGGATATGGCTATCCGCCGAGTAATAGCTATGGTGGACACGCTAAGATTATGGCAAGACGTGCAGCTATTGTTGATGCTTATCGCAATTTAGCTGAAATAACTGCTGGAGTATCAGTTGATGCTACAACTACAGTATCTAATTTACAAGTTGAAAGCGATATTATAAAAACAAATGTAAACAGCGTAATCAAAAATGCTCGTATAGTAAAAGAAGAGTTTAATTCCGATGGTGCATATAAAATAGTTATGCAAATACCTCTTTTCGGCGAAAATTCTTTGGCATCAGCCGTTATGTCAAACAATCAAAACCAAACCGTTTTATCTTTTCCATCACCTTCTTCTACAACAACTCAACAGCAACCTACTGGCTCATCTGGACAAATAACAGGTTCTTTATACACAGGCGTTATTATTGATTGTACTGGTCTTACAGAGATAAACAGAGTAATGTCTCCTGTTATATTAAATGAACGTAGAGAGCCTATTTATGGTCATCAGTTTCTAGACCCAACTTTTGTTGTTAATAACGGAATGGCAGATTATGCAACTCATGGACACAAAGACGCTTCACGTGCTGGTAGCAGCCCATTAGTAGTTAAAGCAATAGCACTAGATAAAAATAACAGTACACCTGTTTTAAGTCAAGCTGATGCTGATATGCTTTTAAGTGCTAATAAAAATCAAAACTTTTTAGGCAAAACAGCAGTAGTGTTCAAACAAGACGGTGTTTAAAATGAAAAAGATTTTACAATTAAGCTTTTTGTTTTTATTAACAACATTTTTATTTTCTGCAACAGCTTTTTGTTCTGCACCAATAGAAGTAAAAGGTTATGGTCAAACAAAATATATGGCATTAAAAGATGCTTTGAGAATGGCAATAGAAATGAGAGTTGGTAGCCTTGTTGATAGTAAAACAATTTTAGAGAAAAACCAAGTAATAAAAGATACAATTTATGCTAAATCCGAAGGCTATGTTAAAAGTTATGAAATAATAAATACATATAAGGGCAATGATACATTTTGTCTTACCGTCAGAGTAATTGTTGATGACAGCCCTAATTCTGCTTTGATGACAAGGTTGCAAAGTCTCAAAAACATTGAAACAAATCTCAATAATCCTCGCATAGGTTTATTACTAGTACGCAAACATCCCTATTATAATTATTATATTTATGCAGATGCAGCGACTGTTTCTGTAATAAATGATTTAAGTAGCAAGGGATTTACAAGAATAGTGGATTTAAGACTTGCAAATATCAACCAAAGAGCAGACGTGTTTTATTCTCTAATTACAAATAATCCAATGGAAGCTGTAGCCATTGCCAAACAACACAATGTTGATTACCTCATTGCAGGCGAGCTTAAGCCCAATAATATTGGTAATATAATGGGAAGTGGCTTATACTCTTACCGAACCGCTATAACATGGAGAATAATTAATACTGGTAATGCTCAGATAATAGGCACAGGCTCTGCTATAACAAGCGGTGTTGATATTGCTCCAGATTTGGCTAGAGAAAAATCTTTTGAAAATACTGGTAGTGCAATCTCTAGCAAAATAGTAGAGTCTTTATCTACAGCCTCTATGCAAATTACACAATCAGTATTGATAAGGGTTCGTTCAATGAGCAACAATTCATTTGAACAACTTGTACAAAACTTAAACAATATGCCAGGAGTAGAAAGAAGCTTTGTGAGATTTTACCAAAATGGTACAGGAGAAATAGACATAAATACAAGTAATTCTCCTTATGAAATAAGCATATTATTAAAAAAATCAGGATACACTGTGCTGGAAATAAGCACAAATGTAGTTACAGTAAGTTATTGATATTTCACTAAAATGAATTATAATGAGTAAAAGTATTTTAATTAATTTCAAGCACTTTCAAATACAACTGCCCCCGTGGACAAAAAATAAGACTTCTAGAAAATTCTAGAAGTCTTATTTTTATAGTAACCATGCGGTTTATGTGTGGCAGGGGCAGAAGGACTTGAACCCTCAACCAACGGTTTTGGAGAGTGAAATATTATTTACAAAACATTATTAAATAGGTGATTGTTTTATAATTGTGGTGCAACTGTGGTGCAATTATTGTTTTTTCAACTTACCTAACTAGGCTTATAGAAAAACTTTCAAAATAAAAAAGAGGGTACCAAAGTACCCTCAAAAAATGTTGAATAGCAATTTTTATTTTTCTTCTTCCTTTTGCTCACCATATTGTTTTAGCATTTCGTTTAGTTCTTTGTCTATTGTTTTCATTAGAGTGGAACAAAAGCTAACATCTATTGTATAACACTCTCTGTTTTTCATATGAATGAACAAAGTATTGCATACAGGAGCAATAAGAACTGCTAACATTGACCAGCGATGCCAATTATGTATTCTTTCAATATCTTTCCAATGTAGTTGTACATCGGTAAGTTTTTGAGTAAAAAAGAACCAGCCCTTATAGTATTGCAAACGCATTCCTTGTTCATCAGCTTCAATGATAAAAGCTCTGCGTATATCAAATTTTCTATAGCCGAAAAATATTGTAGGCAAAAGAGTTACCAGCCAAAACCATAAAAGTATATCATTATTTGCAAAAATGCCGTAAGATATGCTGTTTAATATCAGTGTTGGGATTGCTATAAATGTAGCATAATCACCCATTATTTGATATTGCATTTCTCTAGCTACTTCAAATTTGCTTGGATGGTAAATTCTCATTATTTTTCTTCTTCCTTCTGCTCGCCGTATTGTTTTAGCATTTCGTTTAATTCTTTGTCTATTGTTTTCATTAGAGTGGAACACATATCGATTTCTATCGTATAGCACTCTCGGTCTTTCATATGAATAAACAAAGTATTAAGTATGGGCGGAATTGCTGATGTAGACCAACGATGCCAATTATTTATTCTTTCAATATTTTCCCATCTGAGCTTAACATCTATAAATTTTCGAAAAAAATATAAATGCCCACTATAATATTGCAAGTATAGACATTGTTCATCTGCTTGAATAACAAATGCTCTACGCATATCAAATTTTTTAAAACCAATAAATAACATAACTAAAAGAACTACCAGCCAAAACCAAAGAATAGTTTCTGTGTGTTCAGAACTTGCTATTTGTATATTTAAAAAATAACAAAGTATAAAAGTTGGAAGCAATATAAAAAAAATAAAATTAAGCATTATGTCATAAAAAATTTTTCTTATACACTCAAATTTGCTTGGCTGGTAAGTTCTCATTATTTTTATTCCTTTCCTGTATTAGTTTTTTCTACTAAAACCTCTGTACTTTTACTTTGAAATATGTTTAAAGCTTCGC
>CAZKFG010000081.1:0-5052 GCA_964551985.1 uncultured Acidaminococcales bacterium
CGTTTGCAGCTATGCTGGCTAGTGGTTGGCTTGTGCTACTTGTTTGCCAGTTTTGTAGTGGGGTTTGTTGTTGGTCAAAACTTGCTCCGAAAGTTGGCTCGGCTACACCGCCCATTTGTGCTATATTGCCCCACCCAATATTCTTTTCGTTTATATTATCTTTTTTTATATTCTGCATTTGTCCTGCAATACCTCTTTTTTCTAGTTTCATTTTCTTTATCTCCTTTTTAAAATAAGTAAAAAGCCATAGCACGAGCTATGGCTTTAGTTTTTAGTATTTTATTTTTTGTTCTTTTAGTTCTAATAGTTTAGCTCGCAAAAATATCGGTATATACTCGCCATAGCCTAGTTTATCAATGTTCTCTAGTATGCTAATTGCTTCTATTAAGGCAAAAGCGCACAATGTCATTGTGCGCAGTGTATTGCCTAAGCTTGCCGCTGTGTCTATTGTTACGGCTAGTGACACGATGATAAATACACTGATTTTTTTGATTATGCCGCGAAATCCTCTCTGTGAGCTTAATTCGCCTAATTTGTAGCCAACTGCAAGCCCTGTTGCATAATCTACAACAACTAATACCAGCATACATAATATTGCTTTGTCTATGCCGCCTAGTGCGTAGGCTATTAGAGCGCCACTTCCGGCACCTACAATTGCTGATTTTTGTTCCAATTTTGTATACACCTTCTTTCACCTACTCCCATGCTATTAATTCCAATTCTTCTTTTGTTGCGGCAATGTCAATTAGTTCTCTTAGTTCTCTTGCTTTTTGGTGTAAATTGTTAGACTGGGCGGCTAGTGCCATCGGAATGCCGATTACTTGCTGGGCGTTTAGTGTAAGTGTGCTGTTATCTTGGCATGTCCAGTCTATTGTAAATTCTTGTCCTGCGGATAGTGCCAGTTGTGCTGTCTGCACTGCAACTGTTATCCGCTGTACACTTAGGCTGTCACTATCGAGCACTTTGCCTAGATATGTTACGCCAGCTTGTTCGGCATTGTCTCGTGCTTGTTTTATTTGCTGCCATTTTTCAGTTTTCAGCTCTGCTAGTGGCTTTGTTGGTGCATAGCCTAGTAGATAATAGTTGTCATCAAAAGCTTTTTCTACTTGTTGTTCTTCAAATCCTTGTGATAAAGCCCAAGAGATGTCTGTACCTTCAAACACCTGTTCAAATTGATTTGTTTGTTCGTTTATATTTTTTACTAGTTTTAACATTTTAACTAGCCCCCTTTAATGGACAAAAATAAATGAAATTCTTGCTTCCTGCTGCTGAATAATACTTTATTACATCCCCTTTTTCTATAAAGTAGTCACTACTAACTGAACCACCGCTACTACCTGCACCACCGCCTAATTGATTATATGTAACGTGCGTAGTCTCTCCAAGACCTCTTTTAATACTATACCATGTGTTATGTCCATCCCATGACATAATTATGGTTAGTATCCCATGCGAAGGGGCGGTAAAACTAGCTCCCGTACTTATGGATATTTGTGTTTTTCTACTATAATCTGGCATAAACCAACCAATAACGGTGTTTTTTGCCTCTTGGTTTGCAATTTTTGCTATCGATTGTAAAGTAATATCAGTTGAATTAGTGCCATCTTTATTTAACTTACCTTCTAAAACCCCAATAAATTCTCCATACTGCGCTTCGCTTGCTTTTTGGGCTTTGTTAAATAGTACCATAAACAATGGGTAGCGAACGTGTATAGGTGTTACTGTTTCAGAGTTGCCATAAATTGGATTTGATAGTGAGGCGTCGAAACCTAAATCATATGCTGTTACCCCTGAACCATATATCCCGTTTGCTTGTGTTGTTGTTCCTTTTTTAAATGCCCCATCAGCAACAAAATTTGCGTGTAAGAAAGCTGTATCATTAGACCTTCTAGCATTTCCCTCGATATTCGGCAGTCCTGCCTCAAAGTACTGACCAATATTCCCGTTTTGCACACTAGATATAAATGTACCGTCTGCTATGCAAGGGACTTTAAACTTAGCGTTTTCGCTATCTAAGGCAAACAGTCCACAAGTACCGTTGTTACTACTCAATTGAGCCGAATAATCTTCATAACTTACGCTAGGGAATTTTCCTGCTACTAAATCAGCATAAAAGTTAGGAAATAGTTCCTCTGTATACTCAGTGCCGTCTAGCCGCACGCTGCCTTCGGGTGTGTCCACCCTTATTGCGTAATAGATTGTGCCAATTGGCTGGCTTGCGGCAGCAATTATCTCTTCTTTTGTGCTTCCATCTAGTTTGCTCGCATCAATGTTTGCTCGTACTTGTTCTAAATTACTTCCTTGCAGGGTTTGGGCATTCGTTATTGATTGAGCCTCGGTTATTAGCTCGTCATATGTCTTGCCGTTTAGGCTGTCCGCGTCGCTTATTTTGGCGTTATTGTACCGGCGTTCTAGTTCTGTTATTCTCGTTACTGCGTCTTTGGAGTTTGCTAGTGCTTCGTCTGGGTCGCCGGCGTATTTTAGTCCTGTTCCATCTGAGTTTATGCTTATGGCGGCATTTGCTTTTACAGGGGCTGGTAGTTCTCCGTTGAAGTTGCCTCCTAGTGGGATTGTTACTCCGCGCGAGAGTCTTTCCATTATTTGTTGGATGAGTATTGTCAGTTTGTCTAGTGCTCTTTCTAGAATGTTTAGTGGAAATACTTGTCCGAAGTCTTCTGTTTGTAAGGGCTCTAGTTCACGATAGATTATTAGTTTTTGTTTGTCTGTTAGTACAGGCGGACGGCTGGATTCTTCTAGTTCTTGTCCGGGTGCGTAGCCCGGATAGATGACTACTTTTTTTACTGTATCTATAAAGTAGTCTTTTTTTAGCACTACTTGGCTACCGTCATTATTTACTAGTATTACTTTTAAGTCTTCTGGTGCGGTTATTGGGAATGTGTAGGCAAATTCTGTTGCCAAAAAGTTGCCTTGGTAGGTTATTTTGTTTTGTTTGTTTGTTATCAAAAAAATCCTCTCCTTAATCTGGCGGTAGGTCGCCTAAATTGATATTTTCCGTTTTCCATTGACCGCTTGGTAGATTGTTATACCTCTCTACAGCTTGTCTTGCCCAGTTTTCGAAAAAACTTGTAATAGGTCGTTCTGATTTTATTTTTAAAAATATATCAGTTAGCGCTCGGCGTTGTTCTATCGAACCGCCGCCGTTTTTGTCCATCAGATCGTTTAATTGCTCAACTGTTATGAGTGATTTTTTGTACACTTCCTCTTTTAAGTTGTAAAAAGTCTTTTCATCAAAATCTTCACTTGTCGATGCTTGTTGCAATTTAAACAGTCTTTTTGCCCTATCGGCAAATTCTAGCGCAAAGACTCTATCTTTACCTCTAGTGTATTCATATGCTATACGTTCGACGTCGCTGATTGTTTTTATATCTTTTTGCTCTAAGATATGTTTTAAGCCAAAGCTCATACTTTTTTCATAATCCATTTGTTTGACAAGTTCTGAATATTCCACATCTTCTTTTAGTTTATAGATAATCTCTCGTCGCTGCTCATCTGTATAGTTTCCTTCTAAGCCGCCTTTATAGCCTGCTAAATGCAGATGATTGCCACTTCCTGCATCATGATATTTAACATCTTTAAAATACGGACTAAACACCTCATAGAGTTTGGCTGCTTTTTGGGTATCATCGCCCACTTGAGGTAAATAGATATCTAGCGCGTCACCATCTAAATGGTAACTAGACTCCGCCCCATTTGCATTTTCATTACGCTTTTTGTCACGATAGCCACTAGTTATCAAGGCATCTTTAGCGTAATCGTATTTTTTTAAAAGACCACCGATAGTCGGCAGAGCATTTTTAAACTCTGGCTTTAAATTATTAACATCTGGATTGTCAGCACTTGATATAGCTAAATCATGCCCAGTCAAGTTTTTACCTAAAAATACACCTTCTTTTAAAGCACTGTTGACTAAATTTGTATCTGTTGATGCTGCGTTTTGCCAAAAAGAAACCGCGCTATCTACTCGTTTTTGCTGCTGCTCTAGCTCTTTGATACGGTTGATTTTGGCTGTAGGAAAATACATATCAAGACCATATTTTTTAAACTCTGGCTCTAGCTTTTCTAAAGTTGTGTAATCTCCCTTGCTCAAAAGATACTCTGTTGCCATAACTGCATAATCTTTTTTCGTGCTCTCCAGAGCATTTTTATAAGTGAGTGGATCTTTACCTTTAGTAAAAATTGCTACAGCGCCAGCACTACTCTCTAGTCCCTGTACAAAGGTTTGTACTGTCGGATTTTTGACATAATCTGCAACAATAGTATTTTTAAAATCCTCATAAACTGCGTTTTTATGCTCTTGCTCTTTTTGCAAATAGCTGTTTTTAACAAGATTATTATTGATGTTTGTCGTTTTGCCTGTCTGGCTTTCAAATGCCAGTGTTGCTTTTTGGTAAGGCATTAGATTTTTCACACTATCTTGTCTTAATTTTTCAGCTTCTTTTTGATAGTTTTGTAAATAATCTTCAGAATAAGGCATTGCAGAATATTTTTCGGATAAAAGATTGATATTATTGTTATATTCGTTTATCGCCTTTAAAGTAGACGTTTCGATTTTATCATCAAAAATTCTTTGGGCTTGTTGGTTAGCATAGCCAACAGTATCAGCCAAAGCATAATAAGCTCTAGCTGTACCACGGTAAGCATCGTTTGACATTCTCACAACTGAGCCCGCGCCCAGCCTTGAAATGCTAGGCGAATTTGATACAATTCTCATTTAATCACCTCTTTTACTGTTTGTTTTATTGCTTAAAACCAACTTTTACCACATGTTGGACAGTTTTTAAAATTACCTGAGCGCCAACTATTTGTAAACGAAAATCCATTATTATAATGACCGTTATTAATTGAAATATTTGGAGTTGTTGTTGGAGTTGTTGGTGTCTTAGTGTCTTCTGTTGGTTTCTTATTCGTTTTATCTGTTCTATACTTAGAATTAATCGCCGTCATACTAGCAGCTGTACCAACGATACTCTGCAAGGCACTGAGATTTTTTACCTGTTTTTCGGCCTTATCGCTCACTTTTGCTCCATGCAA
>CAZKFG010000082.1:0-4844 GCA_964551985.1 uncultured Acidaminococcales bacterium
CCAAATTTTCCGCCGTTTATGTCTGCCATTATTCCGCCGATTAGTCCGTGTAGCATAACTTTTTCGGCAGAGCCTTCTTTCCAGCCCATTTGTTGTGCTAGGTCGCCTACTAGTTTGAAAATAGTAGCTACATATGTTTTCTAATTTATGACGTATACTATTTTTTATGTAAAAACATTCGCTAGAACATTTATCCGCGAATGCTTTTACTATTTAATTTTTCTTTTGGTACTTAGTTTTTAATAGCATTTTTAATTTTTTTGCTTCTTTTGTAAGCCATTGAGAAAATAGTATTGATATAGTAAGTAAACCTGTACTATAAGAGAGCCAATCTGTTATATTTAGTGACTTAAACAACATGGTATTGTATTTGCTTACTATTTCTTGATTAACAAAAAACCATAAATACCACATTAAAAACACACAAATAGCTTTAATTAGTAAATTATGCTTTTTAAAAAGATAGATTAGCACTATTGAAAAAGCTATTGGGTAAAATAACCCTACTGCGTATTGTATGGGTAAAGAAAACTTTTTAAAAAAATCAACATCCATAAGCCTGAATCCGTCACTTAATATAGGAAACATCATAAAAACCAAAAAAGAGGATACTATTATTTTAATTATCGTCCCTTCTATTAAAAAATCAGGGTCTGTTGTCTTAATAATATATGTAGCAAATGCAATTAAGAGTGATAGTGAATAAAAGAACCATAAAATTATTGATAAGAAAAAACCGTCACCAAAACATAGCAGGGTTAGAAAAGACATATTGACAATAAGCCAATTAAAAATAATTTTTTGTTCTATAGGCATATTTTGCTACACTCCTTTTTATTGTTTGTCAAAAATTTTGTCTATTGAGCTTTGGTTTACCTGACCATTTTTTACTCCATCCCAAAAGATTTTTCCTACATCGAGTGTGGCTTCGCCTGCTTTACCAAAAATAGAAACATTTTGCTCGTTATATTTGTTGTCATTGTTGTTTGGATTATCTGGTGATTTTTCTCCAAAGAAATTGGCAACGTGGGAACTCCAGCCACCGTTTTCACCACGTATCCAGTGTGAATATAGGTCTTGAGTTGTGTGTAGGGCGTAGCCTAGATATTCCATGGCTTTTTTTTCATCACCAGCATTATAAAGGGCAACGGCTTTACTCATATTTTGTTCAAAGTCTTGCTTGGCAGCTTTTAAAGATATTTGCTCTTTTTCTTGTATGTATTGTGTAGCCTGTTCTTTGCTCCAACGCTCATTTTCCGGAACATAAAATTCTTTGCCATCTTCAATAAACATTGGTTCTAAACCGAGCATTTGTCTAGCATATTTATAGTATGCTTCTGATGGTGGCATAGAATGTCTACCGTCATTTGTCTGATCTTTCCAATCTGTTTTATCACTTGCCTTAATTAAAGCATCTATCTGTTCATTAGTGAAGTTTTCTTTTAGTTTATCCATTAGTGTTCGATGTTCTTTGGCTCCCCAATTGTTCCTCGTTGCACTGTCGGCGATAGAGCCGCCTTGTCCTGGGTTGCCACCGACTGTTTCTGAGACTCCTGCGCCAACTAGGGCAGAGATCCAGCGCATTTGTTCTGAGCTAAGGAGTGGAACGTCTTTGCCTTTTTCGTCTTTTTTGGTGAGTTTTGAGAGCTGGCCTATTAGTATTTCGTTTATTGCTCCAACTGTTAGTCCTTCACCAAATTTTCCGCCTTTTATGTCTTACATTAATTATGTAATTTTTTATAATTTAAAATTTATTTTTATTAAAACTTTTTGTTTTAATGACACATAGTAAAATTAAACAAATTGGTAATACAAAGTGCCAAAAACTAAAAATTGCCAAAATAGATATTTTAATAATAGGTAAAAACTCTGGAACAAAAACTACTCCTATAAATACCCCATTTAAACCGATATCATTTATCCTTCTAATACAAATAGAAAGCAAAAATATCATTATTACCGTTTGGTAAAATTGTTCTATATAAAGCAAAATATCCCCTATTTGTTCTGTTGGCAATTTATAAAAGAAAAAAATATGACTTGCTAAAATTGGTAATAAATAGTCAACAAAAATGCTAATTATGGTTATTAATATTAGAGAAATGATAAATTTTTTTCTTGCCATTACACCACTTAAAGCAAACAATCTATCTTGTTTAAATAGTTTAAATAAAAATAAAATTGAACTAATTATAAAAAATGAAATAGGTATCCAACAAAAGAGATAGTTATTAAAGTCATAATTCAATTTATGTCCTCCTAAGCTTATCCTTCTAATTATTCGTGAATAAACTCAAACCGCCAGTTGCTATTTCCTTTGTTCAAAATAAGTAGTTTTAATTTTTCTTTTATATAAAGGTCTCCATTTGCAGTACTTTCAACTTTTTGCCAATTTTGTTCTAATAAACTTTGAGCATAAAATTCACGTACAAGTGTATCTGGTATATTAAACTTATATTCCACATATAAGTAGACCTTGTGCCAGAAAAAAATAAAGTAATTTTTCTGGTCATACATGTAATCTAAGACACTAAAATCTTTTGTTGGCACTTTTAATTGTGTCCACTCTAATCCTAGCCTGTTCATATTAATCTGCATATTAGGTGGCGGAGGCGGGAAGGTTAGTATGATAAAAAATACAATAGCTGGTGCCATGAAAATGGCATTTTTATCCCAAATAGATATATTCATATTTTTATTTTTTAACAGCAGTTCTCCAAGCTGATTAATTTTTATATAAAGACTATCTTTCAAGATACGCTCTCCTTTGTCTTAATTTTTCTTTTTTAGGTTTAGGTGCAGACATAGAGACAGTAACTGTACATTTATTCTTGTCTAGTTCTATGATGCGAATAAATAAGCTCAATGTCCCCTTCTTGTAACTCATTTCTACTTTTTCATTACTAATTTCAGTAATATCTTCTTTTAGCCATCCATTCTTCTTTGCTTCACTTTGATAATATTTAACTATTTTAGAAATTGGTAATTCAACCATTATTTTTTTTTCTAAAAAAGTATATGTTCTTTGTAGACCATATTTGAAATCAACAGCAATACCGCTAGACACATCATTAAAGCACAGGTACTCATAGTAAAGCTCCTTAGGTTCTGACTTTGTCCTTTCTATATAATAATATACATTTAAGTATAGACCATATATTATAGCTATAACCATAAAAATATTAAAAATTACTTTTCTTATTTTGTCGTTCATAAAAATATCCTTATATAAAAATTTTTTATGACAATATACTAGGCAAAGTTTGTCTGCCTAGTATATTATATTTAACTTTGATATGGAGTTGCTACTTCAATCCATCCAGGAGTTGTTACAAATGCAGGCTGATAAAACCATTTTCCGCTACTTGTATCATATTTGTATGTTTGCCCACCTGATTGTTTGAATAGCATATATTCACCATTACTATAGTATGATTTATAAGTTTCCCCCGACTTAGCGGGATTGTTTATATAAAAATCTTTTACAATTCTGTTATTATCATAATACTTCTCAAAAAAGTCTCTATCATTAATGTTGCCATAATCCTTAAATTTTACATAACCAGCAGAAGCACTAGGAGCAGGGTTTACATTAACTCCGACCCCATCATCTGGAACAAACTTATAGCCATTAAAAGTACCACTAGCTGTAACATTACCAATGGAAGCCGAACCTACCCATTTTCCACCTACAATTTGTTCCTTAATGGAATCTTGCAAGTTGCTACTACTACTGGAACTTAAATCAAGACTAACTATTACGTATGATGCTCCTCCGCCAGGGCTTCCAATTGTTAAGCCTTCAAATTCATAATAATTACCAAATTTGTCCATAACTATTCCACCAGTTGCTCCTACTAAATATGATGAATTTCCAGAAGCTGTTATTATCATTACTTCATTATCTTGAAGTGTATTTAATAAACTTTCCTCTTTAACATACTCTAAAACCTGCTTAACAACAGGAATATGCTGATAGTGATTATTCCTCATCGCGCTATCTGCAATCGAACCACCTTGACCTGCGTTTCCGCCTGTTGCTTCAGATACTACGCCACCTACTATGGCAGAGATCCAGCGCATTTGTTCTGAACTGAGGAGTGGAACGTCTTTGCCTTTTTCGTCTTTTTTGGTGAGTTTGGAGAGCTGTCCTATTAGTATTTCGTTTATTGCTCCAACTGTTAGTCCTTCTCCAAATTTTCCGCCGTTTATGTCTGCCATTATTCCGCCGATTAGTCCGTGTAGCATAACTTTTTCGGCAGAGCCTTCTTTCCAGCCCATTTTTTGGGCTAGATCGCCTACTAGTTTGAATCCAATTTCGCCAAATATTTTAGCGGCTTCTTGGTTTTCTAGGATTTTGTTTTTGTCAAAGATTGGATTTAGTGGGTTGTTGGCACCTGCTGTGTCTCGGCTTAGGTCGGATAGGTCTTGGTCTTTGTTTTGGGTTATGGTTATTTCGCCTTGAGCGATGGCGGATTTTGTTGTGCTTTGGGCTTTTCCGTCACTTCCGGCGAGGTTTGGTGTGATGCCTTTGTCTTTGTCTGTGATTGGGTCTTTATTTGTTAGGTCTTTGTTGGCGCTAGCGTCGCCTGGTTGTTTGCCGTCGGTAAAGTTGTGGTTTATGTTTATTCCTACTGTATCGGCTTTCCAGTCGGCTTTGTTTTGTATGTCGGAATATGTGAGGGTGCCTGTTGTGAGGGAGTTTTTGTCTGGGTCTGCTTCACTTGCTATTACGGCGCCTTTTAGGTCGGTATTTTTACCTACTGTTATGTCAAAGCCGCCTTTGCCAGCATAGATGCCTGCTTGTTCTTGAACGCTTTGGTAGTCTGACTTGATGTTTTGGT
>CAZKFG010000083.1:0-4840 GCA_964551985.1 uncultured Acidaminococcales bacterium
GTAAATTTATCTTCATTAATCTGTGCTTCTTTTATAATTACTGGAATAAGACTGCTTGGTAAAAGCTCAGATAAAGAGTTTTTGATTTGTTTTTTACTGAATTTTTCAAAATCACGTTGCACTCTATTATCCATTTGTACATTTGTCAAAGCAGGTTTTAAATCAATAGAAATTTCTACGTTATTAGTTTTTTCAAGATGCTTTGCAACATAATTGCTCAAAGTTAAAATAACAGGTCCAGATAGACCAAAATGTGTAAACAGCATCTCACCAAATGCTTTTTGCTGTTTTTTACCATCTACAATTATGCTTACAGAAACATTTTTAAGAGACAATCCTTGCAGTTGCTCTAAGTGTTCTGATTGAGCTACTAACGGAACAAGTGACGGCTTTAAATCTACAATAGTATGACCTAAACTTTTAGCCATTTTAAAACCACTACAATCAGAACCTGTCTTAGGATATGAGGCTCCGCCTGTACAAATAATTATGCTTTTAGTTTTAATCTTTGTGCCGTCTTTTAAAATAACTTCTGTTGCTATATTATTTTCTATAACTATTTTATCAATTTTAGCATTTACTTTCAAATTACCCTTATTACTTTTGAACACTTCTAAAAGAGCATTTTTAACGTCAATAGACTTATCACTTACAGGAAAAACCCTACCTCCTCTTTCCACCTTAGTTTGTAAATTGTTGCTATGGAAAAAGTCAATAAGTTTTTTATTATCAAACATTTTAAAAGCGCTATGTAAAAATTTGCCATTACCAGGTATATTTTTTATGAATTCATCAATTTCACAATTGTTTGTGATATTACAACGCCCTTTACCACAAATAAGTAGTTTTTTTGCACAATCTGGCATGTGTTCAAGAATAAGTACAGATTTTTTTGCCTGCGCTGCCACAATTCCTGCCATAAGACCAGCTGGTCCTGCACCTATAATAACAACATCATACATCATCTTGTTCTTGTACCAACTTATACAGATTTTGCACTTCAAATTTCTCTAACTCTCTTATTTTACCACGTTTCAAATCATTTAGCACGATGCCTGCAAACTTTGTTCTTTTTAAGTATCTTACAGGATGCCCAATAGCATCACACATACGTCTCACCTGCCTGTTTTTACCTTCATGAATAGTAATATCAAACAAAGTCAAATTCTTTTCATGTTGGTATTCTATTATATTAACAAGCGCCGGAGCTGTAACACCGTCTTCTAGTCTTATGCCAACTCTCAATTTATCCAGCAGTTCTTCTTTAACAATACCAACAGCACTGACTCGATAAGTTTTATTAACATGATATTTAGGATGCATTAGCATTTGTGAAAGTTCGCCATCATTTGTAAGCAGGAGTAAACCCTCTGTATTATAATCCAATCTACCAACTGAGAAAACGCGTTCTGGCAATTCTTTAATAAAATCACCTATAGTTTTTCTTTTTTCTGGGTCTGACAAAGTTGTCACAACACCACGCGGTTTGTTAAAAATATAGTAAAGCTTTTTTTTGATAGCAACTTTTTTGCCATCGACAAAAACTTTATCTTTGTTTGGATCAACTTTGCTACCGAGTTCATTAACAATTTTACCGTTTACCTTCACTCTGTTTTGCATTATTATTTTCTCGGCATCACGCCTCGATGCAACTCCTGCTTGGGCTAAAAATTTTTGTAATCTCTCTTGCATTTAAAACTCCATTTTTTTATTTAACCAAAAAACCAATCACTAAGCCAACTGGTTCTTTTATCTTCTATTTTAGTATATAAATCT
Source organism: uncultured Acidaminococcales bacterium (assembly GCA_964551985.1). Classification (GTDB taxonomy): domain Bacteria; phylum Bacillota; class Negativicutes; order Acidaminococcales; family JAISLQ01; genus CAZKFG01. The sequence continues at coordinate 1,777 of CAZKFG010000083.1, forward strand.
ACCTCTTGAATCTGCAAACCATCATAAAAAATCTTAATTACACCAGCTTTTTGATTGTCACCGATCTGCTTTGGTAGATTTTTGTCTGTTATAATCTCAATTTTATATTTATCAAAATCATCTGTTATTGCAAGAACAACATCTTGCTTGACTATTACTGGCACTTTTTTTCTGCTTTTACTTACAGACATAAGTTTTATCAGATCATCTTTTTTAAAAACAACTTTAGGTTCAGCAATAGAAAAACCATAATCTAGAATTTTTTTACTATCTTCAAAAACGTTAGCTTCGTTTGATGCGAACACGACTGCAATCAACTCTATCCCATCTTTTTTGGCACTTGATACAAGACATCTGCCTGCTTGATTTGTACTACCTGTTTTTATCCCAGTAGCACCGCTATAAGTCACCAGAAGTTTATTAGTATTTTCAATTTGATTTTTTTGATATTGGTTGCGTACTTGCCAAGACTTTGCATTTGTGGCTACAATTTCTCTAAACAAACTGTTTGTCATGGCATAACGAGCAATTAGCGCCATATCTTTAGCTGTTGTATAGTGATTATTATTTGGTAGTCCAGAAGCATTTAAAAAGTGGCTTTGATTTGTGCCGATGATTTTGGCTTTTTCATTCATAAGTGTTACAAAGGTATTTTCATTACCACCTATATGCTCTGCTATAGCAACCGCTGCATCATTGCCAGATTGTAACATTAAACCATAAAATAGTTCTGTTAAACTATATTGTTCACCTACTAATATATTTGCGGTTGAACCTTCTGTATCTGCTGCTTTTTTTGAAATTGTTACTAATTGACCTTTAGTATTATGTTCAAGCGCTGTAAGCATAGTTAAAATTTTAGTTGTACTTGCTGGATATGCTAATTTGTCAGCATTTTTTTCATAGAGCACTTTTCCCGTATGTGCATCAATTAAAACAGCATTCTTTGCAAAAATATCTAAACTAGATGCAAAGGCATAATTTACATTTAAAAATATGCTAAAAACAATTAGTATTATAAAATTGCGTATCATTTTATTCCTCTTTTAAATCAATACTTTTGTTAGTAAAAACTTTATCTGGCAAAGATGGCAAATCAAGCAAAGAATTAAATCCAAAAGCTGTTAAAAAATCCTTTGTTGTTGCATAAAGTATAGGTCTACCAACTACATCTTTCCGTCCAGCTTCTTTTATAAGTTTTATATCAAGTAAATTATTTATAAGCTTATCAGTCTTAACGCCACGAATAAATTCTATCTCTTGTTTAGTTATAGGCTGACGGTACGCAACTATCGCCAAAACTTCCAAGGCTGATTGCGAAGGTTTATTATCTTTTGTAACTACAAGTTTTTTAATAGTATCAAAAAGCTCATTTTTCGTTTGCATTTGATATCCGCCAGCAACTTGGCGTATTGTAATACCATGATGTGATTTATTAAACTCTTCTTTTAAATCAAAAATTATATCATCTACGTGCTCAACTGGGATATTAATTATTTTTGCGATTTTATCTGATGTGATAGGTTCACCACTAGCAAACAAAAGCGCTTCTACGTGGCTGTGCAAATCATCATAAAACATCTTATTCCTCCGATGAATATATATATATTTCACCAAGTTTTTCTGGTTGATTGATTGTTATTTTACCCATTTTCAATAGCTCTAAAACAGCCAAAAAAGCGGCTATTAATTCACCGTTTGTGCCTGATCGGGTCAAAGTTTGCTTTAAAGTTATCCGCTTTTGTTCTTTTAATAAAGACAAAATATCTTGTACTTTATCTTTAACATTAAAATCATCTAAAAACACATATTCGTCTATTTGTTCAATATTTTCTAACAGTTGCGATATTGCAAGAAGTAAATCATTTATAGACAAATTAACAGGTAATGACAAGTTTTTTTCTATATATATTGGTTCTCTCACATAATAACACTGATTAATTTCCCACAAATCAGCAAAAACATCACCTGCTAGTTTAAACTGCCTGTAGACAGTAAGGCGATCTATAAGCTCTTGCCTTGGGTCTACTTGTTCAGACTCTTCTAAATCATCTTCTTTTTTTTCATCTACTGTTTGTTTAGGCAACAAAAGCCTTGATTTTATCTGCAACAATGTTGCTGCCATAAGTAAAAACTCGCTGGCAATTTCTATATTAAACTCTTGCATTTGAAAAATGTAATCTAGATACTGACGTGTAACAGTAGAAATTGGAATATCATAAATATCAAGTTTCTCTTTATTGATTAAATGCATCAATAAATCAAGCGGACCTTCAAACTTTTCAGTAACTATTTTGTAATCATTCATAACTACCAAAGTTTCATAGCACATCTAGTTTTTTCAATAGTATTTTGAGCAACTTTTCTTGCTCTTACAGCACCAAAATCCAATATTTCTTTAATATATTCTGGTTTTTCTGATAATTCTTTTCTTTTTTCATATATCGGCGCTAGAGTCTTTACCATATTTTCTGCCAAATTCTTTTTACAAGCAACACAACCAATTTCACCGTTTTTGCATTGTTCTGTTATATTATTATATTCTTCATTAGAAAGAAATTGCTTACAAAAAGCATAAACCGTACAGATATCAGGATTACCTTTATCTGTCTTTTTAATTCTGTTAGGGTCTGTAACCATTTGCTGCACTTTTTGTCTTATTTCATCAGGACTTGCACCTAAAGGAATGTAATTATCATACGATTTACTCATCTTGCGTCCATCAATTCCAGGCATAACTTTAGCCTCAGTCAAAAGAACTTGTGGCTCAGGAAAAATCGGTTGATAAAGATAATTAAATCTACGCACTATTTCTCTTGTTAATTCTACATGTGGAATTTGATCTTCGCCAACAGGCACAAAATCAGCTAAATAAAGCATTATATCAGCTGCCATAAGAACAGGATAACCTAAAAATCCATATGTATTTATATCTTTACCTTGAAAATCTAGTTGTTGAAGTTTATCTTTATATGTCGGCACACGTTCTAACCAAGGTAGTGGTACATTCATAGACAAATATAAATGTAATTCAGCATGTTCTTTAACGTGAGACTGAATAAAC
>CAZKFG010000084.1:0-4723 GCA_964551985.1 uncultured Acidaminococcales bacterium
GCTGTTGGTAGTTTTATGGTGTGTTGTTGGTAGTTTTTGAGTTCACTGCTTAGTTGCTGGGTTACAGAAATTTGTTTTGCCAATGCTAATGATGTTATTAACAATGAAGATAGGATTATAAAAAATATTTTTCTAAACACGTTTTTCTCCTAATTAAGATTTTTTATAAAATGTTGGGACACTTATAGAGATTTATAAAAACGCCATGTAGATCCCCCATGCTCTCTATCAATAGTCTCTTTACTACCAAAATATATCATATTATCTTCATATTGTTTTACCATGTCAAATTCATCATATTGTTTTATAAAAGATAAATAGTTATTTTTTATGTCTTCAAGCACTCCTTCTTCCTTATATTTTTTTAAATTATCATCTGTTTCAAAAAACACATATAAGACAAATACGCATTGCTCAATTTCCCATATCGCTAGGTTTTTATATTTGCGTTTTATCAACTGTTCTGCTTCTTTGGCATGTTTTTCCGTGAGTTCTTCAACAAATACAAGAGTAAAATCAGTATAAGCAACAAATAAGCCTTCTAATTCTTCAGGAGTCGCAAATTTATATTCTGTTGATAACTCTCGAAATTTATCAGCAATAATTTTTTGCTTTTCTTCATCATAGTTACCAGTTTTGTCGTCAAATACTTTTTTTATATCCCCTTGCAATATTAAAACTTTTAATCTTTTTCTTTTTTCATGAGCACGAATCTTGTCGACTATAAAGTTGGCTACTTTTACATCGTATTTGTCTTCAATAAATGTTTTTAGTTTTTGGAAAATAGGAGCTAGTGTTGCTTTTTTTCTCAATATTGCCAATGTTTGTTCATAGTTTTCCTTGCTAATTAGCAACATAATTGAATACCCCCTTTAATTGTAGATAAAACTTATTTTGGTATTGCTTTCCAAAGGTTATCGCCATATTCAATTATTTTGTATTGTGCTTCTTTAATTAGGGAAAGTTCTTTAGCATACATTGCATCAGAAGGCACTTTGTAAGGATTGGATGTAAGAATAAATGTCTTGTTCTCATCTATTCCTTTTTGTATAAACTCTAAGTTTGCTTTTTCCATAACGTCTTTGCCATATTTTTGAGTAAGTTCTTTCCATTGAGCATCTGGCATATTAAAGTAAGATGAACCTCTTGTTTTAGCAATCACTTCATATGATTTATCGGAATTATAAATAGACCTACCAATTACAATTTCATTTGATGTTTCTACTCGTTTTACACCTTTTGATAATATATCTTGACGTGCAAGTTCTTCTAGATTAGCTCTAGCTTGTTCATTAGTCAAAATAGTTGATCTTAACATGGCTGCTACAACTATAGTAGTAGCAGTAGTTGCTAAAGCAGTTGTTTTTATAGTAGCAATCTCTTCTATGCTTTTTCCTGATGATTCAATCATAGCTGCAATATCTTTATTTGAATAGCCATCTGCTTTCATTAAATCAATTACTTGTTGTATATCTGTATCAGAGTTGTAAAGAGAGTTAACTTTATCCTGAGCTATTTTTTCATATTGCTCAATAGCACCATTTAAACCATTTTCTAATGCACCTTTAATGATTTGAATTTTCTGTTGTTCATTTAAAATGGTTCCACTTATTATGCCTTCACTTGCTTTGTTGTAGTCTTCGTAAGCTTGTATAATATTATTTGCATTTGTTTTAAAAAGGAGCTCTCTAACTTCTTTTTCGCTACATTCTTCTTGAATTTTAGAAATAGCGTTAATGTAGGCATTTTTTTCTGATGTTGAAAGATTGGAAAGATTTTCTATAATCTTGTTTTCTACTGCAATTTTAGATATAAAATCATTTCCATTTGTTGCTTTACCAGAACCAAATTGTGAAGACGGAACATTTGTTTCTTGATTGTAAAGCTCATTGTATATTATATAGTTGCCACTTCTGTCATTTTCAGCACCATTAGCTATATTAGCATCCGACAGTTCTTTATACTCTAGCCTTACTCGTTCCTTACATTTTTCATCTGTACCACAATCTGCTAAATCTTTTTCATAAGCCTCTGCTTCTGAGAGATTATTTTTATAAATTCCTTCGTGTTTTAAAAAGTTATTAGCTGTCGCACTATCGGCAATCGAACCACCTTGACCTGCGTTTCCGCCTGTTGCTTCAGATACTACGCCACCTACTATGGCAGAGATCCAGCGCATTTGTTCTGAACTGAGGAGTGGAACGTCTTTGCCTTTTTCGTCTTTTTTGGTGAGTTTGGAGAGCTGGCCTATTAGTATTTCGTTTATTGCTCCGACTGTTAGTCCTTCGACAAATTTTTCACTGTTTATGTCTGTCATTAATTATGTAATTTTTTATAATTTAAAGTTTGTTTTTATTAAAACTATCTGTTTTTATGATACATAATAAGATTAAGCAAATTGGTAATACAAAGTTCCAAAAACTAAAAATTTTTAAAATAGATATTTTAGAAATAGGTAAAAATTCTGGAACAAAAATAATTCCTATAAATACTCCCTTTAGACCAATATCATTTATCCTTCTAATACAAATAAAAAGCAAAAATATCATTATTATTGTTTGATAAAATTGTTCTATGTATAGCAAAAGATTAGCTATTTGTTCTGTTGATAGCCTATAAAAGAAAGAAACATGACTTGCTAAAGTTGGTAATAAATAGTCAACAAAAATGCTAATTATGGTTATTAATATTAGAGAAATGATAAATTTTTTTCTTGCCATTACACCACTTAAAGCAAACAATCTATCTTGTTTAAATAGTTTAAATAAAAATAAAATTGAACTAATTATAAAAAATGAAATAGGTATCCAACAAAAGAGATAGTTATTAAAGTCATAATTCAATTTATGTCCTCCTAAGCTTATCCTTCTAATTATTCGTGAATAAACTCAAACCGCCAGTTGCTATTTCCTTTGTTCAAAATAAGTAGTTTTAATTTTTCTTTTATATAAAGGTCTCCATTTGGAGTACTTTCAACTTTTTGCCAATTTTGTTCTAATAGGCTTTTATCATAAAATTCACGTACAAATTCATCTTGAATGTTAAACTTATAATCCACATAAAGATATACCTGGTGCCAGAAAAAAATAAAGTAATTTTTCTGGTCATACATGTAATCTAAAACACTAAAATCTTTTGTTGGCACTTTTAATTGTGTCCATTCTAAACCTAGCTTGTTCATTTTACTTTGCATGTTGGGTGGCGGAGGTGGAAATGTTATTATGATAAAAAATACAATAGCCGGAGCCATGAAATGAGCATTTTTATGCCATAGACTTTTGTTTTTTAACAACGCTTCACCAAGTTCATTAATTTTTATAAAAAGACTATTGTTCAAGATATGCTCTCCTTTGTAATGATTTTTCTTTTTGAGTTTTAGGTGCAGACATATAAACAATAACAGTGCATTTATATTTATCCATGTCTATAATGCGAATGAATAACCTCAGCATATTTTTTTTATAACGCATTTCTAACTTTCCATCAGTAATTTTAGTAATATCTTCATTCAACCAAGCATTTTTCTTTGCTTCACTTTGATAATATTCAGCTATTTTAGAAACTGGTAGTTCAATGACTAATTTTTTTTCTAAAGAAGTATATGTTCTTTGTAGACTATATTTAAAATCAACAATATCACTTCCAGAAATATCATCAAAACAAAGATATTCATAATAAAGTTCCTTAGGTTCTAATTTTATTCTTTCAATAGAATAGTCTATATGTAAATATAAGCCATATACTATGGCTATAGTCATAAAAACATAAAAAAGGGCTTTTCTCAGTTTGTCGTTCATAAAAACATCCTTAATGTAAAGATTTTCATGCTAATGCTACTAGACAGATAAAACCTGCCTAGTAGCATTAAATTATTGTACATATGGAGTTGCCACTTCAATCCATCCAGGCGTTGTTACAAATGCAGGCTGATAAATCCATGTATTACTACTTGTATTATATCTATATGTTTGACCGCCTGATTGTTTAAACAACATATATGCACCATTGCTATAATATGATTTATAAGTTTCCCCCAGCTTAGCTGGATTGTTTACATAAAAGTCTTTTACAAGTCTATTATTGTCATAATACAACTCAAAAAAATCTGTATCATAAATATTGCCATAGTTTTTAGTTTCAGTATAACCAAAAGAAGCACTAGGAATTGGATTTATATTAACTCCTACTCCATCATCTGGTATAAACTTAATGCCATTAAAAGTACCACTAGCTGTAACATTACTAATTGAAGCTGAACCTACCCATTTACCACCTGTAAGTTGTTCTTTTATGGCATCTTGTGGGTTCTTATCCGCTTCTAATTTAAGACTAACTATTACGTACGATGCTCCCCCACCAGGACTACCAATTGTTAATCCTTCAAATTCATAGTAATTACCAAATTTATCAATAGCTATTCCACCAGTTGCTCCAGCTAAATATGATGAATTTCCAGAAGCTGTTATTATCATTACTTCATTATCTTGAAGTGTATTTAATAAACTTTCCTCTTTAACATACTCTAAAACCTGCTTAACAACAGGAATATGCTGATAGTGATTATTCCTCATCGCGCTATCTGCAATCGAACCACCTTGACCTGCGTTTCCGCCTGTTGCTTCAGATACTACGCCACCTACTATGGCAGAGATCCAGCGCATTTGTTCGGAGCTGAGGAGTGGAACGTCTTTGCCTTTTTCGTCTTTTTTGGTGAGTTTGGAGA
>CAZKFG010000085.1:0-4712 GCA_964551985.1 uncultured Acidaminococcales bacterium
ATGTGAAGTTTGATTTGTAAGACAATAAAATAAAACCAGCCATATGGCTGGTTTTGCATTTGTCGTAAGTATTTGTCTGCACCATCGCAATACAGATGAGCATTGTTTTAGGTTGTAGCTGTGGTTTGAGGATAAAGAAAATTAGTTTTTTGGTATTGTACATTTTAAGTATTGTCCCAAACTATCATCTCCACCACCGCAGAACAAATTGGCGTTGTTCTAGGTCGTGGGCGGTGGTTAGAGTGGAGAAGATAAGGCTTTTTGTATAATGATTAATTGTAATAAAGAAAAGAATTTGCTTGAAAATATGTACCCAAACAAATACTTGATATCTACTGAAAAAATTCCTTCTTATTTTTAATTTGCCTTGTTTCTTACCCTTTCGCCTGCTTTTTCGTGCGTACGCATTTGCTGTGCGAAAGGGATGATAAAACTTATAGCGGGATAATGTGGTTTACATATTGATGCTGTTTGTTAAAAAGATAGCAACGTTAAGAGTATTTTAAAGTTGTTGTTTTTGCAGCTTATTTTGTGTATAATATTTTTATAATGCAAAATTTTAAAAGAGGTGTAGTAATGAGGGTAGATTCTAATCAAGTAGAGTATATAGCCGCATTGGCTAGGTTAGAGATTGAAAAGTCTGATTTGGATTTATTTGTAACTCAGTTTAATGATGTTTTAAGTTATGTTGATGTTTTAAACAAGCTTGATACTGATGATGTAATTCCAACAGCGCATGTTGGCGATTATGGCAATGTGTTTCGTGAAGATGTTGTTAAGCCTTCTTTGACCCAACAAGAGGTTTTAGCTAATGCTCCTGAAAAACAAGACGGTGGATATTTGGTTCCTCGTGTTATGCAAGGCGGTGGTGCGTGATGTCATTATTTAAACAATCTATTAAGCAGTTAAATGAACAGTTGACAAGTAAACAGCTCAGTGCTGTAGAGCTTACAAAAGAATATTTAAATCGTGCTAAGCAGCTAGAGCCTCAAGTGGATGCTTTTACTAATTTTTGCGATGACGTTGCTCTGGCTCAGGCGCAAAAGGTTGATGATAAAATTAAAAATGGCGAGAGCATTTCGCTGTTGTCTGGTATTCCAGGTGGTATTAAAGATATTATTAATATTAAAGGCGTGAAGACTACTTGTTCATCGAAGATACTAGAAAATTTTGTTGCGCCGTATGATGCGACAGTAATTTCTAAACTCAAGCAACATGATGCCGTATTTTTGGGTAAAACTAATATGGACGAATTTGCTATGGGTTCAACTACACAAACTTCTTATTTTAAAAAGACAAAAAACCCTTGGGCGCTCAATTGTGTTCCGGGTGGTTCGTCTGGTGGTTCTGTTGCGTCAGTTGCCGGACGTCAAGTGGTGTGGTCGCTTGGAACGGATACAGGTGGTTCTATTCGTCAACCGGCAGCTTTTACAGGTACAACGGGTATAAAACCTACTTATGGTCGTGTTTCTAGGTTTGGTTGCGTGGCGTTTTCCTCATCGCTTGACCAAATAGGACCTATTGCGTCGAGTGTTGAAGATTGCGCGATAGTACTCAATGCTATTTGCGGTCATTGTGAAAATGATTCTACAAGCTCTAAAATGGCGGTGCCTGATTTTACATCTGGTCTTAATGGCGATGTTCGCGGTATGAAGATTGGTGTGCCAAAAGAGTATTTTTCAAAAGGACTTGACTCTAAAGTTGCAGAGCAAGTTAAAAAGGCAATTGAGCATTATCAAAGCTTAGGTGCCGAGATTGTGGATATTTCTTTGCCTCATACTGAATATGCTGTAGCAACTTATTATATAATTGCACCGGCAGAGGCGTCTTCAAATCTGGCTCGTTTTGATGGTGTTAAGTATGGTTATAGACAAGATGGTAAAGATTTGGTTGATATGATGGTCAAAACAAGAAGTAATGGTTTTGGTGAAGAGGTAAAACGCCGTATAATGCTTGGTACTTATGTTTTGAGTGCTGGATTTTACGATGCTTATTATAATAAGGCGATGAAGGTTCGTACTTTGATAGTGCAGGATTTTAAAAATGCTTTTGATAAAGTAGATGTTATCATCTCGCCAACAACGCCGACAACAGCATTTCCTATAGGTAATAGCTTGTCACCTATAGAGCTTTATATGCTAGATGCTTACACAATTCCTGTTAATATGGCAGGACTTCCGGGTATGTCTGTGCCGTGTGGTTTTGTTGATAATAAGCCTGTTGGCTTGCAAATTATCGGTAAGCCTTTTGATGAGCAAACTGTTTTAAAAGCAGGTTACGCCTTTGAGCAAACTACTGATTATCACAAACAATTTGCACCTGTAGGGGGTAAATAAAGATGAAATATGAAACAGTAATCGGACTTGAAGCTCATGTTGAGCTAAAGACCAAAACAAAAGCTTTTTGCAGTTGTAAAAATGATTTTGGCAGTGAGCCAAATACCAATACTTGCCCTGTTTGTACTGGTATGCCTGGCGCACTTCCTGTACTTAATAAAAAGGTTGTAGAGCTTGCAATAAAAACAGGTTTAGCTTTAAATTGCCAAATTCAAAGATATAATCGTTTTGATAGAAAAAATTATTTTTATCCTGATTTGCCTAAGGCGTACCAAATATCACAGTTATTTTATCCAATTTGTTTAAACGGACATATTGATATAGAAGTAGACGGCGTCAAACGTCGTATAGGGATAACGAGAATTCACATTGAAGAAGATGCCGGTAAGCTGGTGCATTCGGGCGATACCATAGCAAGTTCTGATTATTCGGTTGTTGATTATAATCGTTCTAGTGTGCCATTAATTGAAATCGTGTCCGAGCCTGATATTACAAGTCCTAAAGAAGCTAAAGCATATATGGAAAAATTGCGCTCAATTTTAGAATATGTTGATGTGTCAGATTGTAAGATGCAAGAAGGCTCACTTCGTTGCGATGCTAATATTTCCCTTCGCCCTGTTGGTCAAAAAGAGTTTGGGACAAGAAGTGAGATTAAAAACGTAAATTCTTTCCGTGCTGTCCAAAGAGCTTTAGAATACGAAGAAATTCGCCAAGCGGAGATTTTAGACGATGGCGGAAAAGTAGTTCAAGAGACTAGAACTTGGGATGAACAAAAGGGGATAACTCGTTCAATGCGTTCTAAAGAAGAAGCACACGATTATAGGTATTTCCCAGATCCTGATTTGCCTCCATTTATTGTTGAACAAGATTGGGTGGAACAATTAAGGGCTACTTTACCTGAACTGCCTGACCAACGTAAAGCGCATATTATGGAAAAACTTGGGTTATCTGAATATGATGCTGATGGTGTTGTAGCAAGTATTGATATGGCAAATTATTTTGATGAGGCAATCAAAAATACAGATGATGCTAAAGCTGTTGCTAACTGGTTACTTGGTGATGTGTCGGCATATTTGAATAACAATAATATGGAAATGAAAGATTTTCACGTCGCGCCAAAAAATTTAGCTCAAATGATTAATCTTATCAATAAAGGAGTTCTATCTAGCAAACTTGCTAAAACGGTGTTTGAAGAATTAACCAAAAACGATATAACACCAGAAGAAATTATAAAAGCCAAAGGCTTAGAACAAATAAGTGATACAGGAGCATTAGAGGGTATTGTCGATAAAATACTTGCAGCAAATTCTAAATCTATAGAAGATTTTAGAGCTGGTAAGGATAAGGCGCTTGGCTTTTTGGTCGGACAAATAATGCGTGAGACCAAAGGCAAAGCAAATCCTGAGATGATAAACCAAATGTTGAAAGATAAACTACAATAAAATATTGTTGCAGGGGAACTTTTGATAGTTGAGAAGGCATTGCCTGACCCTTTGAACCTGTTGGTTAATACCATCGTAGGGAGCAAAACAAAACGTTTAAAGCAGGTTGCACTTTTGCAGCCTGCTATTTTAATTATGAGGTGATAAAATGTCAACAAGTGAAAAATTAAAACAAGCTGCCAAAACAGCTTGGCAGCAAGGATACCAGCATCCGTTCGTACAAAAGCTAGGTGATAGCACACTAGATAAAAAGACATTTGAATTTTATTTAATTCAAGATTACCACTATCTTTTACAATACGCTAAAGTTTTTGCACTAGGAGTGGTAAAATCAGACACTGAACAGATGATGACAAATTTTTCTGATATTCAAAATGGAATACTAAAAACAGAACTTGCCTTACACAGAAGCTATATGAAAAGCTTTGGCATAAGTATAAAAGATGTTGAGCAATCTAGTGCTAGTTTGTTTAACAAGGGCTACACAGCAAATATGATATCGGTTGGACAAACAGGTGATATAGCTGAACTTTTAGCTACTCTTTTGCCTTGTCCTTGGACATATTATGATTACGCTTGCCAACTGAAAAAAGACTATGCAGACAAATTAAAAGATAATTTTTATAAAAGTTGGATAGAGCTTTATTCGAGCGATGAATTTTATCAAATGTTCGCTTGGATGATTGATGCACTAGATGAATTAAGTGAAAGTAAAACAAAAGAGCAGTTAGCCAAACTAGAGCAAATATTTATAGATAGCATACAATTTGAATATTTATTTTGGGACATGGCATATAAACAAGAGTTGACATATGCTTTATATGAAAATAAAGCTTGACAAATACAATGAAACTTAATATAATAACTTTTGTTAAACAAATGACTCCGTAGCTCAGCTGGATAGAGCGTTTGACTACGAATCAAAAGGTCGCAG
>CAZKFG010000086.1:0-4697 GCA_964551985.1 uncultured Acidaminococcales bacterium
TATATCCAAATGGTATGTATGGGTAGTCATCATATATTTCCATAGCTTTTAAGATCTCATTTTTCTTTAATTTTCTTTTTTCGTAGTTATACATTATTTTTACCTCTTTCTTAATTTTTGATTTTTTTACTAATAAATAAAGCCATAGCTTATGCTATGACCTGTGCAAGTGTTTTTTATTATGATTTTTAATTTTAACAATTCAAACCTTCAAACTAATTCCCCCTTTACTGGTTGAAAATTCAATGCGTGTAACTTGCCTCCTTTCTTAAAAAACAAAAAACCTACAATCAGCAATGCTGATTGTAGGCAAATATTTTGTTGTCATAATTTCTCTATTTACACTATAACACATTTCGTGGTGACAAACAAGGACATTTTGAAAAAATATAGAAATTTTTGGACAAAAAAAATAAGCCCCATAAAGGGGCTGTGTATGCTAGGCTCGGTGGGGGAGTTTTTAAATTATTTGTAAAAATAATATTGGTACAAATACTCCCGCTATTTTTTTCGATTTTACATTCAATAATCATTTATGTATGTTATAGGAATATTTCATGTAACAGTTGTTTTATAGTTACCTTGTAAAAGTAAGACCAAAACGATAGTCCAACATTCTTATTTTTGAAAGATTAATATTTACCTTTTAAGTATCTATTCACTAAACGGAATAAAGCCCTTTCTACCGTCGCCATCGTGGTTAAATTCTACGTAGTTATAATCATAATCGTATTTAATACTCTTGTTCTCGAATATTATTACTTGACTGAAACAGTCGTGCTCTATAATATCATCAATCATTTTTCGCTCCATGTAATCATCTACCCAGCTACCATCTGGATCTCTCTTTCGCTCTTTAAAAGATACTAACGGAGAGTCTAATATGACAAATCCCGGATGCAGTTTATTGTTTTCAAGGCAGTAACGCATTAATCCTATTACCATTGCTGACATAAAAAAAGCTCTATAACCCTTACCCCAACCTGAGCGAGCTTTTTTGTTAATGAAAAGATCAAGTGTTTCAACGTCAAAGGTTACTTTCAATTCATCAGAAAAGCCCCAACTTTTTAGGACGTTTTCAATCGCAAGACAGTATGCATCATAAAGTGTAGCATCCTGATTTCTTGATGACTTCTTGGTCTCAGTAACCTTTTCGCTATAGGCAATTATATCGCCTTCAACCAATACCAGTTCCTGCCTATAGATTTCCAACGAATTTTGCATGGCATCTAATTGGCGTATAGCTGAAATATTTTTGCTCAAATCCATTAATATTTCTTGGTTCTTCTTTATTTGGTCGATTAAGATAACATTGTCATCAGTCAAGCTTTTGATAATGTCCTTTTCTTTGCTAATGCGTTCAAGGATATCCTCAATAGATGAACTTAGACCATCAATTTTCTTTGTCAATTGAACCATGTAAAATTTATAATACTCGAACAAGTTTTTAGCATTAGCAGGATCAATTATGGCATGATTAATTATTTGCCTACAAACAGGGCAGTTAAGAGCGGGCGTCTGAAGTAGAAAATCTGAATAAGTTGCAACCATAACGTTTCTTTTAAGTTCTTCTTGGTAATGCTGTTTTAATTTTTGAAATTCTTTTATTTTTATTTCATCAGAAAAACATGCCTTTTCCAAACTTTGTATATTAGTTTGATTGTTGGTTATCATAGCATTTGCTTTAGAAATTTCGCCTCTTAATACTTTTATCTTTTCGATCATATCTTGCATAGAATTAGAACTAGCAAACAATTTATAGTGCTTATCCTCCTCGATGGCAGATATTTTATCTTTCAAAATCTCTTTCTTTTTTTGCAAAAACTGGACAACGCCTGTTCGCTTTATATTTTCGTCTGTGCTATCTTCTATTTTAACAATATTACTGTCATCAACACCAGTTATGATATACTTTAATACCGATTTGCTAACTGTTCTTTCTGTATACTGTATTGACTGAAATGCTGATGTTTCCGCAATAATATCAGTTTCTCCAACTGTAATAAGATGAACAATATCACGAAATGATAATGTCCTTGTTTCGTTGCTCTTATTTTTCTTTAAAAATTTGTTTTGATCATGCCCTTGTAATAATTGCAATAAATACCTTGATAAGTTTTTAGAACTAGTAGCATCGTGCTTGCAAGAAAGTTCTATTTTTTCTTCATTGTGCGTAACTGCAATTTTATTTGATTCTATTGTACGCTCAAGTAAGTATACTTCATCATCTACAGTAAATTTCAAAGAAATAATACTATATCCGGTTGCTTCGGCAATATTTTTAGGTGGTTTTTCAGAACCCAGTATATAATTTAAACACTGAAATGCGTATGTTTTACCAGTGTCCGAGTCTCCCGTAATAACATTAAGTCCTGCTTTAAAAATAAGTATAGCATCAGGTTTTCCTGAGTCAGATAGAGTTAATTTCCTAAGTAAAATCCGTTTCATTGATAATAACACCTACCTTTTCAAATAGTGCTGCTATATCTTCGTTCGTAGAACACAGCTTTTTATAAAAATAACTCCCAAATTCAGTAATTACATAGTTCAACTGATAGTCAACGCCAAAGTTAACTGTGAGAATACCACGTGAAACCAGATCTTCAAGCACTGAGGAAATAATTGCTGTGGAAATATTCAATCGCTTTAGGAGCAACTCAATCTCGTTAAACACTAATCCATCCTGCTTAATGCAAAAAAACATCCCTATCTTCATATGTTCAAAAAGAATAGTTGCGACATAATTCATTTTATGCTTGTCCATACTATATTCCTTCTTTCGTTAGCCAATTGATGACATATGCCTTGACGATCCTGCGGATGGACAAGATCGTATTTTGAAAGCAAATTTTGTCTTAAATCTATCTTGGCAACTTGCGCCATAACATCAAGTAAACGCTCATACCCATTGGTATAATCTTTATCTAAATAATCATATATACCGTAATAGATATCATTGGCTAAATCCTCAAAATATTCATTGTGAAGCAAATTCTGCAAAGCAAATATCTTTAAATTTTCGGCAGAATAGAAACGCTCACGTTGTACTTTCAATCTATCTATATATTTTGGATAGCAACTTAATAATTCTTCAACTGAGTTGATTTTTTTGCCTTCTTTTTCCGAAATGGCATCAAGATATTTTTCAATGTATATTGCCTCACACTTTTCGACAATATTAGGAACGTCAATACTTCTATCGCGAGTAATTGTTAACCCACCACCAAAACGAAACGCATAAAAGGCTGTAGTTTTATGATCTTCAACTACCTCAAGCATGGTCTTTGTTTTTATAATGCGGAAATCAAATTTATCTATATATTTTTTCAAATCTAAAGTTAAATCAACCGGTGCAGCTTTTATTCTGGTACGACATGTTTTTGACCACTCGTTTATCAATTTTATATTTATCTCATTTGGATTATTAAGTAAGTCGTTCAACTTTACATTAATATCTTGCGGTGCTAAAATATAGTATTCTTTGGGCAATGGTATATCCTTGACAAATGTATAATAGACAAGTTTTCCGAATTCTGGCATCATATCGCTAGGGAGAAGGGAATGGTTATAATGTTTGCATTGGTAATAAAAATAACTACCTCTCTCATCTTTAGCAACAACATCTCTTCCTTTATCACCAGCTCCACCAAAACCGCGAACTTGAAATCTATCTTTTAATGATACGACCCATTCTCTAATAAATAGTTCAAATTCTTTATCGTCATAGCTTTTTATTCTCTCGTAGGGGACGCGAATATCGCCGTCAGTTTCTTTGATTAATATTTTTTCTGGTGTTGGATATAAAGGGAGTTTATCAAAGCACATCTTACGTCCTCCTTGTAGTTGATTTAGCGGATTACAAATGAAACATGTAAATTATCCGAAAAAGATGCAACATATATTACATGCTTTTATTTAACGTTTATTATACCACAAAATTTTTATTTTTTCACCGCCACCCCAACCGCAACACCCGTTACAATCCAAGCGAGTGTTTTTTGTGCTTTGGCGGCTTTAATTTGTTTTTTGACCTCTTTCTCGTACGCTATCAAGGATTTGTTGGCTTTGTCGAGTGATTCCTGCGACCTCGTCAAGTCCAGTTTCAATAGTACTAATTCTTGTTGTGCTTTGTTCAATTCGTCTTGAGCTATCTTCAACTGCTGTAATGCTATTGCTAATTGCTGATTGGCTTGAGGTAAGTCCGTCTTGAGCGTTTGCAGCTCGCTCTTGAGCTGCTTGATTATAATCTGTTGCTTCGTCAAGTTGATTTCTAATTGGCTGAGTTCCTGCTCTGTTATCTGGTACGTTGCCCCATAGCATATAGCAGGCGATAATGCCAACGATAAGACCAGCAAAAAAGCTAATAGTGTTTTTCTTGTCAATTTTAATCACCTTCTGTTTTGCAATGTGATATAATAACAATAAGGTGCTACGTGAACAACGGTCGCTCTTTGCCTTCCTTGGCATTGCGACACTTGTCCATCCGTGGACGGCGTAGGCGGTTAAGTCTTGCCCTCGAGAGGGGGTGTTGCTTATGATTGAGATAATCATTGTTTTAACTTTAATTTTGTCAATCATTGTCGCAATAAAAAAGTAAAACCGCCTTCCCTGCAAAGATAGCGGTTTTACTTAAAAACTGTACTTTATGGGGCTAACCGTCTACGGTAGCACCTTTTTCTATTGTTATTATACCTTTT
>CAZKFG010000087.1:0-4642 GCA_964551985.1 uncultured Acidaminococcales bacterium
GATACGTCTCCAACTCATCAATGCTGTAGCCTTGCTCTCCCATCAAGCGTCTTTCCTCAACCAAAAGCAACTCTTCTCTTAATTTTAGCATTTTTTCTCTTTTGGCAAATGTTTTTATATCCATTACAACCAAATCACCTTCACCATTTTTGGTTAGGTAAACAGGCTCTTGTGTCTTTTTGCATAGTTCAGATATTTCATTATAATTTTGTCTTATACTTGCTGATGCTTTTATCAACATAGTTATCACCTCGTAGCATTATTCTAGCATAATTATATATTAAAAATGCTATCAGTGCAAGTCTCAAGCAGCGATTACTTTTTGGCTTTTTAAACTCTGTGCATAATCACAATTACAAGCAACTTGGCAATACTCTAGGCACTTTCTATCATTCCACCGTTCTTTTTTACGACAAGGTGGGGGAAGGGTATTGGTTTTCAAAGCGTCATCAAGTAAACTTGCCTTTGCTGCCATGAATTTCATAAGCCAAATATCTGAGATTTTATTGATTGGTATCAGATAAATAGGCTTGTCTATCCCACGTTCCGAGGCGATACGAGTATTAACATCTCTACACAACGCTTGGATAAGCATAGTATTTACCTTAAAACCATTTTGCTCAAGTAGTAGACGGTAATAGTTTATTTGCACCGCCCAATCTAAATTATGACGCACGCCATCGAAATGCAACTCTTTTCTAGTCTTTTGTTGACCCTGTCTAGCGCCGCTCTTATAAACCTCTCCTGTTTGCACATCTTGCTTGTAAATACCTAGCGCTTTAGCTAATTTATATGAATTAGTAATCTTAATATCTCCCAAAGTATGAATATCCTCACTCAATATCTGCCCATACAAATCCAGCTTTCCCGAAGTTACATCATTAAAAAACCTCTGCTCACACAGCATATTGCCATCAGTTTGTTTCTCGTTTAGAGTATGCACAGCATTGCCGTGCAAAGCGTAAACCTGTTTTTGTGGATCTACAGCATAACTTGTAGTAGCCTTCAAAAAACTCTCTCTTGTACCTATCAATAGCTCTGTAACACTAGCTTTATCTAAATTCCTATGCAAGCTATTTCCAATAGCCTTTAAGGTGGGTAGGAACATACATCTTGTAGGATTAGGACATCCCTCTAAACATTTAGCAATCTCTATGCTATCTTCATTTGGGCATATGTAGTGCGTCGCAGGCATAATTCACGCTCCCACACCCAAAAGATTAGCTGGCAGAACCTCTGGTTGCACTACTACACCCTCAACACTCACCTGCGAGAGCAGTTCTCCACCTAATCTTTCAAGTTCGGTCGCTCTTGTATAATCATCTAAGTCTTGCGAGGCTCTTGTAACCGAATTAATCAGCCCATACTGCGAATAATCTCCAGACATCAAAAAATGACGCATAATAGCAGCCCGCTCATTCTTCGGCAAAGCATACTTTTCCCCGAGTACTTCGACTGTTTGTATAGGTTGATCTGTGAACACATTTTTAGCAAACCTCATTTTATCCACACACAAACTAAATTTAGCCTCATCAACAGCAGCTTTAACAACATCCTGCACCTTCATAAAAAAAGCCTTATCATCTGCAAGCATAGTATCGTCGCTAAACAGCTCTGAAGCCTCATCTAGTGTATTTATCTGTTTGCCCACGTGGTAACGCTTTTGCGCATAATCCTTGACAATTAAACCATTGCGACAAACTAGGCGGTAGATGAGTGGTTCAACTTTTAGGCTACCCAAACCAATCTCGCTGTTTGACACCATAAAACCTGCCTGCACAACATCACCTGTAGATATTTCTGCTTTCAAAGTCTTATTCACAACCTTGATAAACATCCTAGTCTCCGTAACCTCTGCTGACAAAATATCTGCACCTGGCATCTCAGCGATCACAGGAAGTATAGCGTCGGCTAGTTCTAAGTTATCCAGCCTGCGATACCTATCGCTCAAAAACGCCCGCACCCTGCCGTCTAAAATTCTAAGCATTCTACGCTCAGGATTTTTAAGCAACCAACCGTTAACATTCTGGTCGAGTAGGGTAGGGTATTTTGCTTGCATCTTCTCATAATACTTAAACGGAATACCCAACCTATCGGCAATCTGCCTGTGAGCCACATCTGACAAAATAAAACTATCCTGCTCACGCCCTGAGCTAATATCCAGCCTTGACCTACCATCCTCCGTTACCATCCGCAAACTGCGTGTGTCGGCGATGACGTCCTTTCTGACTGACCTTTGGCGTTCAAGCTCTTTGTATAACTGACTGATGCTTTTTCCTTGTTTCATATTACACCTCTTTAAATAAAATTAGCCCTGACTTATCTAATAAGCCAGGGTTTGTATATGGAAATAATATATATTTAAAAAAGAGGGCTTTGCGGGAAAAGAAAAAGAGGGTACATTTATGTACCCTCGAAAAATGTAAGTTTTAATGTCATTTATTACTTTTCTGCATTTTGCCTATACTGCTCTAACATTTCGTTTAGCTCTTTGTCGATTGTTTTCATTATTGTGGAACAATAATTAATATTTATTGTGTAATACTCTCTATTTTTCATTTGAATATATAATGTATTTTCTATAAACAATAAAACTGCTCCTCCGAAAGTCGACCAATCACGCTCATTGCTTATTCTTTCAATATCTTGCCAAGGTAACTGTACATCTATAAGTTTTTGAAAAAAGTATAGTTTACCACGATAGTATTGTAATTGCACTCCTTGTGTATCTGCTTTGATAATAAATGTTCTACGTATATCAAATTTTCTAAAACCAAAGAATAGCATTAAAAGAACTACTACAAGCCAAAACCAAAGAATATGCTCAGTGTATTTAGAGCCTGGTATTCTTATTTTGAAGAAAAATCCTATAATATTTGTTGGTAGCCATACTAACAAAACAAAATCTCCAATTATCCTATAAAAAACTTCTCTACCTACTTCAAAATTACTTGGCTTGTAAACTTTCATTATTTTTCTTCCTTCCAGAATTCATAACTTTTGTCAACTAAAATTTCTACACTTTTGCTTTGAAACATATTCAAAATTTTTCCGAATTTTTTCATATCTTCTGCACTATGTGGTTTAAAATTTGGTATTCCTCTTTGTAAGTGCATATTGTTTTTCCAAAATCCAGTGAATAGTTTTTCTGCTTTAAATATTTTGTTAAACAAAGCCATCCCAACATCACGTGTAATATAACCTATTTTATCCATAGCTGTCCCATCACTATAAACTATTTCGTATAAAATAGTATTACCTACTGTTATCGCAGAGCCAATAGTTAGACTAGCTGCGGCAACACCTTGACCACCAGGAACTACAAGGGCAATGCCTGCTAAACCCATGCTAGTATTGCTTAATGCTTCGTTAAATTTGTCTTTGTCAACTCTTGTATAGGGTATGCCTTTGAGCATTGTTATTGTATCTTGCTTTTGATCTGCATTCACGTTGTCTATATTTTGATAACCTTCAGTGTATTTTTGCGTAGCTTCAACGGTTTTGCTATAAGATGGATCTTTTGTATAGTCTATGCCTCTGAATACTTCTTGATTTATTTTAGTTGCAGACGGCTGCCAATTGTTCATATCAAAACCAAACTTATTGTTTTGACCATTTGCAGAAGGAACAGCTATAGTAGGACCAAAAGGACTAGTTGGTCCAGAAGGTCCGCTAGGACCACGCTGGGTAGCAAAACCAGTGGCTAAATTAGTATTTTGTTGTGTTTGATTTTGCTGTTGCTCAGCTGCCAATCTTGCCTGTTCGTCTTGCCTTTGCGCTTCTAGCAGTATTTGCCTATTTCTTTCTTCCTGAGCTTGTTGTTCGGCTAGACGTTGCTTTCTTTCCTCTTCTGCTTGCTGTGCTGCCAGCCGCTCTTGCATTTCTTTTTCAGCTTGTTCTTGAGCTTTTCTTCTTTCTTCTGCTTGGCGTTCTAAATCTGCCTGTGCATCTTTTATATGTTTTTCTGTTACTAGCGTGTGTGTAATGTCATTACCATATTTATCTCTTTTTCTACCGTCAGCATCATAATATGAGCCATCATCGTCGCCACCCGTTTCATTCCACCTAGTCGCCATCTCGGCAATTTCACCGCCTAGGTTAGAACCTAGTCCTAGCGATATTCCTAGATGTTCGCCTAGTTGTCTTGAGAAGTTTATTACATCTCTATCCGTAAAGCCGATAGTTTTTTTGTTCTTGTAGATTTGGGCTACTATTTCTTTGTTTATTTCGCCTAGCACTTCGCCTTTAATGTATTGTTTACCACACATTTTGGCGATCATTCCGCCTATTGTGCCGTGCATTGCTATTGCTCTTGGGTCACTGCTGGACATGCCATTTCTAGCAATTATATCGCCTACGTACTTATAAGCTTTTCTGCCAAATTGTCTGGCATAATGAATGTTGTTTCCCTGTTGAGTATAAGTATCAATTTCTTTTGGTATATACCTATCAATAAACCCTCTTGCACCTCGCCAATAATCACGTTCTTTCAACGCTTGTTCAAAATTATTACGATTAACATAATCCGTAAAATTCAAAAATGAGTACTCGCCATACTGAGAGTAGGCGTTAGAGTAGTCTTGCATGTTAAGAGAAGTATTATGTGGGCGATTATAATTTTTATTGTCTATATAATTCTCCA
>CAZKFG010000088.1:0-4450 GCA_964551985.1 uncultured Acidaminococcales bacterium
GCGAAGCTTTAAACATATTTCAAAGTAAAAGTACAGAGGTTTTAGTAGAAAAAACCAATCAAAGAAAGGACTAAAATAATGAAAAGCTACCAGCCAGATAAATTTGAAGTAGGTAGAGGCATGTTTTATGATATAATTACTGATTTTTGTATATATATATGGCTTCCAACCTATATAATTTGCTATTTTTTTAATATTCAAATAACAAGTTCTAACTACACCGAACCTATTCTATGGTTTTGGCTGGTAACAGTGCTTTTGATGCTGTTCTTTGGCTTTAGAAAATTTGATTTTCGTAGAGCTTTTATTATTCAAGCAGATGAACAAGGAATACGATTACAATATTATAGCGGTCATTTATATTTTTTTCAAAAACTTACAGATGTAAAATTAAATTGGCAAGATATTGAAAGAATATATAATGACCGCCATTGGTCTCCGCAAGGAGGAGGAGTTTTGTTGTTTATAGAAAATACTTTATTTATTCATATGAAAGATAGAGAGTGTTACACGCTAGATATCGACTACTGCTCCACTCTAATGAAAACAATAGACAAAGAATTAAACGAAATGCTAAAACAATACGGCGAACCAAAGGAAGAAGAAAAATAATGAAAGTTTACCATCCAAGCAAATTTGAAGTAGTAAGACATTTGTTAATTGCAATACTTTGGGACTTTGGTGTATGTATATTTATTCCAACTTATATTATTGCTCATTTTTTAAATATTAAAGTTGAAAGCTCTAAATATACTGAACCTATTCTTTGGTTTTGGCTTATAACAGCTTCTATTTTACTGTTTTGGGGTTATAAAAATTTTGATATAAAAAGATTGTTTATTATAGAGATGGACGAAAAAGGTGTTAGGTTGCAATATTATAAAGGATGGTTTTATTTTTTACAAAAACTTGTGGATGTAACTTTAAAATGGCAAGATGTTGAAAATATAAAAAATACTCGTTACATTGCAGTAGCAATTTTTGAACCTATAATTAATACTTTATACATTAAAATGAAAAACGGTACAGAGTATGAGTTGGAAGTTCCAATGTGCTCCACTCTAATGAAAACAATAGATGAAGAATTAAACGAAATGCTAAAACAATACGGTGAGCAAAAAGAAGAACAATAAAAATTACTATTTAAAATTTTTTGAGGGTACGTAAGTACCCTCTTTTTTATTGCAAGAATATAATATGGTATTTTATAATTACTGTGTCTTATTTGTGTCTTATTTCATTATTAAGACATAAAAAACCGCATAAATGTGTTGGTATAAAATGCAGGTAAATAGCATGAAAACATAGTTGTCATCAATGTTTTAACAATAACTATAGTTGCCTTACAAGCAAGATGTCGGCGGTTCGATCCCGTCATCGCCCACCAAGTAAAATTGCAGCCTTTCGATAACTTCGGAAGGCTGTTTTTTTGTTTTACTTGTTAAAAAATAAACTAGCTGTTTTTTACAGGTAGTTTGACTGTTAGAAAATTTTTAAATAAGTAACACTGTTTTGTTGAAATTAAGGTTTTTGTTTTTGGGAAGTGGTAAACAAATTTATTATACACATTGAGTTAAAAAATGCAATACATACATATTATAGATTAGCTCACTCTTTACCCTTTATGAAAGAGTTTGATTGTGTTATAATAATCAAAGTTGTTAGCAACTAGAAATCAGGTGTTTATTATGAAAAATGTTTTAGCATCTATCATTCAAGCGAATAAGGATTTTATGGAGCATTTGCCCAAAGAGTATTTATCGGATGAATATGATGAGATGCCTACTGCTTTGAGCAAGTATCCGGAGAAAAGTTTGGCTATTTACAGCTGTATGGATACACGTCTTGTGGATTTT
Organism: uncultured Acidaminococcales bacterium; assembly: GCA_964551985.1. Lineage (GTDB taxonomy): Bacteria > Bacillota > Negativicutes > Acidaminococcales > JAISLQ01 > CAZKFG01. Next base: position 1,857 of record CAZKFG010000088.1, read on the forward strand.
TTAGAGCCTGCTATGGGTATCAAAAGAGGCGAGGCGAAGGTTATTAAGGCTGCAGGCAATGGGATATGGAATCCTTTTGATGTTATAATCCGTAGCTTGATTGTGGCGATTTATGAACTTGGTGTCAAAGAGATTTTGGTTGTAGGGCATGAAGATTGTGGTATGGCGCATTCGGCGTCAGCTTCTTTGATTGATAAAATGATTGCGCGTGGCATACATGAGAGTGCTATTCATATGATAGAAAAGGAACTAGAATCTTGGATGGATACTTTCCACGACCCGCAAGAAAATGTGGTCAAAACAGTAAAGCAAATACGTGATAATCCTTTTATTCCCAAAGATGTACCTGTACATGGACTTATGTTTTGCCCTAAGACAGGTGAAATCAGCGTTGTTGTAAATGGTTATGATTGATGATTTTTGGTTTGCCTACAATTGGTTTTACCAGTTGTAGGTTTTTGTTTTTTTATATAGTGCTAAATATCCTTATAGTAAGCTCTGAATGCTTATTTTTCGCTTGACAAAAGCTAGTGCTTGGAGTACTCTTTAAATAAGAATAATTCTTATTTAATATTAAATTTAATTATAAACAGGGGTGATATTTATGCCTTACAGACCTACACAAGAAGAGGAAGCTGTGCGTACAAGGGTCAGGGAGTTTGCGGAAAAATATGTTAAACCGATTGCCTTTGAGCTAGACAGAGAGAGTAAGTTTCCTAGTGATGCGGTAAAAAAGCTCAGCGAAATGGGTATTATGGGTATTCCTTATCCTAAAGAGTATGGTGGCGCCGGTCTTGATAATGTAAGTTATGCGATTGCAGTTGAAGAGTTATCACGAGTTGATGGTGGTACGGGTGTTATTTTGTCTGCGCACGTGTCTTTAGGTAGCTATCCTATTTATGCGTTTGGCACGCCTGAACAAAAAGAAAAGTATCTGACGCCTCTTGCCAGTGGTTTAAAGCTTGGTGGGTTTGGTTTGACAGAGGTTAATGCAGGCTCTGATGCCGGCGGTACTGAGACTACGGCAGTTTTGCAGGGAGATTATTACCTGCTAAATGGTAAAAAGATTTTTATTACTAACGCGCCTTATGCGGATACTTACGTTGTTTTTGCTGTTACTACGCCAAATATCGGCACTCATGGTATTAGTGCCTTTATTGTGGAAAAAGGCTTTGAAGGCTTTTCTTTTGGTGTTCATTATGACAAAATGGGCATTCGCTCGTCATCTACGGCGGAACTGGTTTTTAAAGATGTTAAAGTGCCTCGTGAAAACCTTTTAGGCAAAGAGGGTGAGGGCTTTAAGATTGCGATGGCGACGCTTGACGGTGGCAGAATTGGTATTGCCGCTCAAGCGCTTGGTATTGCTCAAGGTGCTTATGAAAATGCGCTTGAATATTCTAAAGAGCGTATTCAGTTTGGCAAACCGCTTTGTTCTCAGCAAATTATTGCTTTTAAATTAGCTGATATGGCGACAAAACTTCGTGCTGCAAGGCTGTTAATTTACAGTGCGGCAGAGTTAAAAGACGCTCACCAACCGTTTGGTTTGGAGTCTGCTATGGCAAAGCAGTATGCTTCTGATGTATGTTTGGAGATTGTCAATGATGCACTGCAAATTCATGGCGGTAATGGTTTTATAAAGGGTATGGATGTAGAGCGTGCCTATCGTGATGCAAAGATTTGCACTATTTATGAAGGAACTAATGAAATACAACGTGTTGTAATATCTTCGCACATTATTGGCAAACCTAAAAAGGTTGAGCCAAAAGCACCAGTGGTGCAAGCGACTACAAGTGCTACGATTTTTGCTCATGGCTTAGCAAAAGATAAGGTGGATAGTTTGGTTGCGGTGCTGCGCGAGAAGGGTTTTAAATTTGATAGCAATGTTGATGTAAATATGCCTATTGCTGAAGCAAAGCGTGTTGTTAGTGGTGGTCTTGGTGTTGGTGATAAGGCTAATTTAGATTTGGTAAAAGAGCTTGCTCAAAGCGTTGGTGCGGCGCTTGGCTGTTCGCGTCCTGTTTCTGAGATGCTCAAATACATGCCGATGGATCGCTATGTCGGCGTTTCTGGACAAAAATTTAAGGGTGAACTTTATATTGCTTGCGGTATTTCAGGCGCTATGCAACATTTAAAGGGAATTGCTGATACGGCGGTTCTTGTAGCTATTAATAATGATGCTAATGCACCAATATTCAAAAGCGCTCATTATGGTATTGTTGGCGATTTAAAAGAAGTTTTGCCGCTTTTGACAAAGGCTCTTACAAAGTAATATAAGATGTCAAAAAGACCACAGTTTATAGCATTTTTATAAAGTTTCAAAAAAATAAAACTTTTTTAAAAAAATGTCCTTGCTAGTCCTCGAATAAGTGAGCTATGCTCACCAGAGAGGGCTAGTCCTCGAATAAGTGAGCTATGCTCACTAGAGAGGGACAGCCACACGCAATGGTGTTTAGTATAGCATTCAATAGTGTTATATTTGTGCTTTTAAAAAAATTTAAAAATGTCCTTGACAGTCACACGCAAATGTGATATAGTATAGACTGAAAGAAGTGTAAAGCTGAATAAAAGCCTATAGTCGGGTTGCCGATTGTAGG
>CAZKFG010000089.1:0-4314 GCA_964551985.1 uncultured Acidaminococcales bacterium
TTAAGAGGTTGCTCCTTTTAATATATTAATATAAATATAATATATAACAATTGAAAAATCTATAAAAAATACGTTCCAAGATGGAACGTATTTTAGTTTAATTTAGTTTTACTGGGTTATCGGTGGTTTATCATGACTATTTTTGCTAAACTTTGCCACAAGCCATTCGACTATTACAAATAATACTGGTATTAAGAATATTCCAAGTCCAGTAGCTATTGTCATACCGCCAACAACTGCTGTTCCCATAGCATTTCTGGCACCAGCACCAGCGCCGCTGGCAACTGCCAGTGGAATACAGCCAATGATAAAGGCAAGTGAAGTCATAAGAATAGGACGCAGACGAAGCATTGATGCTTCTATTGCTGCTTGTACAGGATCCATACCATCATCTGTTCGGATTTTAGCAAATTCAACTATTAGTATGGCGTTTTTGGCAGCAAGTCCGATAAGTGTTATAACACCTATTTGCATATAAACACTGTTTTCAAGACCTGTTATGTATTGTGAGAAAAATGCTCCAAATATCCCTGTTGGGATTGATAACAATACTGCATATGGAACTGCCCAACTCTCGTATAATGCAGCGAGGCACAAAAAGACGAACACTAGGGCAAGAAGCATAACTTGTATTGTTGAGCTTCCCGCTTTAACCTCTTCACGGCTTTGACCAGACCACTCAACGTTAAAGCCATAAGGTAATTCAGTTTTTATAAGGTTTTCCATAGCTATTATTGCTTGACCGGAACTATATCCTGGTGAAACAGAACCATTAATTTGGATACTACGTGAGCCATTAAACCTTGTTATATTTGGTGAAGATGTAGAGGTTATTGGTTTTAAAATTGTGCTTAAAGGTACTAGTACACCAGTATTTGATCTTACAAACATAAATTTAATGTTTTCTGCTTGTGTGCGATATTTAGAATCTGCTTGCAGTGCTACCTTATATGTGCGACCAAATAGATTAAAATCATTTACTTCTGTGCCACCAAAATTAATTTGTAGTGTTGCAAATACATCATTTAAAGATAGTCCAAGATTTTTAACTTTTTCTCTGTCTATTTCAAAGTCTATAATAGGAGAGTTATTTTTAAAGGTACTATAAACTCTTGTTACTTCAGGAACTTGTGTATTAGCTTTTAATAGCAGTTTGTTTACTATAGAGTCTAATTCTTCATCAGTGTGTCCAACAATGTCTTGTAAAACCATAGTAAAACCGCCAACCATGCCAAGACCAGGTAATGATGGAGGGTTCATTGCAAATATTGAAGCTTCATCAAAACTACTTCCTTTTTTGGAAATTTGTTCAACTATAGCATCAACTTGTGTTTGCGGTGTTTTTCGTAAACTCCAGTCTGTAAGTCCAATAAAGCAGGTTCCAGCATTGGATTTCGAACCACCTGATAATATATCATACCCTGATATTTCAACAACGTTTTCTACTCCAGGAATTGTTTGTACTGCCTTGCTGAATTTATCAATAGTATCCTGTGTTCTATTTAAACTAGCTCCTTCAGGTAAACTTACTGCTGCTATAACGAACGCTTGATCTTCTGCTGGTATAAAAGTTGATGGTACAACTTTAGATAGGTAAAGCAAACCAACCATAATTATGAGCAAAAATATAAATGTGTATTTCACATGATGGATTAGCTTTGTTACAATTGCTCCATAAGATTTAGTTAATCTATCAAACCAATCATTAAATCTTTTGAAAAATCTAGCCATAACTCCTTTATGCGAATTTTCATTGTGTGGCTTTAAAAGCATTGCGCAAAGTGCTGGAGTTAATGACAAGGCAATGAAAGCTGACAAGGCCATAGATACAGCTATTGTCAAGGCAAATTGTCTGTATAAAACGCCCAAGATACCGCCTAAGAAAGCGACTGGGATAAATACTGCTGCTAGAACAACCGCTATAGCAACAACAGGTCCTGAAACTTCTGCCATAGCTTTTCTTGTTGCTTCACGTGGGCCTAATTTGCCTACTGTCATATGATGCTCAACTGCTTCGACAACAACAATCGCGTCGTCAACAACGAGTCCTATTGCCAAAACCATAGCAAATAATGTTAATGTGTTGATTGTAAAACCAAGAAAAATAAATGCTCCAAATGTTCCAACTAGAGATACTGGTACAGCGAGCATTGGAATAAGTGTTGCTCGCCAACTTTGTAAAAATATATATACTATTAAAAGAACTAAGAGCAGTGCTTCTATAAATGTTTTTAAAACTTCTTCTAGTGAAGCGGAGATATATTTCGTGTTGTCTATAATATTTACAGCTTTTATATCTGGGGGGAAGTCTTGTTTTGCACTTTCAAGAACTTTTTTAACTTTACCTATCGTATCTATAGCATTAGCATCACTCGTTAGTTTAACCGCTAGAACAAGTGAATTTTGACCGTTTAATTTAGACTCTATAGAAGATACTCTGCTGCCATTGTCTATTTTGGCGATATCTTTTAGTTTTATAAAAGCACCGTTAGGTTGAGCTTTTACAATTATATCAGCAAATTGTTCTACACTGGTTAAACGGCCTTTTGCTTGACCAGTATATTGAAATTCTTGAGTTTTAGGGATTGGCAACCCACCAATCGTCCCTGCGGGTGCTTGAATATTTTGATCTTGTATTGCAGAGACTACGTCTGTTACAGTTAATTTATATTCGGCTAATTTGTCCGGATCGAGCCATACACGCCTTGCTAAGTCTGCACCGAAAATTGTTACTTCACCAACGCCGTTTACACGTTTTATTGCGTCTAGTATAAATATTTTAACATAATTATATAAAAACACAGAATCGTGTGTACCTTGAGGTGAGTAAATACCTGTTACTAATGCCATATCTGAAGAAGATTTTTTAGTTACAACACCATATTTTGTAACATCTGCTGGTAAGCTGGCGTTTGCCTGAGAAACGTTGTTTTGTACTTTAACTGCGGCAATATCACCATCTATGCTTAAATCAAACATAACATTTAGGGTATAACTACCAGTATTATCTGATGTCGAGTCCATGTAGTCCATACCTTGAACGCCATTTACTTGTTCTTCTATTATTTGTGCAACAGATTCATTCATTACTTGGGCACTTGCACCAATATATTTTGTTGTTACAGAAACGGTTGGAGGTTGGATTTGTGGATATTGTGCAATTGGCAGACTAAAACCGGCTATTGTTCCTGCTAATAAAATTAACAAAGAGATAACAATTGCAAAAACCGGACGGTCAATAAAAAATTTTGCCACGCTTAGTTTTCCTCCTATTCAAATGTTAAGCCTAATTCTTCTGGTTTGACAACAGTTGGTTCAACTGGTGCACCTTCTTGAATTTTGGTCAACCCTTCAACAACAAATGTATCATCTTTTGTTAAGCCTTTTTCAGCAATAAAAAAGCTACCAATTTTTTTACCTAAAGTTACTTGTTTGGCAGAAGCTTTATTGTCTTTTATAACCATTACATAAGATTTATCAAGCACTTGTTGTACAGCACGCTGCGGAATTAGTAGTGCATTTGGGATTGTCATTCCTTCGATTTTTATTTTAGTAAACATACCAGGAATCAGTATACCACTAGAATTGTCAAAAGTTGCTTTTACTTCAAGTGTTCCGCTATTATTGCCAAGTCCACGGTTTATTTCTGTTACTTTACCTTTTAGAGGATATTGTTCTCCGTTGCTTAAGGTAATGGAAACGACATCTCCCCATTCGCTGTTAGCTAGGTTTTCTTTGTAAAGATTCCTAAGATCTAGATATTCATTTTCACTCATATTAAACTGAGCAAATACAGGATTGATTTCGCCAACTGTTACAACCACAGTCGTACCTGCTTGAACAAAAGTTCCTAAACTAATATCATCAGTATAAAGTCTTCCATCGATAGGTGATACAATTAAAGTATCAGTTAAATCATCTTGTGCTTTTTGCACCAAGGCACGATAAGAATTTACTGTAGCTTGTTGCTGTTGTAAAAGAGATTCTTGATTTGTAAGCATTTGTTGGGATATGGCACCAGATTTGTAAAGCTCACGGTATCTTTGGGCATCTAAACTGATATTACCTAAAGAAGCTTGAGCTTGTGCCAATTGGGCTTGAGCTGAGAGTAAAGTGCTAAGATAAATTCTGTCATCTATTTTGAAAAGTGGTTGACCTTTTCTTACATTTTGACCGCCTTTAATCATTTTCTCTACAATATTACCAGATACTCTAGCCTGAATTTTAACTTCATTTTTGCCTTGAATTTGTCCGGCATATTCATCAATGAGTTGTATAGGGCGCTCAACTACTGTCATTGCTTTAACAGCAGTA
>CAZKFG010000090.1:0-4289 GCA_964551985.1 uncultured Acidaminococcales bacterium
GTTTTTTCTTTTGTTTCTTAAGTTGTCAGATGATATCTTGGTTTTTACAATTTATTCCTCCTTTTTATTTGCAATTATTTTTTAGCTTATGTTGTCGTATTTTTTTAATATATATGTATCAACAACATCTAAGTTTTTTTCTTTTTCCACAATAGGCTCTGCAAGTTTAAGTTTTCTTGCACTGCGCTCTTTTTCTACTTTTTTACCCATATTATCAAGTGGTGTTATTGCTGCCATAAGATTAGCTTTGTTGCCAATATTACCTGTAACAATTTTTGCGCCTGCATCTTTTCTGTCTTGTACTACTTGCGCGATAGAGTTATATTTTTCTACATCTAGTTGCATACGTTCTTTTAAGGCTTTTTTTGCATTTTTACGCCGCAGTTGGATAACCTTAACATCGTCTTTGCAAACGCCCCATTTCATAAACTCTGCGTTTGTTGCACTACAAATATATCCATCTTTTATTGTAGATACGTGGATTTCGCCTAAATGTGTAGGGTCAAACCTTATAACAACTTCTTGTCCTACATATTCATCAAGTTTGTTATTCCAGTACAGCCTACCAAAACGCCTTATACCTTCTTTGTAAACTTTTGCTTTTTCTTTTATGCATCTTAGCATATTGAGAGTTGACGCTTGGGGCCAACCTTGTTTTAGCTTTTCATCTTTAAAATGAGCTTCTATTGGCGTACATTTTAACGTTGTGTGTACTCTTTTTAAGTAATCATTAAATATCCATCTGTTAAAATGCTCTGCAAATTCAACTAAATTTAGCAGTTTACCTTTTTCACATAGTTTATTTTCATCAAAGCCTGCTGGTCTTTCGCTAGGATTTGAGCCGCACCAACCAGGCATTTGTGTTGAAAATATTCTTGCAACTGTTCCGAAAAATCTCTCTACATGAGCTTTTGCTTGTGGGCGATATGGTGTGGCAAATACAACTTTTATCCCTAAATGACTACATAGGTCAAGTGAACTATCTATTGATAATTTTTGCTCTTTTTTCTTTAAACGTGATTTATAGTCTTCGCCGTTATCAATATACAGTGTTTCACAAAGCCCACCTAGTTCTAGTACTTCTTCTTTTATTTCGCCTGTTTCTATATCTACTGTTTCCCATTTTTTCGGTGTCATCATATGCGCTAGTGCTAGTGCAATAGTGTCTCCATTGGCTTGTACTGATACAGTCCATCCTACAGGGCACCGGCTTTTTACATCAAACCACATTGTGGTCCAAGGTCGTACTGGCTTTCCATTATATTCGACAAATAAATCAAATTTATGATGATCGCCCATAACTATTTGCATCACTCGTTCAGGTTCTGCTCTTTGTCCGTGAGGTGCGTATTTACTAAGCCATGCCTCTTGACCTTCACGCATTAAGCAACAATAATCTGCTTCGGTTTTATTAAGATTATCTATGTATCTGTGTATTGAGCTTTTAGAAGGTATAGGCAAGTTTTTGTCGACGCAAAATTTTTCAGTTTTACGAATTACTGCGGCGACTTTTGGTGAGCCGATTTGCAAATAATTATATCTTATGACCGCTTCGACCTCTTTATTAATAGAAGTAAAGCTTTTTCCTTGTATGATTGTTTTTTTCCTTCTTAGTAAACCGAAAACACCTGCTTGTGAATCTTTTACCCATCTATAAATAGTTGCTGGGTTAAGGTCCTTTTCTTTAGCAAATTGTTTTATTTTTTCTGTTACATTTTGCCTGCTGGAAATAATCTGACGGGCGTCTTCTACTATCTGCATTTTTTCTTTTGCTAACTTCATTTCCTGCTTTAAGACCTCCTCGCCATAAACTTCCTGCACTGCAGCAGGGTTTATTGTTTTTCTGTCATCTAAAAATGCTCCGTTTCTTTTTTTAGATGAAATAAAATTTGGAATTTCGGCTTGTTTTTCTTTTTCATCAATTTGTTTTTCTATATTTTCTGCTATTCTACGCATCCATTTTTGTTTGGCGCAAGGAGAAAGTGAATGCGGGTCTACGAGCCATTGTTTACCACCAGGTGCACCTGTAGTGCATTTAGATTGTTTGGCGGTGATTTTTTTGTCTTGAATACGTAATCTAATGCTTTGACTTGAAACTTCTTCTAATTCAGCAGCTTCTTTTACCGTAATAAAATGCACTTTTCTCCTCCTTTCCTTTTTATGGATGTTATGGTATAATACTATTGAAGTTTTTTTCTTTTGGCGGCGTCAGCTGCCTTTTTTTATATTTCTCATTTTTTCCAGTTGTTCACGAAGTCTATTTTCATCGCTATCCATTTCGCGTTTTGCTACATCAATCCTAGCTAGCTCTAGTAAAATAGCTTCTTCACTTTTTACTAAATGACATCCACAAGCAGTAATTATTACTTTTGCTAGATTAAAATCTCCTGTAGCGTAACAAAGTGCTGGTAAATACTCTAAGGGAAATCTATATCCTTCTTTTGATTCTGCACTCCATGAGTTTAACTGAGATTCAGTTATTTCTATTCCTAAGTATTCTCCCATACGGCCTGCTACTTCCCAACGTTTACAAGGTGCTGCTTTTAATATTGCTACAAGTGTTTCTTTAACTTGCACTGCCATATTTAAGCTACCGGGTTCAGGTTTATTGTTCACAGGTTCGATGATGTCAAAAATTGTCATTTGTTCTGCCATACCCATAGCAAAATTTTTATGTTGTTTTGCCATTGTGTAAAAACAAATCCTTTCGTATAATAAGTATGTAAGTAACTTATGCAGCAGGCCAAATATCTGCTACATTTTCTCCAATAGCTGTGGCTATAGCTTTACGGACACGTTTTGACACACGCTTATTTTTGATAACACTTGTTACCATCGCAGATGAAACGCCTAAGCTTTGAGCTATATCACTTTGTTTTACATTCTTAAGTATTAATTCCGCTTTTATTTCTAGCGGTGTCCACAATTTCAACTAATCCAACTCCTTTCTATATTTTTCCTTACCTTAAATATATGCTAAAAGTAATACCGCAAATATTACTCCTAGTGCTTTAAGGTAATATGTCGTTGGCACTCTATATTGCCCATAACCAACGAACGGGGACTGAATGTTTTTAGCTTTCAATAACGTCCCTCCTTTTTTATTTTTTTACAGGTTAATTTTATAACCTAATATAATTATATATACCTATAGGTCAACTGTCAACCTTTTGGTTAACTTTTTTTCGGGAGGTTTATTAATGGATACTAAATACAAAATCATTGGGCAACGGCTTGCAAAAATTCGCAAAGAATTAAACTTCACCCAAGAAGCAGCTGGCAATCTCATAGGTGCAAGTAAATCATATGTATCCAGTATTGAAGCAGGAAAAAAACCTAGCCTTGAGTATATAATCAAATTGGCTACCGAAGCTAATGCTTCTTACGATTGGATTTTTACAGGTAAAACAACAACACAAAGTAAACCTATAACTCAACTAGAAGAGTTGGCAGAATTATTTGAAGATGTGCCGAAAGAAGCACATCCTTATATTATTGGCACGATAAAAACAATTATTCAAAATAGCAAAAACCCAAAGGACACAGCATCATCTACATTAACGAATGGAAACGACGATATAAAAAGTAATATTGCTTAGAAAGTATTTTAGTTTTTTAAACTCCTTTTAATCCTTGCATATTTAAACTAAATAATAAATATTTATTCGATATTTTATTTATATTATTATAACAATGAACAAGTTTTTGAAAATCTTCTTTTTTGCATACATTTCAAACATAGCTTAAACAAGCCTTTTTTTAAACTTGCAAACTTGCGAACTTGTGAACCTCCGCTTGCGAACTAAATTAACCATTTATATAATTTTTAATAGATAAAATAAAAAAAATACGGTGTAAGTAGAAATTATTAAAATCTACAAACGCCGTATTTTTCTATGTTTGACGCACTCTAACGTTTCACTAACGCCACTTAACGCCCTTAATTTACATGTCCGTCCTATATGGACTTTTTTTGTTTCTTGTTTTTTACCTATTGTTTTTTCGCATTATTTTGTGAAACTTTTCATTTTCTATTTTTATACTACAGTCCCGTTTTTCTACACCCCAACTAGGTTTCCCGACTTTTCCCACTTTATAACTACTTTTCCCTTTTTCGCATTATTTTTGGTACTTTACAACTATCATTTTTGATAGTGTATTTTTTATCATTACATTTTTAAAGTGATTATAACCTATGAATTGTTAAATTCACCATATTTTCGTAAATGATAAATAAAAACAAGAAAAACCCACTACTTACGTAGTGGGTTTTCAAACCGGCAACTCCC
>CAZKFG010000091.1:0-4285 GCA_964551985.1 uncultured Acidaminococcales bacterium
GTTACAGTTGGCAGCCTTAAAAAATTTGATACTGAACAAATGGTGCAATGTCTCGGTACTGCGGGAACACAAGCTGCAGGGTTATGGGAGTTTTTGATTGATGGCGCAATGAGCAAGACTTTGCATATCGCTAAAGCTAATTTTGCTGGTATTTTGTCGGCAAAACTTACACAAAAAGGTTTTACTGCTGCCAAAAAAATCTTAGAAGGTGAAAAGGGTTTTTGCCTTGCAATGCTTCCAAACCCACACTGGAATGTGATTACAGAAGATATTGAAGGTTATAAAATTGATGATAATTCATATAAGCCTTATGCTTGCTGTAAGCATACCCATCCGGCTAATTATGCAGCGCAACTGCTAAGGGCTGAGCACAGTCTTAAACTAGAAGATATACAATCGGTAGAGATAAAGACAAATAGTGTGGTAAAAAGTCTTGTAGATAATGCTAAGCCGCAAAATCCTTATGGTGCTAAATTTTCCATCCAATATTGTGTAAGTGCTATGGTTAAATTTGGTAAATTGGGAGTAGATGAGTTTACAGATGAATACTTAGCTGATAAAGAAATACAACGTGTTATGCAAACTTTTAATGTTATAGTAGACCCAAAACTAGAAAAAGAGTTTAAACAAATGCCAGGACGCTGGTCTGTACAGTTGGCAGTTAAGGATAAAAAAGGCAATGTTTTGGAAAAATTTGTCGAATATCCAAAAGGCGATCCGCCAAACCCAATGACTTGGGATGAGTCTGTCGATAAATTTATGTCACTATCCGAACCGGTTTACGGTAGGCAAATATCCGAAAAACTTTGTCATATGGTTGAAACACTAGATAAACATAATAATTTTAAAAAAGCATTGGCAGATTGCTTTAAATAAGGAGGAGAACAATGGAAAAACGTATTAGGGTATTGGTTGCCAAACCAGGTCTAGACGGACATGACAGAGGCGCAAAAGTAGTAGCTCGCGCACTTCGGGATGCAGGCTTTGAGGTTATTTATACAGGCATTCGCCTAACACCAGAACAAATAGTAGAAACAGCACTACAAGAGGACGTAAACGTTGTAGCACTAAGCTTACTATCAGGAGCTCACAACACACTTTTCCCAAAAGTAGTAGAGCAATTAAAAGCAAAAGGTCTTAAAGACACATTAGTTATCGGCGGTGGGGTTATTCCTGATGCTGATATCCCAACACTTAAAGCAGCTGGCGTTGCAGATGTATTCACACCTGGCACACCAACAGCAAAGATTGTTGAATTTATCAAAACAAATGTAAAGTAAGGATTTAAATAAAGTTTGGCGACTTTTTAGTCGCCAAACATAAACCAAAATGATGCATTAATAGCAATTTAATGTATACCATTATACTTATAGATGATATTACAACGAGAACTTTGTAGAACATAAAGAGGTTGTTTATCTCTTCTTGCAAATGACCTCTTTTAAAAAAGGAGGAAATATAATGAGTATGGCAGTTAAAGTTTTAATCATAGTAGCGTTAGTAGCTTTCCTTTTTATATCTGAAATGATCCCATTAGCTATATCTGCAATGGGCGGTGCAATAGCTTGCGGACTTATAGGAGCTTTGCCTGTAGGACAAGTTTTTTCCGGTCTTTCAAATAGCACAGTAGTTCTCTTTGCAGGAATGTTCGTTATTGGTGCCTCAATGTTTCATACAGGTCTTGCCCAAAGAATTGGCGAGGGTGTTGTAAAGGCAGTGGGTACTAAAGAAAATAATTTAATGTTCGGTGTAATGGTCATTGGTGCTTTAATGTCAGCTGTTTCATCAAATACAGGTACAACCGCAGCTTTAATGCCGGTAGTTATAGGCATTTGTATGAAAGCAAAATTACCAGTTTCAAGGCAACTTATGCCACTAGCTTATGGTGTTGCCGGTGGTGGTATGCTTACAGTAATAGGTACGCCCCCCAATCTTATAGTAACAGGTGCTTTAACCCAAGCTAAATTACCTACTTTTGGTTTTTTTGAATTTGCGGGTATTGGTATTCCATTAACTATTGCAATAATAATTTATATGATGTTTGTGGGAAAATATCTTTTGCCTAAAGTTTCAGCTACAGACGATATCCAAATTGATTCTGACGTGGCAGCAGAAGCTAAAGCATCAACAACAGATGTTTCAAAACAATATATAACAGCAGCAGTTCTTATAATTGTAGTTATTGTTATGGGTTTTGAACAAGATCTTAAAAAAATATTGCCTATTAATCTAGAAATGGCAGCTGTTATCGGTGCTATAGTATTAGTTTTAGCTAAATGTATAACTGAAAAACAAGCATATCAAGGAATTGACTGGGTAACAATATTCTTGTTTGCAGGTATGCTACCGATTGCTGATGCAATGGACAAAACAGGAGCTGGTAGATTGGTTGCTAATTCTGTTATAGGCTTGATGGGTGATACTCCATCACCACTGGTTTTAATGGCAGGTTTGTTCTTATTAGGCAGTGGACTTACACAATTTATGTCTAACACAGCAGCAACGGCGCTACTTGCCCCAATAGGGCTTGCGATTGCTAAATCGCTTGGTGCTGACCCTAAGGCTGTTATGATGGCTATTGCGGCAGCAGCTGCAAGTGCTTACGCTACACCTGTCGGAACACCTCCTAATACTATTATATTAGGACCTGGTGGTTATAAAGTTATTGATTATGTAAAGGTTGGAACGCCTTTGATCTTGGTTAGTTTCGTAGTTTGTATGGTCGTTATTCCTATATTGTGGCCATTTTTTCCTAAATAAAATTTAAAATAAACAAGACTGAAATCTAAATTGTTTTAATATTTGCAAATTGTGAGTATGGAACGGTTTAGATGGATAACTTGGCTTTTTTAAGGGTTTTCCTATCTTTATATAAATAAGGGTAAACTAAAATTAAAGGAGTTGAAAAGTTATGTCACCAGCAGTAAAAACTTTAATCGTTTTATCATTTATTGCCATTTTTTTCATTACAGAAATTATTCCATTGGCAGTTACAGCAGTAGGTGGTGCAATTGCTTGTGCACTAGTTGGAGTATTGCCAGCAGCACGGGTCTTTAGTGGTTTGTCAAATTCTACAGTAGTTTTATTTGGCGGCATGTTTGTAGTTGGAGCAGCAATGTTTCATACAGGTCTAGCACAAAATATAGGTGAATTTGTCGTAAAAAAATGTGGCTCTAGTGAAACAGCGCTAATGTTTGGCGTAATGCTTGTTGCGACAGTTTTGTCTTCTGTTTTGTCAAATACCGGTACCTGCGCTTGCCTTATGCCTGTTGTACTGAGTATTTGTGCTGTTGCTAAAATTCCAGCATCAAGGCAACTTATGCCACTGGCATTTGCTTGTAGCTGGGGCGGTTCGATAACACTTGTTGGTACACCGCCTAATCTTATCGTCAATGCAGCTTTAGATGCAGCGAATTTGCCGAAATTTGGTTTTTTTGAATTTGCATGGATTGGCATTCCTATCTCTATCGCAGGACTAATTTACATGTGTACAATCGGCAAAAACTTATTACCAAAGATCGAATTATCAGCTGACCAAGAAATAGAACAAGAAATAGAGGCGACAACACACGATTCTTCAAAACAAATAATTGCAGGTCTGACACTCATAGTGGTTGTCATAGTTATGGCACTTGACTTAAAATGGTTACCACTAGAGATGGCAGCAGTATTAGGTGCAATTGTATGCGTATTGACAAAATGTTTAACCGAAAAACAAGCTTATGCTTCTATTGACTGGGTAACAATATTCTTACTCGCTTGTATGATGCCTGTTGCTGAAGCGCTAGAAAAAAGCGGCGCAGGCAAATTAATTGCTAATTTTGCAGTAGGATTAATGGGTGGTTCGCCAACCCCACTTGTTGTTATGGCGGTACTATTTATCGTAGCAAGTACGCTTACACAGTTTATGTCAAATACAGCAGCGACAGCACTGCTTGCCCCTATCGGAATATCTATAGCTAAAACACTAGGCGCAGATCCACAAGCAGTTTTGATGGCAATAGCTATATCAGCTGCTAGTGCTTATGCTACACCTGTCGGAACTCCGCCTAATACTTTAATATTAGGACCTGGCAATTATCGGTTTGCTGATTATGCAAAACCAGGTATTGGCATGATAGTAATTTGCTTTATTCTCTCAATGATAATCCTACCAATGGTATTCCCATTTTTCCCTAAATAAATTAGTAAAAACTCACAGGCATAGCAATCTATGCCTGTGACAATTTAATGGAGGTGCAAATAGTGTCAACACAAACAAGAATTGACGATCTAAAAAAACGCT
>CAZKFG010000092.1:0-4184 GCA_964551985.1 uncultured Acidaminococcales bacterium
AAACATATGGAGATGCACCACTTTGGCCAGCAGAAGTTTGGGAAGGTCAGCTAGATATGGTCATTTTTGCTCTGCTTTTAATATTTCGTACGACAAACTATGCCAAAGGTCAAGTATTTATTTTATATACAATACTTTATTCTACTGCCCGCTTTTTTCTCGAATACTTGCGCGGTGATTATACTAAGCCGTTAATGTTTGGTTTAAAATCAGCCCAAGCGACAAGCCTTGTAATAATAATAATAGGTGTAGTACTATTTTTTCTGGCTTATAAAAAAGCGCAAGTAAAAACAGCCCACACCCATAAAAAATTGTAACTACTATTTTGGATAAACTGCAATCAATTCTATTTCAATTGCAACATCACGCGGTAGTTTGGACACCTGCACACAAGAACGTGCTGGAGGGTCTTCTTTAAAGTAAGTTGAATAAATTTCGTTCATTGCCTGAAAATTACTCATATCATCTAAAAAAACCATTGTCTTTACAACATCTTTCAAAGATAAATTTTCCGCTGCCAAAACAGCTTTTAGATTGGAAAATACTTGGTGTGTCTGTACTTTTATCCCACCATAAGCAATCTCTCCACTGGCAGGGTCAACTGGTATTTGACCTGATAAAAATAAAAAGTCACCAGTCTTTATAGCTTGAGAATATGGTCCAATCGCACCTGGCGCTTCTGAAGTATGTACTACTTTTTTCATTTACAAAACCCACTCCTTTTATTTAGTGTTATTATTATTTTAACAAACTTTTAAGTTTCGTGCAATTATTTTTACATTTATCTACGCACAACAAGGATTTTTTAACCTTGTGTGGAATTAATATATATTGACTTTAACAACAAAGAAGGTGATTAATTTGATACAAGTTTATAAAACAATAGATAATACAGCAGTAGAGTATGATTTTGCTAGTCTTGAAAAAGGTAGCTGGATAAATCTTACTGCACCTACAGTGCAAGAGCTTGAATTAGTCGCCGAAAAAGCAGATGTCATGCTAGATTTTCTAACTGCCGCAACTGACGAAGAAGAGGCAGCTCGTTCTGAAATAGAACCAGACCAAATGCTTGTCTTAATAGATATACCAATCTTTCGCTCTAATCAAAACTACGAAACTCTGCCTCTTGGAATAATTATAACTGAAAATTATTTT
This sequence comes from uncultured Acidaminococcales bacterium, assembly GCA_964551985.1. Classification (GTDB taxonomy): domain Bacteria; phylum Bacillota; class Negativicutes; order Acidaminococcales; family JAISLQ01; genus CAZKFG01. The sequence continues at coordinate 1,156 of CAZKFG010000092.1, forward strand.
ATCACCGTCTGTCTTGAAGTCAATGCCGTAATAAGCGAACTTATAGCATCACCGCCCGGTTTTTTCGATACAATCAAAAGAACTAGACTATTGTTTCAAATACTTTTTAAATCAGCAACTTTGTATCTAAAATACATCCGCATTATCAGCAGAAAAACTGACGAATTAGAACGTTTGTTACGTCAATCTATGGAAAATCAAGAACTATACAAAATGCTGGATTTTGAAAAAAGCTTAACATACTTTTCCGCTTCACTACGTGGCAATTACATTCTAACAGAACGACTACTTCGCCTTAGAGCAACAAACCAAGTATCCAATCTCATAAGAATGTTTGAAGAAGATGAAGACTTTTTAGAAGATGTTAGTATAGAATACAAACAAGCTATTGAGATGGTCGAGATATATACAAGGATTTTAAGCTCAATGCTAGATGTATTTACAAATATCATATCAAACAATCTAAGCAGAGTTATGCGTTTTTTAACAAGTGTAACAATCATCCTCGCCATTCCTACAATGGTATCTAGCTTCTGGGGTATGAACGTAGCTGTACCACTATCAGACTTTAGCCACGGCTTTTTACTAATTTGCATATTTTCTTTTTCAGTAACACTAATTTCCGCTTATTTTTTATGGAAAAAACACATGTTTTAATTAAGGAGCAACAATGTCTAATTTTATAAACAAAGAAAAACTAACCGCCGGCACAATATTCGCTGACCTTACCAACGACGAATACATATACATGCCAGGTAGTGAAATAGGCACAAGTTCACCTATGTGCATATTAAAAAAGCGCGATCAACAGATAGAATTATCTCTTGATGACGCATCTGCAAAAATTCAAATACTCAATTTAAAACCACTAAACATAAAACCCTTTAGCAAAATATAAAACCAAGCCGAAGCTTGGTTTTTATTTTTCCTTTTTCTCACTTTTGACAATAATTACAGGAATCTTAGCATATTGAGCAACAGTTGAACTTACGCTCCCTAAAACAAATTCCGCAACACCACTGAGACCACGCGAGCCGATGACAATAGTATCACAACCTTCTTTTTGCGCTACTTTTATTATCTGCTCAGAAGGATGACCCGTCTCCACCTTTGTTGTAATAGCAGCCGGATAGTCACCTATCCTCTCATTGACCGTATTTAAAATATTTTGTGCGTTCTCTTTCATCTCGTCCATCTGGGAAGCCAAAAGACCACTATCCATTGGCAACGCAAAAAAACCAGCATTATAAAACGGTTGAACAACATTAATAACTAAAAGCTCACTAGAGAACTTTGCACCTATTTGACTAGCATAATCCAAAGCATTCCAGCTAGCATCAGAACCATCTATTGGCACAAGTATTTTTTTTAGCATTTTAAACTCCTCCTTTGTAAACTTACTAATTAATACTTCTTTATTTTAAGCAAAAATCCTTTTTATTTTAATAAAACAATTAAAAAATTCAATAAAATCATGCTATCTTATAATTATACTTTTGAAATCTAACAACAGCTAAAAGCAAATCTTTTATACTTACACTACCTATATATCTGCCATTTTTAGTAATAGCAATAGCTTCATAAAGATGCTCTAGCTCTCTTTGCATAGCTATATTTACAGCTTTTTCAATAGATGTATCACAATCTATAATGGCGAATTTTTCACTTAATATATCAGATAACTTTACCTTATCTGTGTTCGTTGTACAATCAATGTGAGCTTTTAGAAAACTTTTACTAACCTTGCCCACAACACAATTATTTTTATCAATGACAAAAACCTCGCACACACCAATATTTAGCTGCATTAATTCATAAGCTTTTTCAAGTGACATCTCAGAAGAAAAAACTATTCTAAACTTACTCAACTGCTTGATTTTACTAAATATAGAAGGCATATTTTGCATCTGATATTTTTGATAAAGCTTTATTATTTGCAGCTTTGCATCATAAGTAATATCTACAAATTCATAATCTGGTTTTGCCAGAAAATAACCTTGACCATAATCTACGCCGAGCCTAACTAAAGTTTTTAACTCATCAAACGTTTCTATCCCTTCGGCAATTACCTTAATGCCAGATTCTCTACAAAAACTAACTGTTGCCGCAACGACAGATTTTTTTATAGTATCTTTGTCAATATCACGAACAAGATCCATATCTATTTTAATAAAATCAGGCGAAAAAGCACACACGCGATTTAAACCTGAATAGCCGGACCCATAGTCATCAACAGCAATAAAATACTTTTGATTACGATAATGCTCAATAGTATCAGAAAACTCTTTTAAACTCTCTATTGCGCTTTTTTCAGTAATTTCAAAAACAATCTGCTCTGCATCAAAACCTATCTCACACAACTTATTATAAGTAAAACCAGTTTTCATCTCGGGATCTTTCATAACGTTTGCATCAACATTAATAAACAATTTAGCGTGCATAGGCTTTTTGCGAGCATTCTCCAAAACTTTACTACGACACAATACCTCAAAATCCCACAATCTATTTTCCTTTTTGGCAAGTTCAAAAGCCTTTTCAATATTGACAGGCATACTCTCTACAAACACCCTGCTCAAACCCTCATAGGCAAAAATACTACCGTCTTTTAAACTAACTATTGGCTGAAAAACACTTCTTACGACACCTTCTTGCAAAATGCGAGAAAAACTTTCAATTGCATTCATATAAACTCTCCTTAATAATAAAAATACCTATTAAGTTAATTATCTTCAACTACAGTAAAAGTAAGTTTAAACTACTGTAAATATTAAGTAAAAAATAATTAATAAAAAAACAGTATCAGACTACAAAAAACTGTCATTGAAATATTTTTATTAGTGTAAAGCTACAAAAGCATTATTTAGGTGTTACAATATTTTTTATTTAGTGTTTTAAAATACAACAAGCAGGCATTCGCCTGCTTGTTTGCTTTAAGATTATATAAGGGTTATTTAGTTTTACAGCATGTATTTGCTTGTCTTACAAATCAAACTTCACATTAATGCTACCTGAAAATCCTTGGCGTTTTC
>CAZKFG010000093.1:0-4062 GCA_964551985.1 uncultured Acidaminococcales bacterium
TTTTTTGCACTTTCGTGCTTCGACTTTCCTGCCTTATCTAGTTTTCAAGGAACTTGATGTCGTTGTTTGTTTTTGACGACTTTTATATGTTACTATGCTTTTGAAAGATTGTCAACACTATTTTTAATATTTTTTATTTTTTATTTTTAGTAAAAGGGTTTTACTAATTTTTGTTGAATATATATAATGCAGGCTTTTACTTAATTTTTAATATGAAAAGGAGTGTATTTTTATGGGTTTTAAGAAGGTTTTATTTGTTTTAATTGTTGTTTTTTTTGCATTTTCAGTAATTGGTTGTTCTGCTAGTAATGATGCCAAAAAGGCAACTACAAGTGTTGAAAAATCTGCCCAAAAGGTAGAAGATAAGGCTGAGCAAATTTCTAAAGAGGTAAAAAAAGATGTTGAAAAGGTCACAAAGTAAATAAAAAGGCTCCTACATAAATATGTAGGAGCCTTTTTATTATATTTTGAAATGTTTTACTATCTTTTCAAGGTTTGTTACTAATTTCATTATTTCGTTACAAGAGTATGTGATTTCACTCATTTTAGCTGATTGTTCTTCTGTTGCAGCGCCTATTGTTTGTGAATCTACAGTGGATTTTTCGGCTATTGTGTGTACGAGCTTTACGCCTTTATCTAAGGTGACATTAGAATCTTTTAGCTCGTGTGTTTGTAGTTTTATTTGGTTTATTTTGTTGTTCATTTGTTCTAATAAAGTTGAGATTGCGATAAATTTTTCGCCTGTATTATTTATTACTGTTGTTCCTTTAGCCACTTCTTGTTGACCAATTTGCATTGATTCTACAGCTGCTTTGGTTTCTTTTTGTATTTGTATTATTATTTGTGATGTTTCATTTGTTGCTTGTGCTACTTGTTCCGCAAGTTTGCGTACCTCTTCAGCTACAACGGCAAAGCCTTTGCCGTGTTCACCAGCACGAGCAGCTTCAATCGCCGCATTTAAGGCAAGTAAGTTTGTTTGTCCAGCAATTTCACTAATAACTGTAATGATTTCACCTATTTTTTGTGAACTCTCACCGAGTCTTGTTATTACTTGTGTAGATTGTGCAACCGATGAGTCTATTTGCTGCATTTGGCTTTGTGCTTGCGCTATTGCTTGTTGACCAGTGTTTGTTGCTGTTGCACTATCTTTTGATAGTTCTGTTATTTGTTCTACAGCGCTGGATATTTCTTCAACAATGATACTCATTTGTTCTGAAGTTTGTGAAGTTTCTCTAAAGTGTTGCATTTGTTCTGTTTGTGAATTAACCATGTTTGACACTGTTTGTGCTATATGATCTGCAGCACCTGCTGTTTCTTTTGAACTTTGTGTAACTGCTTTGCTAGCATCGTCTATTTGACCTGATACATCGTGTATTATTTGTACTACTTCTTTTAAGTTATTTATCATAATGACAAATGATGCTATTACATCTTTTAGTTCGTCATTACCTTTGTATTTTATATCTTTACCTTGTAGTATACCATCTGCTATTTCTTGTGCTTGTTTTGATATAGCTTTAAGTGGTTTAGATATTAAGTTAGCGAACCAAATTGTTATTAGTATCGCTATGACTGCTAATACTGCAAGGCTTGCAAAAGTAGTTAGGTTAATTTGAGCTATTCTTTCAGAGTTTTGCTTTGTCCTGAGTACCATACGCTCGCTGATAAAATTTTCATAATCTGTAGCTTGTTTATCTGCTATGCTAGCTTTTTCTTGTAGGAAATTAGATACTTTTTCTAATGCTTCACCTTTATATTTTTCGCGATTATTTAAATAATTGATAGCTTCTTTTTGATATTCTGCAAAAGCATTTTTTACATCTTCAAATTGTTTTTTTCCTTCTGGTGTAGTTAGCTTTTTTTCCAAAGAAACATATATCTTTTTAGTTTGTTCGACAGAATTTAAAAATTCATCTTTATATTGTGGATTATTGTATATTGTGTATCTTGCTACACTTGCTGTTTGTTTATATAGTTCTTGTTTTATATCTTTTGTTTCAAAAACTAGTGGCGCACTTCTAAATATTACTCCGTTGTAACCACTTTCTATTTGTTTAATATTTTGATATAAATAATAACTAATAAAAATAAAAACTGCTAATAAGGATAGGGTAAAAATTAGGATTTTTCTATAGATGTTAAATCTCATAAAAACACCTCTTCTTTTCTATTTAAGAATAGTTATAATTCCACTTCTACTTCTACTGCTGCAAATGCTACTATTTTGTCCCCATCATTTAATCTCATAAGTCTTACTCCCTGAGCATTTCTCGAATATCTAGCTACATCTTTTACTTGTAGCCTTATGATTATTCCTTGAGCTGTAATAAGAAGTAATTCTTGTTCAGGTTCAATCAACCGTACTCCTACGACAGAGCCAGTTCTTTCTGTTACTTTTATATTTATAAGTCCTTTGCCGCCACGCGCTTGCGGACGGTATTCGCTAACCATTGTGCGTTTTCCAAGTCCTTCTTCTGTTACTATTAAAATGTCTTTATCTGGCATTAATCCGGTCATTGATACTACTTCATCATCCGCCTTAAGATTAATCCCTTTAACACCTCTAGCCGTCCTGCCCATTGAGCGCACTTGTGTTTCTACAAAGTTAATAGACAACCCGCATTTGGTTGCTAACATTACATTTGAAGCACCGTTTGTAAGCTCAACACCTATAAGGTTTTCGCCTTCTGATAAAGTTATTGCTATAAGTCCATTTTTTCTGGCTGTATTAAATTCCATTAGTCCTGTTTTTTTGACAGTACCTTGATTTGTAGCCATAAAAATAAATTTATCTTCTTCAAATTCTTTAACTGGTATTATAGCTGTAATTTTTTCATCAGCCTCTAAAGGTATTACATTCACAATAGCATTTCCTTTAGCTGTACGTCCAGCCTCTGGTATTTCATAGCCTTTTAGTTTATATACCTTGCCTCGACTAGTGAAAAATAAAATGTGCTGATGTGTTGTTGCAATACACAAGTGTTCTACAAAATCTTCTTCTTTTTTGTTTACGCCTTTGAGTCCATAACCTCCTCTTTTCTGACTGCGATATGTATCTACTGGCAGTCTTTTAATATAACCGTTGTGGGTAATTGTCATAACAATATCCTCTTCGGTTATCAAATCTTCCACCGCTAGTTCTGAAGTATCGGCTACTATTTGAGTACGACGTTTGTCAGAAAATCGCTTTTTAATGTCTAAAAGTTCTTCTTTAATTATATTCATTAATCTATATCCATCAGCTAAAACACTTTCTAGCCAAGCAATGGTTTTTAAAACTTCTTGATATTCTTCTTCTATCTTTTTGCGTTCTAATCCAGTTAATCTTTGTAAACGCATTTCTAATATAGCTTGCGCTTGACGTTCAGACAAAGTAAATTTTTCTGTCAATTGGTTACGGGCTATTTCAGCATTAGCACTAGCTCTAATTGTTTGTATTATTGCATCTAAATTATCTAATGCTATCTTTAGTCCTTCTAAAATGTGTTCTCTATCTTTGGCTTTTCTAAGCTCATATTGTGTACGTTTTGTAACAACATCTTTTCTATGTAATAAATAGTAGTTTAAAACTTCATGAAGATTGAGTACTCTTGGTTGACCTTCAACAAGCGCCAACATTATTATGCCAAAAGATTCTTGCATTTTTGTATGTTTATAAAGTTGGTTTAAAATAACTTCTGGATTGACATCACGACGCAGCTCAATAACTATACGCATACCTTTACGATCACTCTCATCGCGCAAATCGGTTATGCCATCAATTACTTTTTCTTGAGCCAAATCAGCAATAGCCTCTATCAAGCGACTTTTGTTTACTTGATAAGGTATTTCTCTCACAATTATGCGACTTTTACCGCTATTCATTGCTTCTATTTCTGTTACAGCTCTAGTTTTTACAATACCACGACCTGTGGTATAAGCTTGTTTTATACCTTGATGACCCATCAAATGTCCACCTGTTGGGAAATCCGGTCCGTGCACGATTGATAATAAATCATTAACTGTGGTGTCTTCATTTTCAATCATTAAAACTAAGGCATCAATAACTTCACCTAAATTATG
>CAZKFG010000094.1:0-3729 GCA_964551985.1 uncultured Acidaminococcales bacterium
GCTAAAAACATCGACCTAAACGTTGACTATTATGACTTTAAAACTAGCGTATCAATGGATGGCGAAAAAATTAAAGGAAAATTACTCTGGAGCTATGTACGTTTTTACTTCTAAAAATTAATACAAAAAGAAAAACACTCGCTTTATAGCGAGTGTTTTTCTTTTTGTAAAATTCTTTTTTCTAAAGCCACAAACGGCTTGGTATTTGCAAAAGTAAAAATTAACAGTGCTAGCCAAATGAGCGAGAAGGTTACCATATGCACATGTGTAAACGGCTCGTTGTACACAAAAACGCCCATCAAAAAGGTTATTGTCGGGGTCAGATAGTTTATAACACCAAGTACATTAAGCGGCAAGGTATTGATGCTATGTGCAAACAAGAGTAGTGGCACAACTGTTATAAGTCCTGTACAAATGAGCAGCAAGGTTGTAAGCGATAAATCAAGGCTATAGCCCGTACCTGATAAATTAAGTTTTGCGATATAAAACAGTGCAAATGGTGCTATAAATGATGTTTCTAGTAGCATGCCGGAAAAAACGTTCATACCGACATATTTTTTAAATAGGTTGTAAAAGCCCATTGTCAAGGTCAAAGCCAAAGACACCCAAGGTAAATAGCCTAAATTCCACACCATATTTAAAACACCTAAAAGGGCGAGGCATATTGCCACTATCTGCCAAAATCGCAGGCGCTCACCTAAAAAAATAATGCCCAGCAGCACCATCGTCAGCGGCTGGATATAATAACCAAGGCTGGTTTCTAAAATCCTGTTGTCGTTTACCGCCCAGATATAAGTTAGCCAATTGGCGCTTACTAAAACGGAAGCTACAAACAACAGCAAAAAATGTTTGGGTTTTTCAATGAGTTTTTTAAAATCTGCCTTGAAAGCTGAAAGCAAACCAGCGATAAGTACAATGCCCGACATGAACACAAACGACCAAAAAATCCTGTGCAGTAAAATCTCATAAGCTGGTACATTGCCGAGCTTTTTCCAATAGATAGGTAAAATCCCCCATAAAATGCAGGCGGTTATAGCCGTTATAACCCCATTTAATCTAAACAAATGTAACACTTCTTTCTAAAAAAGCCTGCTAAAATAGACTTTTAGCAACTTGATATAACTATGCGTTTTTGAATTTCAAAAATATATTTAGTAATCTTATCTTCAAGTTTACGCGGCAAATCGATAAAACGTGCGCCAATCCAATATTTGTCGCCCGAATAAACAGACTGGGTTGACCGCACTACGATACAGTCGAGTTCCATATCGCCAATGCTTGGAAAATCAAAAATTTTAACTTTGATTAATTTACCCTCAGCTAATATTGCATCAAATACAAAGCGCAAGCCGCCACCGCTTATATCCAGACAATCTGTCTTAATCGGCGGAGTAAACACGCCTTGTGAAATTTCAATTTTGCTCTCTATCGGGAAAAAAACATCCATTCGCAAAAAATCTCGCCGCTGGATTCTCTCAAAGTCGACTGGCATTTCTACAACCAAGACAGGAACATCGTCTATCCTCATTATTCTAAATAGTCTTGTCGAGAAAAAATATACCTTGTTATCTTTGACAAAATTGCCATAAATAACGCTATTTATTGGTGGAACAATCATTTTTCCGTCAACTTTAGGGATATCAAAGCAAAGGCAATCATCCATAATCGCCCTTATAACCGTTTCGTAAAGCTTATCTGAATGTTCATCAAATGCCCTAATTTTGGCTTTACCACCAATAACGAAATCATGTTTGTTCATACAAAAACCTACTCTATTTAAATTTAAATGCAATATTTATTGATAATGAACATTTTTAAACTTTATCTACAATCTTTTTATCGCCCGATAAGCAATATCACGCCTAAAATGAGCATCTTGAAAATCAAGCAAATCTACTGCCCTATAGGCTAGTCCAATCGCTTCTTTAATGCTAGAGGCAAACGCCGTAACTCCAAGCACTCTACCGCCATTTGTTACAATATTGTCACCACTTTTTTTAGTCCCAGCGTGAAAGACCATAACATTATCGAGTTTATCTACCTCATCTAATCCATAAATAGGTTTACCTTTAGCATAATCACCAGGATAACCACCTGACGCCATAACAACACATACCGCGGCATCTTTAGACCACTTAAGATTGCATTCGTGCAGTTTGCTATCAACACAAGCCATCATCACTTCAAACAAATCATTTTTCAACAGTGGCAACACAACCTGAGTTTCAGGGTCACCAAATCTAGCGTTAAATTCTATTACTTTAATGCCGTCATATGTCGATATAAGACCTGCATATAGGCAGCCTTTGTATGCTACACCTTCTTTTTTCATCGCTGCGATAATAGGTTTTAAAACCTTTTGCATACATTCTTCATAAATAGCATCTGTAGCAACAGGCGCCGGTGCATAAGTACCCATACCGCCGGTGTTAGGACCATTGTCACCATCAAAAGCACGTTTATGATCTTGCGCCGCAACCATCGGCACAACAGTTGTACCATCACTAAAAGCAAGTACAGAAAGTTCTTCCCCGCGCAAAAATTCTTCAATTACGACAGTACTGCCTGATGCACCAAATTGGTTATCACACATCATCGAATCTACAGCCTCTAGTGCCTCTTGTTCTGTCATAGCAACGACAACACCCTTACCTGCGGCAAGTCCGTCAGCTTTTATCACAATTGGCACACCTTTTTCTTTTATGTAGTTTTTCGCTTCGTCTGCCTTTGTAAAAGTTTTATAAAATGCAGTCGGGATGTTATATTTTGCCATCAAATCTTTGGCAAATGCCTTAGAACTCTCTATCTTTGCCGCCCTTTGAGTAGGTCCAAAAATTTTCAGTCCTTTTTGCTCAAAAACATCTACAATACCGGCATCAAGTGGGATTTCCGGTCCGACTACAGTTAGGTCTATTTTATTATCCAAAGCAAAATCTGCCATTTTTTGCAAATCGTCGCTGTCAATATCCACTAAAGTCGCCAGATTTTGCATTCCTACATTTCCAGGTAAAGCAAAAATCTTTGTAACCAATGGGCTTTGAGATAGTTTCCAAACAAGAGCGTGTTCGCGCCCACCACTGCCAATAACCAATACTCGCATAAAATTCTCCTTAGTGTTTAAAATGACGCATGCCTGTAAAAATCATCGCTATGCCGTGTTTGTCCGCCATATCGATAGACTCTTGGTCACGAATTGAGCCACCCGGCTGAATAACCGCGACAACCCCTGCACGTGCAGCTTCTTCTATCGTATCGGAAAATGGGAAGAAGGCATCAGATGCCAAAACAGCGCCTTTTGTCATGTCGCCGGCTTGCTCTAGTGCAATTTTCGCCGACCCTACCCTATTCATCTGACCTGCGCCTATACCAATGCTTTGGAAATTGCGGCAAAGCACGATAGCGTTTGACTTAACGTGTTTTACAATCCGCATAGCAAAGATAAGCTGCTCTAGCTGCTCAAAGTTCGGTTGGATTTTAGTCACAACCTTCAAATCACCTTTGTCGGCAAAATCAGTGTCTAGCTTTTGAAGTAGCATTCCGCCAGTTACTTTTTTCATATCCAAATTATCGTGCAGCTCAAGAAGTGGCAGCTCTAGCAAGCGCACATTTTTCTTCTTTTGTAAAATAGCCAGCGCCTCAGGTTGATAGCCTGGTGCGATTACAGCTTCAGCGAACAGTTCTGCTATCTGCTCTGCTGTAGCCTTGTCAACAAGGCGATTAAGTCCAATA
>CAZKFG010000095.1:0-3492 GCA_964551985.1 uncultured Acidaminococcales bacterium
GCGGCACTTGCCTGTGCTCGAAAAGAAATGCTTTGCATTTCATAGAGTGTCCATCAATGGACATCGTCGGCGGAATAATGGCAGAAATTAATGGCGGTAAATTTGGAGAAGGACTAACAGTTGGAGCAATAAACGAAATACTAATAGGACAGCTCTCCAAACTCACCAAAAAAGACGAAAAAGGCAAAGACGTTCCACTCCTTAGCTCAGAACAAATGCGCTGGATCTCTGCCCTAGTTGGCGCAGGAGTCTCAGAAACAGTCGGTGGCAATCCCGGACAAGGTGGCTCGATTGCCGACAGTGCGACGAGGAATAACTATTTAACGCATGAACAGTCAATAACTAGGCTCAAAGAAGAAGAAGCTTGTAATAATGATACTAATTGTCTAAAAGATGTAAGAGATAAATGGGCTAAAATAAGTGAAACTCAAATGGGTGATAGTAATATTGAAATACCAGGGAATACTGTTTATGATGAGTACGGTAATCGATATACTATAGGTGAAAAAGGACAATTAATTGATATTGAAGGAAAGATATCTTATAGCAAACCAAAAGATGGTACTTTATTCAAAGATAAAGATGGTAATTGGAAAACATATATTGGCGGAATGACTTATGATTCAGAACAACCAGATGCAGGAGAATTATATTGGTCAAATGGGCAATACTATATAGCTCAAAACGGTCATAATATGGAACTTCAATGGAAAGAAGAACAGACCATAGCTGGTAATAGTCAATATATAACCATCCGCATTGCAACCGATAAAGAAGGTAATCCTATAAATATAAGTGATAATGGAACACAAGTATTAATCCATCCGTTAGATAGACAATATTTCTTATCTGCAGTAGAATATGACTACTATTTTAATGGTGGTCTAAGTATAGACGCTAAAGCACAAATGATTATTATGTATGGTAAACCAAGTATATTTTTATCATTTAATAATGGCAATAAAATAATAATTGCTAATTATGGAAACACAGGAAGAATTTTAGCAAGTAATACTGCCGAAAAAGAAGCAATGAATATTGTTTTACACGATCCTTTACAAGGTGTAAAACATTTAAACAATGTTATTATGAAAGACTCTAGATGGCCTGCAAATGAAGGATGGATCAAAATGGAAAATGTTGTTAGAACACCTACTACTGGAGAAAGAGTTACTGTTCATTTTGTATATAATCCTAGAACAAATCTTTTTGACGATTTTAAGTTCCCTTTAAATAGATGACAAATTTTGAGGAGATATAAATATGGATAATGACTATAATATATATTTATCACAAAGGGCAAAAATGGACATAAAATACTTATATACTGTGCAAAGACATATAACTTTCGTTGTAAAAGTACAATCCGAATCCTTTTATGGCGAACACGGTTTTTGTGTAGATAAAGAAGACATTCAAAAAGCCATTCTTTTGCTTGATGATATTTCAAAAAATTCTCGTGGTGAATGCTTAATAAGAGATTATGAATCTTCTTCTTTTATTAAACTACATTTTGATATTATAAAATTTTTAGAAAATTTCAAATTTTTATTTTTGAAAACACGTCATAGGGTTGTAGAAAGAAGATGCCTCATTGTAACTGGGCAATTTGGTTTCGATTCAGAGTATCAACGATTAAGATTTTCTTTTGAAGCTGATGAAACTGCTGCTGCATCATTGAAATTTGCTTTAGAAAAAATGAATAAATTTGAATCTAAAGACTTTGTGTAAAGAACATTAAATACAAGTTGATCAGGAGGTACAACTATGGATGATGAATATAATGTTTATTTGTCAGATATAGCCAAATTAGATATTAAGCATATTAGTACCGTGCAAGGATATATAGATTTTACTGTTAAAGTTAGTTCTCAAGATTTTTATGGCGAACACGCTTTTAGTTTAGATAAGGATGGTATTGGAAAAGTATTATCGTCTCTTACTTGCATGATAAGAAATTTAAAAGGCGAATGCATAATAAAAGATGATTATCCCAAATCTTTTATTATGTTAAGATTTATTGATAATATAAAAAACTGTTGGTAAAAGGCGAAATGAGTGATTCAAACTATCAACTCTTTAAGTTTGGTTTTACAGCAGACCAAGCAATGCTTACAGCATTAAAATATAGCTTAATGAATATGAAAGGTAGTTTTGTATGGAATATAGAAAAGGCAATATTGTTGGCGTTTTTAATAATTATAATATTAAGTCTTCTTGCTAAATCTAAATTTAACTAGGAGGATGAAAATATGGATAATGAATATAGTCTTTATTTATCGAATGTAGCAAAGTTAGATTTAACTTATTTATATAATTTCGAAGAAACTGTACACTTTCTTTTGAAAATAAAATCTTACAAATTTTCGGGTGAACATAAATTTTGCTTGCGAAAAAACTACCTTTCAGAAATAATATTGCTATTGCGACAAATAGGACAAGAAATGAAAGGAATTTGTAATATTTATGACAGCACCTCATCTTCTTTTATTCAAGTGAAATTTGTTGATAAAGATTTAATTGTAAATGGACAAATAGGCTTTGATGATTGTGACAATTTTTTGAAATTCGAGTTTACAGCAGATCAGACATTAGTTACATTATTAGAAAGTGTTTTTATTAATTTTAAAAATGCATAAATAATATATGCCGTTTATAAGAATTGACAAACAAAAAGAAGAAAGTGCTTTATTAAAATACAAATCTTATTGTATGTCATAAAAACAAATAGCTTTAATAAAAACAATAAAATTATCGCATAAAAAATTATTTTAACTATTAAGGGCGATTTAATAATGAAATGGGAAACAGTAAAAGACATATTAAAATACATGCTGGGTATTATTACAAGCATTTGTATATTTACATTTATTTTCGGCTATATTTTTACGATATATGTTGACAAGTTTAGTGATGTCGGTAAAGAAGCTAGAAAAAAAGCTTATGTTACTTATACCCAAATGGGTTTGCCAAATGGTGTTGTTTTAAATGAAATTGATGATTACAATAGAAATCTTTGCAATAACTTAACAATATGGTGTAATTATGATAAATCACTCACAAATGAAACAGAAATAAAACTGTATTATGAAAAGAAGTTGCATGAAAATGGTTGGGAAAAAATGCCCTATGGTGAATACAGACGCAACCAAACACAATGGTTTTATCTAAAAGTATATGACAATGGTGTGATGATAAAAATAAGAGAATATGCTTTCCCCTTCTTTTCTGATGGACCAGAGTGGTACTGGCCTTGGCGTATATTTATTGCAATGTGGATAATACAGCTTGCGGGCAATGCTATTTGGCACATAAGTGACTGGTTAAAGAAAGACTGAAAACTGGAGTGATTTATATGTACCGCAAAATATTATTAATATTTTCTTTTCTTCTTATTATTTCATCAACAGCTTTCGCAGAACATTTTTTATCTGAAAAACTAAGCAGTGAACTCAAAAACTACCAACAACACACCATAAAACTACCAACAGC
>CAZKFG010000096.1:0-3490 GCA_964551985.1 uncultured Acidaminococcales bacterium
ATTGGTATTACTGGTGTGTCCACAACCATGGTACTAAATGGAACGCTGTGGAAGCGTGTGTTGAGGAAAATGTTTTACAGTTCCAAACTGCTTGGTCACCGCCAATTCCAGTGATTGAAAAACTCTCTGAACTCTTTCCAAATCTTACAATCCACCACATCTGGGCGGATGAGGATATGGGGGTAAATTGCGGCGAGACCTTTTATTACGCTAATGATGGCAAAGTTGAAAGTTTTGTCGAGAATTTTTCTCAAGAGGCTTATGCGATTTATGTCGAATGTTGGGGAGAGACTGATTGTATCTACAAAAACAAAGACGGAAACTACATAAGACGCAGCTGTAGCGAATGTAAGCTGTGTGGATAGACCAGCTATAAAAAGTCAAGCAAAAAAACAACCTAGAGAAATAAGCACAATAAAAGCAGGCGACTAAAAGCCGTCTGTAAGTATTTAGATGAAATTACCTAGCAGTTAGGGACGTAAGGTTTGTTATCACGCAAAACTGCGTAAATAATAAAAGTAAGTTTGCGTGCAACAGCACCAAGAGCTGTGTAGTGATGCTTGCCCTCAGCACGTTTCTTTTGATAAAAAGCAGACAGTACAGGGTCACGCAAAGCAGCGACATTAGCAGCAAGCCAGATAGCTCTACGCAAATGCGGCGAACCGCGCTTAGACATCCTATTTTTAGTACCGGTAAAATCACCTGACTGCCTGACAGAAGGATCAATGCCAACAAAAGCAACAAGCTTTTTCGGCTCTGGGAATCTTGAAACATCTCCAATCTCGCTTAATATGACGGCTCCTAAGACGTTGCCGATGCCAGGACAGGAAGTAATGGGGGTATCAAATTTATCAAGATACTGCTTTATTTCATCTTCAAGCTCAACAACTTGTTTTTCAAGAAGTGTTATCATCTCAAGTAATTGGCGAAGCTGCATAGAAAAAGCGGCTGTAGCCATAGTTATACCAAAAGAAGTTTTAGCGGCATCTTGTAACTGTTTAGCTTTATCAATACCAAAACGACCTTTACTACTCTTTTTTAAAAGATTACACAGTTCATCAGTCTAAAGAGCTAACAGCTCTTCTGGAGTAACGGCTTTTGAAAGTAGTTCTGTAGAACTTTTACCAAAAATATCAGTAAAAAAATTCTGGTATTCAGGTAAAACTCTGTCAAGGACACCAATTATCTTACGCTTTTGGTCAGCTATATAATCTACCAAGTCAGTCCTGTGTCTGCAAAGCTGACGCATAGAGATAATATCTTCATTAGACAGTTCTGTCTTTGAAAACCGACCTATGCGGATAGTTTCAGCAATCAGAAAGCTATCTTTGGCATCATTTTTAGTTTTTCTTAAAAACAGATTACGGATAGCATCAGATTGGATAGGATTAATGACATTGACCTGAAACCCGGCATCAAACAAAAAACAGTAAAGAGATAACCAGTAATGACCTGTAGCTTCCATACCGATGATGACAATATCCTTTTTGTCATTAATCTTTTCAATGTACGAAAGTAAAGAATTAGCACCTAAAGTAGAATTAGCAAAGCGTAAGGACTTTGAAAGAAGCTTTCCTTCTTGGTCTATGACAGAAGCTTCGTGATTATTTTTGCCGATGTCAATACCGCAAATGAGCATACAATTCCTCCCAAAAAAGTATTGTGGATAATGCCTCGCAGCCGTTTGCGGACTACAACCTCGTTCGATATCCGAAGAATAACCAACATCCAGCTTATTCGTAGACCACCGCAAAGGTAGAGGCGGCACCCTATGCTACGGGCAGTAAAGCCCAAGGAGGATTACACCAATCTCTATCCACTGCTTGCATTGTACCTTAAACTACCCATTATTGGGTATCTAAAATACAACATTATTATACGAGGAGGATTTATGAACAGCATATTAGAAGAATTTGCCAAGGGCAACATCTCGCCTGAGCCTAGGTTTTATAGCAAAGACTGCGATTATGGGCGTAAAATGAAAGAGTTATGCGATATTCAAGAAGAACTACTAGCCTCGCTTAACGAAGAGCAGAAAAAACTGCTTATCGATTTAAACGCCGTGCAAGACCAAATATGCAGTTTATCTAGTATAGATAAGTTCATTTACGGCTATAGACTGGGAACTTTGATGACTATGGAGGTTTTTAGTGATAAGGAAAATTTGTTGGCTAATGGAAATATTCAGTAAAACTCAATAAAAATGCGTTTTTACATAAATTCAACTACTCAAAATACCCCTGTTTTAGCAGATTTTAGTTTTAAATAAGCTTTGATGATGTCAAAAATTTTTAAACAAGGAGAAACAAAACAAATGACAAATCTAACAACCAAGTTAGTTAAAATAATGCAAGAGTGTGCATACGTGCAGAAAAATGGAACTAATGAGTTTCACAAATATTCTTATGCAACTTCTGCTGATGTGTTAGAGCGCATCAATGCTGCTTTGACAAAACACAGTGTCTGTTCAGTTGCTTGCAGTGAGCTTGTAAGTTTGATTGATGTTACAACTGCTAAAGGCAATTTAGAACATTTGGCGACAGTTAAAGTAGCTATTACCTTAATTGATGCAGATAGTGGCGAACAGTTGACAATTACAGGTATAGGCTCAGGGCAAGACAGCGGCGACAAAGCAGTTATGAAAGCACAAACAGCAGCTATTAAGTATGCTTATTTACTTTCTATGGCAATATCTACAGGTGATGACCCTGAGGCTGACAGTATGACTGATCAAGCTAATGTATTACAAGAAGTAGAGGCTAAAACCACTGGGAAATCTAATAAAAACAACCCTCAATCTCTTACTTGCCAAGCCTGCAATACGCCTATAAGCGACAAAGTCTTTGATTATTCAGTAGAGAAATTCGGGCAATCTCTTTGTATGAGCTGCCAAAGAAAGGCGGTAGCCGCTTGATACTTGAGATTTTATATATGATTTTGAAGATTATTTTTGAAAAAAAGAGGGAATAAGTAATTTAAAAATAACAGATTAAAAAGTAATCCCAGCTTCTGGGATTACTTTTTTCAATGTGTGCAGCTTGCAAACCACAAATTAAATAAGTTCCATTATAGTTAAATAAAAATCACATCCAGAGGTAATAAAATGGCAACTTCAAATAAAGATAAAGTACTACTAGGAACAAGAATAGCTTTTTACCGCCAAAAAGCAGGTATGACTCAAATGAGCCTTGCACAAAAATCCGGCATTACCAAAAGCTATATGAGTAAAATAGAAAAAAGCAGAGGGGAAAAGCTTCCCTCTTTGCAAACTTTATTTAGCATAGCCGAAGTGCTAGGCTGCCCTGTTGCTCGATTTTTCCAACCGGTTCAAGAAGATTAGCGGCTGATATGCTGACACAATACCTTTAGCATATCAATTATAAAAGCCTTATCACTACCTGACTTGTTTGCTGTTAGTTGCTGCCAAATATTTGCCATATTGTCGTCTTTAATTGGTATATCCTCAGACAACAAATAATCAATCGTAACA
>CAZKFG010000097.1:0-3482 GCA_964551985.1 uncultured Acidaminococcales bacterium
GGTGGCATTTTTGCAAGCTTTATAGTTTTACTATCTGGTTTATCTGTAAATAAACTGGGCTTTGAGTATCTTTGGCCGCTTGCTATGTTTTTGCTTTTAATCAACATGCGTTTTATGTGTTTTGCTTATGCAGGCGGAATTTTAGCTTTATCAAACATGTTATTTGCTTGGCCGGATATTGTTCCAACGCATTTGCTTGCTTTAATAGGGGTATTGCATATAACAGAAGCATTACTTGTTTTTATGGATAAGAATATGTATTTTCCAGCGTATTTTTACTTTAAAAAAAGAGCGGTTGGTGGCTTTATTTTAACTAACTTTTGGCCGCTGCCGTTTATATTACTTTTTGTTGTCAGTTTGCCTATAGGTCAAAATGAGCTTTTAAATATGCCATCTTGGTGGCCACTATTTCCGGTAGCTGAGCCTATGCCGGGCGAACAAAACTATCTTTTACCTCTTGGTGTTGCTGCTGTTTTAGCTTATAGTGGTGTGGCAATTGGCAGCACTCCAAATGAAAAAAGACAATTTTCTGCACTGGCACTATTTTGTTATAGTATAATACTATTGTTTTTAGCTTATATGAGTATTACAATAAAATGGCTAACAGTTTTTGCAGCACTTTTTTGTACTTTAGGACATGAATTTGTCATTTATCTAGAACAAAAAAATGAAGATAAAAAGAAACCCATTTATACAAAGAAAATTGATGGTTTTGCTGTTTTGTCAACAATTTATGATTCACCTGCTCAATGGGCGGGTATGCAAGATGGAGATATTATTGTCAGATTAAACGGTAACAGAATTTTTGACGAGAGTGACTTTTCGTTTATTGCGGATTTTTTACCGCAAAAATTTACCATAGAAGTTTTAAGACAAGGCAAGACTGTTGTTTTAAATTGTCAGAAAAAAGAAAAATGGGGCAATGTGTTAGGGATAATTCGTATGCCTGATGATAATGTTGATGCTCTTCTTACTGTAGAGGGCAACTACTCTATATTAAAAAGGCTTTATAAAAGATTTAAGAGGTAATAAAAATGGATTTTACTTTAAAAGCTCCTTTTAAACCGACAGGCGATCAGCCACAAGCGATTGCGCAGTTGACAAAAGGATTACAAGATAACAAAAAAGACCAAGTTTTACTTGGTGCAACAGGGACTGGTAAAACTTTTACCATAGCCTCAGTTATTGAAAAGGTCAATAGACCTACTTTGGTACTAGCGCACAACAAGACTTTAGCGGCACAGCTAGCAAGTGAATTTAAAGAGTTTTTCCCTGATAATGCTGTAGAATATTTTGTCTCTTACTATGATTACTATCAACCGGAGGCTTATCTACCGCAAACTGATACTTACATTGAAAAAGATGCTTCGATAAATGATGAGATAGATAAATTAAGGCATTCGGCTACAAGCTCATTGTTTGAAAGACGTGATGTTATTGTTGTAGCAAGTGTATCTTGCATTTATGGACTTGGTGCGCCTGATGATTATTACAAATTAGGCTTGTCTTTAAGACCAAATCAGAAGATTGATAGGCAAACTATTTTGCGCAAACTTGTAGATATTCAATATAGCAGAAATGATATTAGTTTTATTCGCGGCACATTTCGGGTGCGTGGGGACATTATTGAAGTTTTTCCTGCTTATTCTAACAGCACTGCAATCAGGATAAGCTTGTTTGATGACGAGGTGGAAAAAATACAAGAGATAGATATTGTTACAGGCAATGTTTTGGCATCGCGCAATCATATTGCTATATATCCAGCTTCGCACTATGTTACTTCAAGAGAAAATTTGCAAAGAGCGATAGTGGATATAGAAAAAGAACTAGATGAGAGACTAAAAGAACTAAATAGTCAAAATAAGCTTGTAGAGGCGCAACGCCTAGAACAACGTGTGCGTTATGATATTGAGATGATGAATGAGATGGGTTATTGTTCAGGTATTGAAAATTACTCAAAACATCTTACAAAACGTAACTCTGGTGAGCCGCCATTTACATTACTCGATTATTTCCCTAATGATTTTTTGCTTGTAATAGACGAATCGCACGTTACCATACCACAGGTAAGAGCAATGCAAGCAGGTGATAGATCGCGTAAAGAAATGCTTATAAACTTTGGCTTTCGTTTGCCTTCAGCATTTGACAACAGACCACTTAACTTTACAGAATTTACCGAAAAAATTGGGCAAACAATTTATGTTTCGGCAACTCCGGCTCAATATGAGTTAGAAAAATCAACAGATGTAATTGAGCAGGTAATTCGTCCAACAGGACTACTTGATCCTATTGTGGAAATTAGACCTATTAGTGGACAAATGGATGATTTATTGTCAGAAATAAAACTTGTTACAGAACGCAAAGAGCGGGTACTTGTAACAACTCTAACCAAAAAAATGGCAGAAGGCTTAACACAATATTTACAATCGATGGGAGTCAAGGTCAGATACTTGCACTCAGACATTGTTACATTAGAGCGTGCAGAAATTATTCACGATTTAAGAACGGGTGAGTTTGATGTTTTGGTTGGCATTAACCTGTTGCGTGAAGGGCTAGATTTACCTGAAGTATCGCTTGTAGCTATTTTGGACGCGGACAAAGAAGGATTTTTACGTTCACAAACTTCTATGATTCAAACAATAGGTAGAGCAGCACGCAACCAAAATGGTAGGGTTATTATGTATGCCGATAATATTACTAAATCAATGCAAAACGCTATTGATGAAACAATGCGGCGCCGCCAAAAACAAGAAAATTATAATATAGAGCATAATATAACGCCAACAACCATAATTAAAAAAGTTCGTGATTTGATAAAGATTACAAAAATCAGTGAACAAGCAGATGATAATGCAGATAATAAAAAAGCGAGCAGTCTTAGCCTTACGCAATTGGAAAAGCTTGCTAAAAATTTAGAAAAAGAAATGAAACAAGCAGCCAAAGAGCTTGATTTTGAAGGCGCGGCAGTAATTCGTGACCAACTTATTTTAATAAAAGGACAGATTGGCAATTTCTCAGGAGGAACAAAAGGAAAAAACAATGAAAGAACAAATAATCGTAAAAGGCGCAAAACAACATAATCTTAAAAATATAACTGTACAAATACCACGTAATAAACTTGTAGTGATAACAGGTTTATCAGGTTCAGGGAAGTCTTCTTTGGCATTTGATACTATTTATGCGGAAGGGCAAAGACGCTATGTAGAGTCGCTTTCAGCATATGCCAGACAATTTTTAGGGCAGATGGACAAGCCGGATGTAGAATACATAGAAGGGTTATCACCTGCAATTTCCATAGACCAAAAAACAACCAGCCGTAACCCCCGTTCGACAGTTGGGACTGTAACTGAGATTTATGACTATTTAAGATTGTTATTTGCTAGAATAGGCAAAGTGCATTGTCCTGTTTGTGGAAAGGTTGTACAAAAACAAAGTATTGACCAAATTGTCGATAGTATCATGAAAAAAGAGCAAGGTACAAA
>CAZKFG010000098.1:0-3389 GCA_964551985.1 uncultured Acidaminococcales bacterium
GGTACAAATCCGCCAAAAGACTAAAATTTGAACAAGAGGAAAAAGAAAGACAAGCTAAAGTGGATAGTATGCAAACTATATCCACAGATAAGCTAAATCAAAATTTTGCTGAAAGTATGTCAAATACAGCTACAGGTAATGAACAAAAAATATTCTCTAGCTCAAGTGGCAGGGCAACTGACAATTATCAACAAGTGCAATATGCAAATGATGTAGTAGGAAAAACAACTGATAATAAAACACACTGGATAGACCACAAAACAAACGAAGAACGCACACAATATCCTATTGATAAAAGTAAAATAATGGGGTTGGCGGTAGCTGTTTATGATAACTCACTTACTTATCCATTTGGACACGTTTCATTTTTAGTAAAAATGGCTGACGGAACAGCCTATGAAGTGGATTTAGGACCATATAAAAGTGGAGAAATGATAAAAGATTCCATAAATGCAGTTTCAGGTGAGTTACCAGTAAAAATCAGCATCACCAAACGAGGCAAGGAATATTTTGAAAATGGTGATAAGACAAGAACTGTTTACACACTAAATAACTTCAATGATAGTCACAAAGAAGCAATAGCAAACTACATACAAAAAACCACAACGCATAGTGACTATTATGGTAAAATGAAATTAGTGTCTAATAACAAAGATGGAATAACATTTATTTCAGATACAAATTATCGCCTTACAGCCAAAAACTGTGCAACATATGTAAGTGACTTGCTGAAAACAATAGGAATTTGGAACAGTACAGAGGAATTGCCAAGAATATTTGAAAAGTATATTAAAATTAATGAAACAGATTTTTCTAGTGATGATAAATAAAATCCTATATTGTAAAAAATGAAGCTTTTTTGGAGGTGTTTTATGTATTTAGGGGATTTGAATTTTTTTGAACAGTTAGCAACTATAGGGTTTTTGTTGTCGTTGGGCTTATTTGTTCCAACGTCAACAGTTATGTTATTTGCTTATTTTTTCAATAAGAGCATAAAAAAATACTTAGTTGCCTACTGGGTATTGTTACCAATTTTACTTATAACACCTCTTACTTTGTTTGTTTTAGTAAAACTACTAGCAGTTATGTATCATAGCACAGGTGTAATGATTTTCATAGCAAGCATGATAATATTTTTTACTTTGCAATTGGTATTTTTTAGAAAAAACTTTTTACTAAGGCTGAAACACTTATTTTACTGGATATTTTGTAATGAACTACCACAAAAATACTTTGGCAAATCCATCTCCAATACTTGGTTATTAATATTATTTATAATTAGTTTGTCAATAGCCTATTATAGTGGACTATATAATTATGTAAAATTATTTATCACAAATATATATGGTACAATCACAGCTATTAATATAATAGTCTTAATGTTTGATTTACTTGTTTATATAATTTGGCGCAATTTATTTTTTAAATAAGAGATTTTTACTATACAAAAGCCAGTCTATGACTGGCTTTTGTATAGTATTGCTTTGAAGTACAACAAAGGAAGCAGAAGCCGAAAAAAACTGGTACAAATCCGCTAAAAGACTAAAATTTGAGGCAGAGGAAAAAGAAAAGCAAGCACAACAAAAAACAATCACCTCTGAAACAATCCAACCCGTACTATACGGCAATGGCGGAATAAAAGTTGGCGATACCTTCATCAAAGACCAAGCACAGCCAAGTAACGTTGTTAACAACCAAGTGCAAAACAACGACAACGAACTTGCAGCAACCGTCAAAGAAACGCTAAACTTAATTAGCCAAACGTCGCAATATATCAAAAGCAACCCTAACAACCTAGACCAAAACCAAGAACTATTCGAACAACTAGCAGACAAACTAGAACTTTTCCAAACCAACAGCGACAAAATAAACGCCCTTATAGCGAGCGGACAATTTGACACAGAGCAAACAAAAGCCATCAAAGAAATTAACAACCAACTACAAACCAAACGAAAACAACTAACCGCTCAAACAGTCCTAAACCTCACGCGCCTAAACTTAACGCCAGAAGATGAACAATACAAAACAGTTGATGGTATTAGCTATGAAGAAATAGATAAAGCTTGGAATGCCATTAAATCTGTGGATGAGAAAAAAAGATTTTGGAATGCGGCAAATAATGTGTATAAACAATTAAAAAAAGGCGGGGCAGATATTGCAAAATCATATAAACAAATTGAAACACTAGTACAAATACTACCGGCTGTAACAGTAGGCGCTTTATCTGGCATTAATGCTACTTATGTCAATGTAGGTAGCTTTGGTAAGGTAACATTAGCTGTGTCGACAGCGGTACCTCTTGCAGGCGAAGGTCTTTATTATGTATTGGTTTCTACGGAATCTGGTATTAAAAAGACTGTAAAAATGGCTGGTAGCATAATAATGTCAATTGTCTTAAATAAATATGGTTTTACAAATTTATTTAAAAATTCTTGGAGTAATGAAATGTTAAAACATCATGGGCAGAATAGAGCTAATGTAGAAATAATTGCAACTATTTTACGTGCTATGGAAGGTGTAGGCTATTCTAAAATATCAAATACAATAATTGATGAATATGATGGCAATTTTGAAAAATTTCTTGAAGGCAAAGATTTTTAGAAAGGGTATAACAGAAATATGAAAACTTATAAAGCATCAAAATTTAGTAAGTATTTAAATATATTTAGTGAATGTTTGGCAGATTGCTTTGTGTTTTTCATTTTTCCCTATATGCTGCTATTGCCAAAAAAATACGTGCATTTAGACATAGTTATTTTAGGTGTAGCAGTAATTATAGTATTGCACTATAAAGTTGATAGGACATATTATCCGTTTTTTCATAAATTGTGCAACAATAAAGTGCGATTGCGATACTATGATCCATTGATTTTCAGACCGTTTTTTATGTCAAAGTTTGCAGATGTAACTATAGAGTTTAAAGATATAAAAAATGTAAGATTTAGCAGTAGTGGTTTTTTTGGTTATGTATATTTTTATCTAAACAATGATGGTTATTATTGTTTTTTTAATGTAAATGGCTCAACTGTACACAGATTCTACAACGACCTAAACCAAGCTCTAGAAGAATATAGAGCAAAAGAAAGTGTAGACAAAAGCCAGTCATAGACTGGCTTTTGTCTAGTATTGCTTTGAAGTACAAAGGAAGCAGAAGCCGAGAAAAACTGGTACAAATTCGCAGCGAGACTAAAATTTGAAGCAGAGGAAAAAGAAAGACAAGCTTAAAACTAACAACAAAAACAAATTAGCAAAACCTTACCAGAACGGCAAGGTTAAATTTTAAAGACGCATTGCGTCTTTTTCTTATGCCAAAAAAGGAGATGATTACATGAAGACCAACTAACCAAACACAAAAGAAACTATAAAAAATAAAAAACATCAAAATTTAG
>CAZKFG010000099.1:157-2995 GCA_964551985.1 uncultured Acidaminococcales bacterium
GATATAACTTTATGTTATATTGTCATTGTTAGTATTTCACAAGAAGGGTTTCCCTATTTTATATATTATTCTCTTTTGTTTGTCTACTTTTTTAGAGTTTATCCAATCTTCTTGCTACCCAATAGTGTGTTGCTGGTTGTGGCATAATTATCACCTCTTTAAATAATTTTAAGTAGCCATACCCTCTATTTTAGAGAGTATGGCTTTTTGTTAGTTAGGAGTGGAACGACGGTGTCCTGTTACTTTGGTGCCGTCTTTTTTAGTGTATGATGTTACGGGTACAATCTTTTTTGTTTGGATACCTTTAGAACTAGATTTGGTTTTTGCCATTTTCAAGTTTCTCCTTTCTCATCAGGAGAAACTTCTTGCGAAACGATATAACTTTATGTTATATTGTCATTGTTAGTATTTCACAAGAAGGGTTTCCCTGATAGTGATATCTATGTCAAGCGATACAATTCTACTGAGAATAGAATTGTATCGCGATTTTTTTCTATGCATGCTGTAAACAAAAGTTAATAAACTCATGCATATTTGTTTTTGCTTCATAGCTGTTATTACATTTTTCTAAGGATTTTTGAAAATCTTCTATTTGAATGGAATCAGTTTTCATATATTTAGGATCTGTAGGGAAAATTTTTATATATTCTTTTTTCATGTTTTTGCCTACTTTAGTAAATTTTATCCCCGCTGTTTGCAAAACACTTTCTAAATTTTGAATATTATAGATTGGTACAATATGTTCATACATCCAGTGATTAATGAATAGTTGTTTTGTAATAAATTCATTGAGTTTTTGTTGAGAAAAATTATCTTCATCCAATATGATAAAAATTTTAAAATAATGTGCAAATTTTCCTTTTACAATTTCAACAGTGGGGAATTTTTGCTGAAAGCTAAAAATGGAACAATATTCTCTTCTTTGCAAAAATTTGCCAATACTTGTTATTTCTATTGATTTTTCACCATTTTTTTCGCCAACAACTTCCATTGGCAATCTTAGATTTGCTCTAATATATTGACACATTTGTACTTCTGACTTGCCATGGCAAATAACTATAGCTTTAAGATGATTAATTGGTTTGGTAAATTTTCTAATATTCATATAAACTACCTATTTTAAACATTCTGCAAGTTCATTAAAGTCAACATCCATAGAAACAGGAATACCTCCATAAAATCCTTGCAAATATCTTTTTCTAACGTTAAGATTAGGGTGTAACCGTTCAAAATCACTTAAAAGAATAAGTTTTTTATTACCATTTTTGTCAATGTTAATAATATAGGCATTTTTGTTGGCAAAATCAGCTTCTAATAACAAAGTGTTGTGAGTGGTGATTATTAGTTGACCAGAAAGATATTCTTTGATATTTTCCATGAGACGGTAAAAAAGCATATCATGAATACCATTATCTATTTCATCAATAACAACAGTTTTTTTATTAGTAGCATTTAAAATAAATGGTACTAAATTTATTAAATTTCTTGTGCCTGAAGATTCTTGATCAAAACTAACATCAACTAGTTTACCGTAAATTTGTTTTTTAAAATAAAGTGTATAATTGATTTTATCATTGTCTATTGTTTTTTTATAATATACTTGTTTTATATCTGGGTAAAGATGTGTGAAAAATAGGTTTAAAACATTTTCCATTTTTTCAATTTCTTTAGCTTTAGAGGATATAACACTACCAAAAGTAGCTTCCTGAAAAGGTACTTTTGCATCGCTTACTTTACCTAAACTTCCGTGTTCAAAGTCAACCTTTATTGATATGCCGTGTAAAAAATCAAGCACTTCAAAAATTGCCTTGTCAAAACAGCTTTTTACATATGATTGATTTTTGTCCTCTAATTCATATAAAATTAATGAAAGTAATGAGTGTTTACCCCAATATTGCTCAATTATGGTTTTAATTTCTTTTTTGTACTCAGCGTTTTTGAATAATTTTTCGTTTAAATCAGCTTTTTTTTCTGTAATTTCAAATAATACTGTTTTATTTTTATTTAAGGCAAACTCTAAATACTCTGACACTATTTGTTTGTCATCTGTTTCTACCCGATAAACGCCACTTTTTCCTTTAATTTTGAAGCCAAATTCCAATAGCATATTTTCTGTGGAGTTGTTAGTTTTGCTATCTTCTATTATATCTTCTATATTTTTAAGAAAAAATACTCTGTGCATAGCTTCTTGAAAATCAATATTATTTTTATTATTATCAGCTTTTTTGTCACGAATTTTTTGCAAAATTTCTTTCACACTCCTGGTACGCAACATTTCTTCAAGAGTGTAAAAGCTTGTAGCTAAATTGGATTTGCCAGAGCCGTTCTCACCATAAATAAGTATTAGTTTTTTTGGTGTATCTTTTTTGTCAGTAAAATCAGCGTGAAAATCAACTAAAGATTTATAGTTTTTCAATTTAATATATGTAAACATTTTATTAAACCTCCTATGTGTTACATTGTATCACTAAAAACTGTATTTGTAAAGATGTTTATATGATATTTTTGCAAAAACGTTATATATTATAACGAAATTTTAACAATATAGTTAAACCTGCCCAATCTAGTTCAGCATACACAGCCCCTTTACGGGGCTTATTTTTTTTCGCCCCAAAATTTATATTATTTTTTCAAAATGTCCTTGCTTGTCACCACGAAATGTGTTATAGTATAAATAGAGAAAGTATGGAAATTAAATATTTGCCCACAGTCAGCATTGCTGATTGTGGGCTTTTCTATTTCCATTTTCAAGAAAGGAGGCAGTTATACGTATTGAATTAAACTAGTAAAGGGGGAATTAATTTGAAGGTTTGAATTGTTAAAATTAAAAATCATAAT
>CAZKFG010000100.1:0-2985 GCA_964551985.1 uncultured Acidaminococcales bacterium
AACGAAATGGCTAAGCAACTTGAAACGATTGTGGAGAATTTTAAAGTATAACAAAAAAATCCCTACTTTTTCAGTAGGGATTTTTCATATTTGAACATCTAAATTTTCAACTAATAAAACACCAGTACTACTTTGCTTTGCTATATCTAATACTGCAGTTGGTTTTGTTATATCATTTTTCTCTTGCTCAACAGATTTTTTTTGTAAAATATTATCATTTGGTAAAGATTTTTTTAAATTCTTAAACTCTTTTTTTCCTAAATTGTTATATCTAAGACCAGTAAGCGCCCTATACATTAAAGCAACTGCCCGATTGAGTGTGCCTACTTGTGCATTGCCACACTTTGACATTTGCATTGCTTGTTTCATACAAGCAATAAAATTACCCCAACTTCCTTTAGTATATTGATGAGGCGATAAAATCTGCGCTCGTTGTAATAAAGCCTTTAGTATATCTTTTTTAGCCTCTAAATAAAAATCTTCCATTTTTTTATTATCTTGTTTTTGATAAATAACCGCTGGATTTTCCATTTCTTCTTGCATATCCTTTAAACCATTTAGCAAACTTTTATATTCATCATCTGAATTAATACTTTTATCGTCAACAGCAATATATTCTTTTTTTGTTGCATCTTTAATATTTTCTAACATTAACATCACATCCTTGTGCTATAAATATCGAATAAATTTATATTAAACTTAAAAGTTGACTAAACTTAAAAAACTACTTATAATTGATTAAACAATAAAATATCATTGCTAGGGGAACTTTATTAGTTGAGAAGGTAACAACCTGACCCTTTGAACCTGTTAGTTAAAACTTACGTAGGGAAGCATAAAAAACCAAAATGCTTACACTAACAGCATTTTATTTTTTTATATAAAGGAGATTATTATGAAACCAATACTTACAATAGCCGGTTCTGACTGTAGCGGTGGTGCTGGTATACAGGCAGATCTTAAAACATTTTCAGCACATGGACTATTTGGCATGAGTGTTATAGTTTCTGTTGTGGCAGAAAATACCAGCAGAGTAATTTCTATACAAGATATAACACCCACTGTTATAAAACAACAAATAGATGCCATATTTGAAGATATTCCAGTACATGCAGTAAAAATAGGTATGTTATCATCACCAGAGTGCATGCAAGCTGTGTGTCAAAAAATCAAACAGTATAAACCTTTGCACATTGTAATTGACCCAGTAATGTATGCTAAAAATGGTGACCCTTTAATGCAAGAACAATCTGTCAATGAACTAATCAAAAGTATAATTCCACTTGCAGATGTACTTACACCAAACATCCCAGAAGCACAAATAATTACAAATCGCGATATATGCACTTTAAGCGATATGAAAACTGCGGCAAAGCAAATATATCAAATGGGCTGCAAAAACGTCTTAATCAAAGGCGGACACCTCTCTGGAGATGCCTGTGATTTACTTTTTGATGGTACAAATTACTATGAGTATAATTCTCCTCGCATAAATACTAAAAATACCCACGGTACAGGTTGCACCTATTCATCAGCAATAGCCTCAAACCTTGCCTTAGGACAAAGCATTCATGACGCTATAAAAAATGCAAAAGAATATATTACAATAGCTATAAAACATTCTTTGAGTATAG
This sequence comes from uncultured Acidaminococcales bacterium, assembly GCA_964551985.1. Lineage (GTDB taxonomy): Bacteria > Bacillota > Negativicutes > Acidaminococcales > JAISLQ01 > CAZKFG01. The sequence continues at coordinate 1,635 of CAZKFG010000100.1, forward strand.
GTAAAGGTTGCGGACCTACACATCATTTTTATAACTTGTATCAAAGAGGCTTAAAATAAAAAACCACGAGCTAGCTCGTGGTTTTAACTTATCAACCAATATATTTAACAATTTCCCTTTGATAATTAGTTTTACCAATATTTAAAAACTTGCCATTTTTCATGCGAACAATCAATTCATCAACACCAGGTTTACCAATAAAAACAATAACTGCTTCACTACCATCTTTCAAAACCACATGTTTATTTAAGAGTGAATCACGGATTTGTGATAATATTGTCAAACAACATCTGGCATCCATTTTGCTAAACATCTCATCATCAAAAATTTTCATAATTTTCAAAGGAATACTTCTTTGCTTATATAAATGATCTGTAGTTAAAGAGTCATAAGTATCTGCAACTGCAACAATCTTCGAAAAATTATCAATCTTTTCACCAGTCAAATTATACGGATAACCACTACCATCGTTTCTTTCATGATGCTGGAGCGCGACTAAAGGAACTTGCTTTGGTAATTCTAGAATATCCATCAAAATTTGATAACTATAAACCGGATGTTGTCGCATTATATCAAATTCTTCTTTAGTCAAATCTTGTGGCTTTTTTAGAATATTTAAAGGAATTTTCATTCTACCTATATCATGCATCAATCCCGCCAAAATCAATGTATTTATATCACTATCACTAATTTTTAGCCATGTTCCTATTATTCCAGATAAAATAGCAACATTAACAGAATGCTGAAAAGTATAGTCATCACTACCACGTAAATTTTTTACTGCATTAATAATTGCATAGTTATCAAGCAAATAAAATTTAATATCTTCTACTAATTCCAAAAGACTCGCCAATTCTATCTGCTCTGAAGTAACAGCCATTTGAAAAACATTTTTAATATTTAACACAGCAGACAAATATTTCTCTACAACAAGTTTTTTCTCGTCATAACTATAATCTTGTATATTCCGCCCATTCAAAGAAAATCCTGTTAAGTTTACATCATCTTGAGCTATTGGTGGAGTGCTTTTATCATTGACTAAGTCTTCTTGAAATTCCACTTGGACTCTGCAACTATCTTTTAAGCGTTCAATAGTTTCTTTTTTTAAAGCTTCACCCTTATCTTGAACCAAAGAGGCATTAATCATAATTGGTTGAGCTAGAATCATACCAACTAGTAATTCATCTAACAACATTTTTTTAATAGCCATAAGCAATCATCTCTCTTGTAAAATATTTTATATTTAATACAATAATACAATTTTTCTATATATAATATATTATCAAAAAAAGAGAGTAAAAACAAGAAAAACCCACTACTTACGTAGTGGGTTTTCAAACCGGCAACTCCC
>CAZKFG010000101.1:0-2940 GCA_964551985.1 uncultured Acidaminococcales bacterium
AGCCTATTGTTTTTATTCCTACTCCCATTTTCTTCATCTCCTATTCTCCTGTGAATGGGTTTTATGTTTGCAAACTGTCGACATTTTTGCTTACTTGATAATATAAAAGCAATAACCATGCCAAAACTTTAAAATTTATATTCCAACTGCAAGAAGCTTTGTTTTCATAATGGAATAAGCTTTTTTGTGTTTCAAATGATAATTTAAATTATTAAAGCAAATTAGTATTTAGTATGCTGTAATACTAATTTGCTTTGACTATCGAATTCATTCGTGATATATTAATTATAGATATTATGTAATTTTGTTTTTAAAAAATACTATATACTAATAGATTGGAAAATAACTAATATGGGAACAAAACGCTTAGCTCTTTTAGGCAGAGAGCCTGTAACATTAAAATATTTATGTAATTTATTAAAAAATATTTTCGAAGATATAGTAGAAGTTATTCCTTATCTAGTAAAAGATAAACTTGATACTACTATACCAGTCGTTATTACAACAACAGATGCCTATTACAATGATGCTAGAATACTTTTTCCGAACAGCACTATAATTGCTGGGGAGAAAGTTTTAACAGGTTTTAATTTGGAAAAAGTCATTATGCTACCACCAAACAAACGCGTGCTTGTTATAAACATGCCACAAATAGCTGCTGTTGACACTGTGAATAACCTAGTTGAACTTGGTATAACACATTTAGAATACATTCCAGCCATACCAGGCGAACCTTGTCCGCCAGATGTTGATACTGCTATAACAACTGGACTAATTCACTCTGTACCACCAGAGATAACGACAAAAATTGATATAGGATTTAGAACTTTTAGCATAGATGCTTTTAATCGACTTTTACGGGCTTTGGATCTTGGTGGTCACTATTTAGATAAAATGAGCAGACAATACAAACTTCCTCTTGCATTAAGTAACGCTAAACTTGTAGATAATATTGAGAAAGTAGAACTTTTTAACAAAGAACGAGAGCTTATAATAGATAAAATTCCCGATGCCATAATGCTTGCTAGCCAAGATAAAACAATACTGTTTTTAAACAAAGAGATGGAAGGAATTATTGGTAAAACAAAAGAACATATTATAGGTAAAACTATTCAGGAAATCATATATCCAATAAGCCTAGGTAAAGACCTTATGCTAAAAATGGACGAGGGTGTAAATGCAAAAGTAATTTTAAATAACAAAGAATATCTTTATAGCCTTACATCAATGGAGCGAGGTAAAAACAAATCATATATTTTTACTTTTAAACCTGCCAATAAAGTAAAAAAAATGCAGCCAACAAATGGCTTTAATTATAAAAAGTATGGGCATATTGCCAAATATACTTTTGATGATTTTTGGGGTAACAATAAAGATGTAATTGATTTGAAAAGACAAGCATTACTTTTTGCCAAAAATGATATGACGATTTTCATTTCAGGAGAAAGTGGTACAGGAAAAGAAATATTAGCTCAAGCAATTCACAATGCTTCCAAAAGATTTGAAGCACCTTTTGTTGCCGTAAATTTTGCAGCTATTCCAGAGAATCTTGTAGAATCTGAATTGTTTGGTTACGAAGGTGGCGCTTTTACTGGAGCATTAAAAGAAGGTAAGCCTGGTTTTTTTGAAATAGCTAATGGAGGTACGCTATTTATAGATGAAATTGGTGATATGCCTCTTTTTTTGCAAACAAGGCTTCTTAGAGTACTACAAGAGCGGGAAGTTGTAAGAATAGGAAGTCCAAGAATTTTGCCAATAGATATACGAATTATAGCTGCAACAAACGTTGATTTAAATAAATATGTTTTAGAAGGGAAGTTTCGTCGAGATCTTTATTTCCGATTAAATGTATTGTCTTTAAATACTATTCCTTTGAGGTTTTTTAAAGAAAATATAAATGATATACTTAATAACTATTTATCATTGCGCTACAACTTTAAAATACAACTAGAAAAATCCGTTCAAAGCATATTACAGCTTTACAGCTGGCCTGGTAACGTAAGAGAGCTTTTCAATGTTGCCGATTACATGTTTTATTCTTGTGAAAATGTTGAAACTATCAGCATAAAAAACATACCTAAATATATAATTCAAGACATAGAAAACGATAACATCTATAAAGCAGCGCCAGATAAAGAATCAACGCCAAAAAACGATATTATAAGCAAACACGAATTATATAAACACATTTTAACCATTTTACAAAACAAAGATAAAAATGCTGCTGGTCGCAATAGTATACGCCTCTCATTAAAAGAAAAAACTATAGATATTGGCGAACATTATCTAAAAAGTATACTTGAAGAAATGAAAAAAGAAAATTTGATAAAATCTGGAACCACTCGACAAGGAACAAAAATAACTGAAAAAGGTTGGCTATTTTTGTATAAACATAAATCATAATTATTTCACATTACAAAACTCTGAAAATTACATATTAGAAAAATAGTTTATGAAAACCTTAATGCATTGGATATTTTCATTGCACATTTAACTGGTATATGCCCCCATATTAAGCTTGAAGCTGGTTTTTTTAAGTAATTTAGGTGCAGATAGAATGCTGTTTTATTATCAACATGATGCTCGTGAAAATAAACCACCATTTGATTTAAGTGGATTTATATATGATATGAGACAATAAATGATTCAAACGAAATAAAAGAAAGGGTTAAAATTCATATTAAAAAGATTTTAAAAGAAATTTCTAGTGGTGCATTGTAATCATCTCTATATATAAGACTAAGTGGAAAAAATATTTTGAAACTTTGAATCATAGCATTGTGGTTACTCTAATCCAGTAAAAGGCTGGTTTGAATTTAAAAGAAGCTTGTAGTCGTATAAAGGCACAACTACAAACTTTTTCCTCTTGACTATTTACACATATTGTATTATAATATTGATAAAGATAATTTCAAATTGCACATTCGTGATTAGCTAGGC
>CAZKFG010000102.1:0-2887 GCA_964551985.1 uncultured Acidaminococcales bacterium
GTATTATAATATTGATAAAGATAATTTCAAATTGCACATTCGTGATTAGCTAGGCTGGTTGCGGTTTTTTTTGCAAGCATTTTGTGCGTTGCGTGTAGAAAGAGTAGTTTTGGAAATTTTTTTACCCTATTGTTATTCATTTCGTCTTAAGCGAGTGTGTAATTGATTGGAGTGGTTTGTTTTGAGGGTTTTTAAGTAGATATTAAGGGTTAGTAAACTAAAGTAAAAAAATATTAATTAATTAAGGAGTGATTTGAAAGTGTCAAAATGTAATGTAAGAAAACTAAGTAAAAACGAGATTTTAAAGGCTATGGAGTGTTACGATAGGTACCCATATATGCCCTTTTGGTGGATAGTAAAAGAAATCAGTGATCACAAAGGCGCTTCTATCGAAAATATGAACTATTGGTTCAAATATGGCTATGATAACCCAGAAAAAGGACGTTTTTTCCAAAGTTATTCGCCTTCAACAGAGCAGCAGGAAATTTATAGATGCATGGAGAATTATATAGATAACAAACTTTATAATCGTCCACACAATACAAGCCTTAGTATGCAAGATTATGTACTATCATCTTGCAAGCAAGGCAAAAACTCATTTTTGAACTTTGCTGAATACATCAATCGTGGTAATTTTGAGCAAGCGTTGAAAGAAAGAGAATACTGGTGTGGTGCAAGAAAATTCATTGATAAGTATACACCAAAACAAGCAGAAAACGGCACTTGGCAAGATGATAACATAAACCATGCTAGACGTTTCGGCAGAAAAGCCTACAAATATGTTGGTGACATAATCGCAAGAAACAACATTTCCAGTAGCGACCCAAGAGCAATAGCAATGCACGGCACAATAGGCGGAATGATAGCCAAGATGTGCGGTAAACAATACATTCAAGGCGAAGTGCTAGGAGAAATAAACAAAGAAATAGTAGCCCAAATCTACAAAAACAAAAAAACAATCGGCTTTACGGATAGAGATGTAATTAACTTCTCTAAACAACTAGGTGAACATCTAGGCAATACGCTAGGACTAGGATCTAACCTAGGCGGTGAAATTGCCGAGATGGCGACTAAGTGGAATCAGACGGATAGAAACATTCAGTGATGGTACTAAAGTTAGATATAAAGCTGACGGTACTATTGAAATGCTATACGACGATGATGATAATACAACAACAACTATAGGTGTAGATAGCCAAATAATAGACAAAAATACAGGTCAAGATGTTACAGGAGACTCAATAACCAAAGAAAAAATAGACCAAGCAAAAGCAGATTTAGAACGCCAAGCAGAACAAAGACTTTTAGCTCAAGAACAAGCTGAAAGAGAAAAACAAGAGCAGCTAGCAGCCAAACGAGCAGAAGAGGAAAGAAAGCAACGTCTAGCCGAACAACAAGCTCAGGAAGAAAGAAATAGACAAATACAACTAGAAGCACAAAGGCAAGACGAGCAAGCAAGATGGGTGGCAGCACAACAACAAAACAATCAAGCAACTGGTTTTGCCACTCCTCGTGGACCTTCTGGACCTACGGCTCCAGCTGGACCTAAAGGACCTTTTCTGACAACTGCTAATAGTAACGCTGAAACACCTAAACAAAAGCTTTACGACTCACAATATGCAGATAAAATAGCTGCTGATATGAAGGCTAAAGGCTTAACAGCAGGCTATGATAACTTATCCGGTCTAGCGGCAACAAATGCAAGTAATTTTGGCGTACAATTTGAGCCTATAAAGTCAGCTGAAATTAAGCCTTTTGAAGTGAACAGTGAAAATATAGACCGTGTTGGGGTTTTGCATTATGTTGATACTAAAAAAGCAGAATATACAGTAGGGCATTCAGCCTTTTTAATACAGCTAAAAAATGGTAGAATATTTGAAGCTGGTTTTTCTTCTAACCCTCGAGGTATATATGGATGGGAAGGTATGGCTACAGCTACAGGCAATGTGCCAGGATTTTTCAATATCATCGAAAGGGATGCCGATTATTTTAACAATCCTAAGTTTAATATGGCGTTATTTACAATGAAAAATGCTTCTTCTGCGCAAAAACAAGCAATACTCGACCATATTAAACAGGTAAGTAGCGGCAATTCTATCTATGGTAAAGCAACAGCGGTAGGCAAAGAAGGCATAAACAAAGAGGATTACAAAAACAGCTTACAAGCATATGAATTGTCCAACAACTATTCGCTTCTAGGAATGTATGGAGCAAACTGTTCTAGTTTTGTCAATGACGGCTTAAACCGTGCGGGATATAAAGATAACCAAAAGTATTTAGGACTTGGGCAAGGACTACCTAGCCAAATAGCAGAAAATCTTTCGAAAAATCCTAATAATTGGGAGAAAATAGAATTTAATAAAAAATAGTTTATTTGCGGGAGGTTTTGTTGTGAACAGATTTTGGTTTTTAGTAATATTTTTTGGTAGCTTGATATTTCTGACCTCTGCTTTTTGGGGGTCTATTATCTTCGGTGAAATATGGTTTTTGATTGTCCTTGCTAGTGTTTTTTATGGAATACCCTCAGTTTTTATAATTTTAAAATGTTTGTATTGGAATAAAAAGTCTAGAATAGGCATTGGCTACTGGAAACAATGGTTTTTTTTGTTTGCAACTAATTTGTTGTTTTTAATAGCAATTGCTTACAATGATACAATTAGAGCCGATTACGTCCATTTTATTAACTATAGTGGTATTCCTAATAGTATATCTAAGTTTTTTGCAAGCTCAATAATATTTGTATATGCTTCAGACTTTTTAATACGCTTTTCAATTCCCTTTATCATAATAGGCTTGTTAAAATTTAATGGAGATTTTATCAGCAGAGGTAAATATTGGCTTGCAAAACTAAAAGGTGAACAACCAAACGAAAAAGACTACGCACCAC
>CAZKFG010000103.1:0-2733 GCA_964551985.1 uncultured Acidaminococcales bacterium
ATAATGGATATGCTAAAGGTTTTGTGTTTGCATATTGACAGAAAATAGTTTTACTTTTCTTGGACAGGCAGAAAAAATTTAGCGACAGGAAGGTTTAGCACATCGGCTATTAAAAAGAGTGTTTGCAAAGAGGGTAGCGTACTACCAACGCTTGTTTCTATTCTGCTGATATAGCTTTTGCTAATGTTTGCTTTTTGGGCTAGTTGGAGTTGTGAAAGCCCTGTTTGTTGACGATAAAAGGATATGCGATTACCAAGCATTGATTTGTCTTTTTCTGACCTTGTCATGTTTTTACCTCACAGTTTCTTTTGTTTAACTATAGCTAAACTTTTAATATTTGTGGTGTGCAAGCTGCACACAATGTGAAAAGGCAACCATTTTATATGGCTGCCTTTTTTGTTTTGTATTTAATTGTTTATCCTTTACGTTCTTTGCCAAATATGGTTTTTTCTATAATCTCCACCACAGCCTGCTTGTGCTGGATATGTACTGCTACTAGTGTAAATTCTTCTGTCGCCACAAGCACTGCATACCCATACAAATTTACTTGAACGCTGTTCTGCTTGTTCAATATAGTTATGGTTGTGTGCTGCATCAGCTTTAACTATGTTTGCGTGCATGACTGCTGGTGATACTGCCAATAAACATAATCCCAAGATACTGAAAACGATAAATTTTTTCATAATTAGATCATCTCCTAAATTGTTTTTAATAATAAGTTTTTAGATGCGAACCTCCTTGTAAATATTTTTTTGTTATTTAAGGGCTGTTTTATTTAACTATAGCTAAACTTTTAATGTTTGTGGTTTGCAAGCTGCACACAATGTGAAAAAGTAATCCCAGAGAAATTTTTCTCTGGGATTTGTCGTTTAGTCTACGACTATAGCCTTATATTCTGTTGTAGTTGCAGGATAGTTATCTGCACTAAAAGTAATTTTTGCACGTGGATTTGGTCCTGTTATCAGGTAATAATCTGGATTAAACTGCAATGCACCCCAATCTTTGGATGGTAGTTTATAATAAATCTTTACTTTAGCATTTTGATATAAACCAGTTTTAGCATCTACACTACTCATTTGCGTTGTGTGTCTTGCCCAGCCTGCATCCATATCTTTATTGTCTGATTTCACTACCATATCATAAAGTTTTATTTCCATTGTAGGGTTTATAAGCTCTGTATCAGACATGTTTTCAAACTTTAGATATATCCACATACCTTGTGTATTAAGCCTAACTTTGTTTGGCTCAGATAGTTTTTTGAAATTATTCCAATCATTCACTGTTATTTTTATCTTATCTTGAGCAATTTGACCTTGTACTGAAGGTTTAACCTGTACTGCTTGATTTTGTTGTTGAGGCGTGCTTAGCCATAAGCCTAAACCCGCAATAGATATTATAAGTATTATAGCTAACAAAAGTTTATTAATATTAGGCTTTTGCTTTACTTCAATTAATTTCGCCAATTCTTTTATAGACTGGACTCTATTCTTAGGGTCAATCTCCGTACATTTATTTAATATTTGCAAAAGATAACCAGTATATTTATCGCCAAGTAGCTCTTTGGCAGTTATGCCAAGTGCGTAAATATCACTGCGTTCGTCAGTTTGAGCGAAACCATATTGTTCAGGTGGTGCATAGCCTTTGGTACCTAAATATCTAGTATCTATTTGCTTTTGTTCATCTATTTGCTTTTGTTCATCTATTTGCCTTGAGACGTCAAAGTCTATTAGTTTTACTTTGCCATCATCTGTCAAAAGAATGTTCGACGGTTTAATATCTCTATGGATTATCTTGTGTTCGTGCAGATATTCAAGACCAGAACATAGCTGTTGCATAAGGTCTAGCACTTGACGTTCGTTAAAATGTCCTTTTTTCTCAAGTAAAACAGATAAAGAATCCCCGTGTATATATTCTTCTATGAGATAAACATAAGGCTCATCTTCAGCGATAAAATATATCTTTGCCAAAACAGGATGCGATAGTTGTTTTAAATTTTTGTAATGATCAACAGAGCCAAGTAGTGTCTTTTTAACATAAACATGATTATCTTGTAGATTGTTTACAAGCTCTATTGTTACTTTTGAGGTTTTACTTAATATAGATATTGTGCTATAGTTGCTATCTATATAATCTTTGGTTTGAATGCTCATATAACCTCCTTGTTTTTTTATTCTGTTTACAATATAATACCTACAATAAATAATTTATTCAAGAAGGATTTTTTATGAAAAAGAATACAACTGAACTTTTTGAAGAACTTAAAAATAGCGATAGCGTAGAAGTGTTTATGCAGCAAAACAGCGATGATTTGCTTATTCCTAAAGTACATATCCACCTACAAAAGCTTTTAAAACAAAAATGTTTAGATAAAGCTTACCTTGCCAAACAATCAGGCATAGAGAGGACGTATGTTTATCAACTATTATCAGGTAAACGCAATCCATCTAGAGATAAACTGATAATTATTGCCCTTACATTATCTCTTAGCCTAGAGCAAACCCAATACCTACTCAAATATGCCTCTTTTAGAGAACTTTATGTCCGAGATGTAAGAGATGGACTGATAATACACGCTATAAATAAGAACTATGATGTCATAGCAACAAACGCTCTTTTAGAAAGTCAGTTGGAGAAAACTTTATAAATGTAGAAGCAGGCGAGATAAAATCCGCTTGCTTTTTTACTCCCTTTTTTTCTCAAAAATAACCTTCAAAATCATATATAAAATCTCTA
>CAZKFG010000104.1:0-2649 GCA_964551985.1 uncultured Acidaminococcales bacterium
ATTTAATTTCTTACCCTTTATCATTGCCAGCAATAAGCACACAACTAAGCTGAGGAGGACCACCAAAAGTATGAGATAATCCTCTGTGTACGTTTTTGATTTGCCTGTCTGGGTTATCTACCTTGTATTGCAGTTGTTTATATATCTCGTAGGTCATTCTAATTCCGCTAGCACCAACAGGGTGACCAAAGCATTTTAGTCCACCGTCGACATTGACGGGCAGTCCACCTGTTCTTTCGAAGAATCCTGCATCAATATCTTCTTTTGCTTTACCTCTCGGACTAAAACCAAAGTCTTCATATATAGCAAGTTCTGTTATTGTAAAACAGTCGTGAACTTCTGCTATATCAAGCTCTTGGCGAGGGTTTTTTATGCCTGCCATTTCATAAGCTTTTTGTGACGAAGTTTTAAGTGCATTAAAACTTGTCCATTCAAAACCTGGCATTCTGTGTGGAATGACGCTGTCCATCGACATACCAAAACCTTTTATGTATATAGGGTCGTCTCTGAATTTTTTGGCAAGATCTGCTCTTGTTATAATTGCACAAGCAGAACCGTCGCTATTGCCGCAGCAATCTAGCAAGCCAAGCGGTGAGGCTATCATTGGCGCTTTCATAACATCTTCAACCGTTATTGCTCTGTGAAAGTGTGCTTTTGGTGAAAGCATTCCGTTAGCATGGTTTTTAACGGCTATTTTGGCGATAGTTTCTTTGCCTTGTTCTAAAGTCAAGCCATATTGTTCAAAGTAACGTGTCCCAATAAGGGCAAAAGAGCCTGGCGCTGTTCTTCTTGCTTCCATAACAGGGTTCATTCCGCGACCGGCGCCTAGTCCTGGGTATCCAGTATCTTTTAGTTTTTCAACGCCAAGTGCCATAACTGTGTCATAAGCGCCTGAGGCAACAGCCATGCACGCAGATATTAAAGCTACGTGTCCGGCACAACACCAGTTTTCGTTTCTGATTACTGGTATGTTATTGAATTTTAAAGCATCTGCAACTTGTTGACCGCCCATACCGCCGACAGGGGCGTACATTTGACCGAGAAAAACAGCTTGTATGTCTTTTTGTTCTATACCAGCGTCTTGATAGGCTTCATAAACTGATTCTATAGCGAGGTCAGATACACTAGCATCCCAACGTTCACCAAATTTAGAACAGCCCATACCGATTATGGCAACTTGATCTTTTATGCTCATGATTGTATCCCCCTTTGTACTGGGCGGCATTTCCAGTAGTAGTTTATATAGTTTCCGCCGACATACATTTTCCTAAATGTAAATTCTACTTCCATACCGACAGAGATATTCTTTTTGTCAAAGTCTGTCATTATTAAATAATATCTAAAGCCTTCGGAGTCATCAGCTACAGTCTGTACAACTAATGGGTCTTCACTAGAACCGGCAAGAGCATCAATAGAGTAGGTAAAGACTTTAGCTTTTCTATCTGATAGTCTTATTACTTCATATTCATCTTTACTATTACATTTTGGACAAATACGATTTACTGGATATATACCTGTAGAACATTTTTTGCATTTGCTGCCTGTTAGTTTTAAAATTGCTCCTGTATCTCTCATGTAAGCGGCATTCGATGGGAAGGTACGGAAAGGTTCACCTGGATTTGCTGGTAGATTTCCTCTGAAAGATAAAAACTTTGTATAAGAGTCTAGAGCGCGTTTTGTAGCTATTTTATTAGCTACTGTGTTCAGTTTTTTAAGGGTTGCGATTTCTTTTGTCACTTTAAAGATAAAAGCATCTGCTCCGTTACCGTAAGCGCAAAGAAGTATTAAATCGCCTTCTTTAGAATTTTCTATAGCATCCGCAAGCATAAGTAGTGGTTGAGCTGCGCCACAGTTTCCCACTTCCAGCATAAAGTTGTTTTGCATTTGTTCAGGTGTGAAACCTGCTTTTTTAGCAATCCCTTCGCCGTCTTTCATGCCGGGTGTTGTAAGGACTATTTTGGTAAAATCTTTAGCTTCAAGAGCTGCTTTTTTCATAACACCCATTACTGCTTGACGCATAGCCGGGATGTAGCCTTTGTCCATAATAAAGCGACCTTCGCCGTAGTTGACATAAGTCTCGTCTGTATTGCGCCATATATCTATTATTTCTGTTGTGACAGAGTAGCTATCGACAAGTTCTGCGATAACATCTTGAGTGCCTACAACAACAGCTGCTGCTGCATCGCCAAACAGTTGTTCTTGATCTGATTTTGGATAGCCTGATCTTGTATCAGAGGCTGTGACTAAAATATCTTTGCCTGTACCACAAGATGCGTCCAGAGCCATTTTCAAAGCGGCACTACCTGCTCTTGTTGTACCTGATATATCTGTTGTAAAGCTATCTGCTTTTAAGTCACATACTGTAGCGATTATACTGGCGGCTGATTTTTCCGCATAGGGTGGGGTGGTTGTGGCAAAATACAGTGCTGCTATTTGTTCTCTTTTGCAGTTGTCAAAACAATTTATTGCTGCTTCTACTGCCATTGTTAGGCTGTCTTCGTCAGTTGAAGCGACAGCTTTTTCACCTTTCATTGACCCTCTGCCCCAAGCTGAGCCGATGAGTTTTCTCTCTATTCGGTAGTACGGCACGTATGAGCCTATTGTTTTTATTCCTACTCCCATTTTCTTCATCTCCTATTCTCCTGTGAA
>CAZKFG010000105.1:0-911 GCA_964551985.1 uncultured Acidaminococcales bacterium
AAAATAAAGCTTTTGACACAAAAAAAGCCTGACTTTCGTCAGACATTTTTCGCTATTTTTCTTCATTTTCGTAACTGGTATGGCAATCAAGCGTGTGATAGCGATAATAACATCTCATTTTGACAAAAAAAGAGTTGCCATTAGCAGCTCTATAATACAGGTAAGTAGTTAAGGTTACTACTCCGTTTGTAGCATTTCATAAAGCAAATCACGATACTCGGTTGGGAGGCAAATGTACGAAATTTGATACCAAAGATTTTCGCTTAAATTCGTGTTTTCAATACACCAAATTTTGAAATGACACTCCTTTGTTGTATAAAAATCGATAGGGATGTCACCAGTTGTACTGCCAATGTATTTTTTACAGTAATCATCAATAGCATATTGATTTTTAATAAAGTCAATATGGCGAAAAGTTTTGTCATGCGGATAATATTTTCCGTGAATAAATGTTGTTGTAGCTCGATTTATATTCTGGGAATTTTGATAAAATGGTAGCGTTTCTAATTCTATATGCCAAAACTCCATATTTAAATCGCTGTCAAAATCTTTTTTTATAACCATTAGTAATTTATTGGCGCTTTCAGGATTTCCGTGAACAATAAAAGTTTTAATACTGCTCAAGTCAGTTTCAGAAAAACTGAATGTAGGTCCATAATATTTAGCAGCTAAAACTCTTCTTCTACCATCAAACTCCGAAACTGGAATAGACAGCCGTGCATCTAACCTCATAAAGAAATCGGCATTAGTAAAATCCACTTTTTGTGTCAAAAGAGAAAATATCGCAGAAATAGACTTTCCATTTTCAAAAGGACGTCTATCAATAAATTCGTTATACAGATGATATTTGCTATCAAATATAAAGCCGTCTTGTTTGAATTCTACATCTTTTAGCTTTGATAGCTTATAGT
>CAZKFG010000105.1:921-2559 GCA_964551985.1 uncultured Acidaminococcales bacterium
TAGTCTGTAATTGGATATTGAAATTGCTCTTGTAAAACAAGTTGTTCAAAATTAGAGCATTCATGTGGATAACAGTCAATTATAAAAGCAGCCAAAGAATGAGCGAGAATTTCATTAGAAATTGTAGCTGTTTCATCAAGTTCAATTTCGCCAGAAGCAATACTGTATAGCAATATATAGTCTTTAATGCCTAATCCATGCTTGAGAATACATTGTGAAACCCAAAAATAGTCCGTGTGTTCATGGCTGACCTTAGCAAAATAGCTTATGAGGTCATTAGTTGTGATTTGTGCATCAACCATGTATGTTTCTATTTCATTGCAAAAACTTCTTAGCAAATATGGAGGACTGTTGTAATCTCTCAAATTAAAGTTTCTCCACATAGGAAAAAAACAATGCCTTGCATAATAACTGGCATTTATATACTTTTTACTTTGTATCATGACTTGTAAAATAATATTTTCCAGCTTATCACTAACATTTTCTATCATGTCTAACCTCCCGAGCAGGTGCCTTTAATTATATTATGTAAATTTGACAAATTAAAGCATTTAGGCACTCATAACAATCGTGAACAACATAACTCTCATATAAGCGTTGAATTTTTCGCCTGATAAGACACCATTCTTTGCAAGTCCTCGTGCTTTGCCACATTTATTGTCTTTATATTCACGTAGTATGCGTAACCATCTTGCGAAAACGGTTGTATAGACAAAATTGGCATGTTGATTTTAATGTCAATAATGATTGTTTCGTTTAATAGTTTTCCCCCAAGTTTTTTTGAAACTTTTCCAAAAGGAATAAAAGTAAATAAAATCATCGTCAGGCGGTCTGTTCAACTCATAAACCTTTGCACTTTCCACTGCTGTGCAGTTTGTAAAAATAACTTTTACAACTGAAGCAGCGACTTTCCATTTGCAAGTATCAATATAAACCTTGCATTAGGCTATCCTATACGTTTTGCAAAATCAGTTAAAAAAGTTCTCCATTTAGAATACTGTTCGGGCACATATATTTGCGAAAGGTATTGAGCTCTTTCGTTGTTGTTTAAGCAATACCAACTGGCCATACATTACATTTAACAGTTCACATAATTTGCGTAAAGTTTCGTAATCCACTCGCTCCATACGGTCATGATAGAGATTGGAAAGTGTAGACCGTAAAGAACCAGTTTTTTCATGAACAAATTGCATTTATACCTTTTTTCACCCATAAGAGTAGATAATTTACTTGTTACAGCCATAATTTATCATCAACTTTTAATACTTAATTTTTAATTTACCATATTCTTATTGATAAGTAAACAGATATGTTGTCATATTTAAAACACATTTGCATATATTTGATATAATTTGTTTTAATGAATATATAAATACTAATGCTATTTTTTCTACTATATTAAATAAAAAAGCCTGTAGCTGATATTATACAGTACAGGTCTTGTGAATTTCTTACATGATAATTTCATTATTAAAATTCTTTAATTATCCTCAATATCTATCAATATAACTTTTTTCTTAATAGCATGGGCATACCTAATTGTAAAAAGAGTACCCCCTTTTTCTCTCCCATCATAAACAGCAATAAGCGTATCAGAATTTTGAACCATAAACCTATTTCGATTCAAAAGAGTTGACT
>CAZKFG010000106.1:0-2512 GCA_964551985.1 uncultured Acidaminococcales bacterium
TAATGTTTAGTACAACTTTTTTCACTATTTAAGGGGGCAATTGTAGTTGCCCCCTTTAGTTATTGAAGTTATTTTTTGTCCATAACGCGCGATCTGAATTCTTCTTTATATTTTTCTTTGTCTTTAGATAGTTTGTCCCAATTTACTTTTACTGCTTTTGATGCAAAAGTGCTAAGTGCTGGTGCGCCGTTTGGTGGTTTTACATCAGAGCGTACTGAATGCATCCAACCGGAAACTATAGCTTCTTGACCTTCTTTAGAAAGCCACCAATCAACCATGGCTTTTGCGCCGGCTTGGTTTTTAGTTGTGCTCAGGATACCGATCGGACTTGGTACCATAACAACGCCATCTTCTGGGTATATTACTTTAACAGGTTCTTTTTTAGTATCAGCCATTTTCAAAATGTTCTCTTCTAAAATCATAACTGCCAAATATTCGCCTGTCAAAAGTTTGTTTTGGATCGCAGAGTTGCCTTCTTCAACTTTCAGTCCGTTCGCACTTAATTTATCAAAAAATTCCCAACCATATTTGTCAGCCAATGCCGCAACCGCAACATAAGCTGTACCTGATAATAGTGGGTTAGGCATAGCTATTTTGCCTTTGAATTTTGGGTCTGTCAAATCTTTCCATGTTTTTGGTGCGTCTTCTGGTTTTAATTTCGTTGTGTTGTAGGCAATAATCATATTGCTTATACGAACAGGTGTCCAAGCACCTTTAGGATCTTTTTCAATTACTACATCTTTAGCGTTAGGTGAAACATAATCAAGCAACATTTTTTTATCTTTTAATGTTAGATAATATGATGGATCTGCAACCATTAACGCATCAGCCGCTACTTTATTAGCTTGCATCTCTCCTGCCATTTTGGCAATGACTTTTTCAGTTCCACCTTGGAACCAATCTACATCAAGATCTGGTAACGCTTTTTTTACTGCCGGTTTTACTTTATCAACTATATCTGGATAAATCGAAGTATAAATCATAACCTTACCAGAAGCCTTTGAATCAGCTGCTTTTTTCTCGTCTTTTTTGTCGCCACCACAACCGATAGCAACTAAGCTAAATACAACAACTGTTAAAAATGCTAAAATTAACTTTTTATTTTTTGAAAAAAACATTTCTCTATTATCCCCCTTAATTTTAGTGGCTTAAAACACTGTTTATCAGTTTAAGCTACCCTCCTTTGCAAAATTTAAATCAATCTAAAAATCCTTACTTTTATTATAATTAATTTTAAGATAATTTTCAAAACTTTTTTACAAATAAATCCTCTTGTACAGCTAATCTTTACACTATTTGCTAAAAACAAGTTCATTAATAAAATATATGTTTAACTCCTAAAAGATTTCACTTAAACTCCAAGTTCACAATTTGTTTACAAAGCTGACCTTTTTTGGTCAAAAATATAGTTTATAGTATAATTAAATTAAAAATTACGAGGTGATGAGAGATGAAAAAATTAACAGCAACATTTATGCTCGCACTATTTGTACTGGCAATAAGTAGCGTAAGCTTTGCTAACGGACGTGGTAATGGATATGGCAGCGGATATGGTGGTTGCGGTGGCTCAAATTATTGCTATAACAGATAATATTTCACAGACAGTTTACAAACTAGCCCTTTTTTAGCCAAAGTTATAGTTTATAGTATAATTAAATTAAAAAATGCGAGGTGATGAAAATGAAAAAATTAGTGGCAACATTTATGATTGCATTATCAGTACTAGCAATTAGCAGCGTAAGCTTTGCTAACCCAACCCAACAATATCACGGTGGCGGACATAACGGACACGGCGGCGGTTCAGGTTACTGCTATAACAGATACTAATTCACAGACAGTTCACAAATTAGCTCTTTTTTAGTCAAATTTATGGTTTATAGTATAATTACAAAAAATTTTATGAGGTGATGAGTTATGAAAAAATTAGCAGCAGGTATTTTGGCAGCGCTTGTATTAGTGTGTTTTAGCGCTGTATCCTTTGCAAACTATGGTGGCGGATACTATGGTCACAGAGGTGATGGTGCTAACGGTTATGGACATAATAAAGGCGTTTATCTCGGACACGGTCCGGCACTCAATGAAGCACAAAGGGCAGAACAACTATCTTTTATGGAACAAAGAAATAAATTAATTGCAGAGTTTTTAAACAAAGAAGTTCAAGCTGGCAGAATATCACAAGCAACAGCAGATGCCCGCATTACATTAATGAACGAACATTTAAAAAATATAAAAGACAACAAATTTAACCAACCACTAACAGATGATGCTATAAAAGCCAGACAAGAACTTAGCGATAAAATGCGCAATTTGAGAATTGAACAAATCAAACAATCAGTACAATCAGGCAATTTAACTAAAGAACAAGGCGACAACATGATTAATAGACTACAAAACCAAAATTATGGACACGCCAGAGGCTATAAAGCAGGTAGCTATCATGATTATGGAATGATGGGCGGCTATGGACACGCCAGAGGCTATAAAGCAGGTAGCTATCATGATTATGGAATGA
>CAZKFG010000107.1:0-2315 GCA_964551985.1 uncultured Acidaminococcales bacterium
GTAGACTTAAATATAGCGTATAAGGACTATCCTACAATCATCAAGAAAAACGGTCTAAATGGCTTTAAAAAGCAAGAAGAGTCAACAGGTGAAGCTAATTACTCTACATACACAGTAGTAAAAGGAGACAGTCTTTGGAGTATAGCCCAGAAACTTCTTGGTGACGGGACGAAGTGGCAACAAATTCAAAATATAAATAATCTTACTTCCACTATTATTTATCCAAACCAGACTCTTAAAATCCCTAAGCAAAACTAAAAGTAGAGGAAATTAAATGGACAAAAAACATATTAGGGAAAATGGTGTATATTATTCAGATCGAGAAACGATAATGAAGGTAATTAAACCTTTGTTTCTAGACGATTTAATAAATGAATTTGAACTTATAAAATATGATAAAAATAAATTATGTCTGTTTCATTATAAATTAGCTAAATTAAAATTTCTGGATCCTGCTAATGGGGTAGGAAACTTTTTAACTGTTACATATTTTGAGATTTTAAAAATAGAAATAAAAATAATTAAACAATTAATTGAGTTAAAACAACCGTATGATTTCAAAGTAAATGCAAATCAATTTTATGGTATAGATATAGATTTTGATTCATGCAAAGAGTGCATAAAATATATGAAGCAGACACACCAACAGATAAATGAAATATATAAATCAATACTAAAAAAAGACGTTAGAAAAAAACGTCTTTTTATTTGTCCTAAAATAGTAAATGCAAATGCCTTAAGAATAGACTGGAATGATGTAGTGCCGAAAGAAAAATTAAACTACATAATGGGTAATCCTCCGTTTGTAGGAACGAAACAGCAAAACTATTGTCAAAAAGAAGATATGAAACAAGTTTTTAGTAGTTTTTCCTCCTATAAAAAACTTGACTATGTAACAGCATGGTATAAAAAAGCTAGTAATTATATGAAAAACACAAAAATAGAATCAGCTTTTGTTTCTACGAATTCAATCTCGCAAGGTGAACAACCATCTATTTTATGGAAACCATTAATGAATAAAAATAATGTGGTAATTAATTTTGCTTATCGAACATTTAAATGGAAAAATGAAGCTAAAGGAAAAAAGGCTGGAGTTAACTGTGTAATTATTGGATTTAGCGACTATAAAAGCAAAAAAGAAAAGAAAATTTTTATAGAAAAAGAGAAATTAAAAATTGTAAAAAATATTAATATTTATTTAAATGATAAACCTGTAGATTTTATAGTTAGAAGAGGACACCCTATATGTAAAGACGCTCCAAATATGACTAAAGGATGCCAATTATTTGATTATAATAATTACGTTTTTAAAACGGAAAAAGAATATTTGGACTTTATAAAAAAGGAGCCGAAATCAAAAATTTTTATTAAAAGATATTTTAATGCGAAATCTTTTTTAAACAAAATAAAAATGTGGTGTTTATATTTAGAGCATTGTCCTCCAAATATTTTGAGGAATTTTAAGCATGTGATGGATAGAGTAAAAAATGTCAAAAAAATAAGGACGAAAAATAATCACTGTATGAAAGACTATCCGACTAGATATTATATATCTCAAATACCCCAAAAAACTATATTGGCATTTCCTATAGTTTCTTCTGAAAAAAGAAAATATATTCCAATGACTTTTTGTAGCCAAGATTGCATTTATACTAATGCTATAGGATATATAGAGGGTGCCAACTTGTATCATTTTGGAGTTTTAGAATCAAGTGTACATATGGCATGGATGAGAGCGGTAGCCGGGAGATTAAAAAGCGATTATAGATACTCTGTAACTTTAGTTTACAATAATTTTATATGGCCTAATTTGGCAGTAAAACAAAAAGAAGAAATAGAAAAAGCAGCACAAGGTGTATTAAATGCAAGAAACCTTTACCCTGAATGTACGTTAGCCGATTTATATGATCCAAATACAATGCCACCTGAACTTGTTAAAGCTCATGAAAAACTCGATAAATCAGTTAAGGATGCGTACGGTAAAAATGGATTTGACACGGAGGAAGAAATTGTTGCAAGTCTTATGAAGATGTACAAAAAAGCTACAGACATAGAAAAAATTAATAATAAAAAAATAATTTAAAATAGCCGCTTTGATGTTATATAAACTCTGAACTGCACCCCAAAAGTTAGTTGGTTTTTTCATACCCAAAATAGTATATAGTAGTACTATTATGTACTATTATTCAAAAATATCAAAAACACCGCAAGGCAACCTCTTGCTGTTATTTTTTGTATCTTAATAATGAAAAGGAAAATCAGTATGTTTAAATTTACCAAAAAAGACTCACCCAAAGAAGATTCATCAATTTCAA
>CAZKFG010000108.1:0-2275 GCA_964551985.1 uncultured Acidaminococcales bacterium
ACAACAAAAAAACACTACCATACGCTGAACACACAACACAATTAGCACAACTACCAACAGCGAAGTGGCTAAAAAATGCAAACAAAGAAACCCTCATCTGTCTAGTTGGCATAGACGATAAACAACTAGTACTTGGAATGATGGCCCTGCGCACACTTGGCTACAACGCTATAATTGCTGTAAAAGAGTAAAGATAACAACAAAAAATCCTGCAACAATAAAAAACTACCTTGCATCTTGCAAGGTAGTTCTCATATTTAGCCATTACT
The DNA here is from genome assembly GCA_964551985.1 of uncultured Acidaminococcales bacterium. Taxonomy (GTDB): domain Bacteria; phylum Bacillota; class Negativicutes; order Acidaminococcales; family JAISLQ01; genus CAZKFG01. The sequence goes on from CAZKFG010000108.1 coordinate 270, forward strand.
TCTCTCCACAAACTCCAGCACTGATTTCATAGGTATTTTATAGTTTCTGCCTATGCGAAAACTTCTAATCTTCCCTGATTTTAATAGATTATACGCTGTCGATTTACCTATAGCCAAATAGCTCATCAAGTCTGGCAAGGTTAGTATTTCAATATTTTTTGTACGTTCTTCATCATAAAGCATTGATTATCACTCCCAAACATTTTTTAATTATATGTTTGACAGTTGATATTTAAAATGTATTGTCTATAATTGCCAGTGATTATAATGTTTTAAAGTTAATTCAAATTAATATAGCCAAGTATTATCTTCTCATTTGATCTCTTCTTTTTTCTACACGAGCATGTTCTTTTTTTATATCATCTATCACTTCATTGACTGTTTTACCATAAATATAAACACCAAATAAAAATCCCATAGCAACCCCAGGCGGTCCGCCGAATAAAAAGCCAATTATAGCTAAAACAGCCCCAAAGAGAAGGTGCATAGGATTCATTAATAAGAAAATGATAAAAGCTATAATACCAACTATTCCTAATATTGCATAAAACATTGCGGTGCTCCTTTATCAGCAGCTATTTTTTATCAAAAAAGTTTTTCTTTACTCTATTAATGTTATTGCCTACATAATCTGGAATAGTATTTTTTACGCTTGCACCCTTTGACCTATTACAATATACACAAAGACACTGTAAATTATGCAAGCCATCACCGCCACCATATTTTTGAGGTATTATATGGTCTATATCGGCATCATCCTTGCGAAGCTTTTTCCCACACCGCTGGCAAGTATACCAGCCACAATTAGATTTGTTATCATCAAAATAATCATCTCTATATCCCATAATATAAATCTACCCTCTCTAATGTTATTTATAATTAATAAGTTGCTCTACAGAAACATGCAGTACATCAGCAATTTTGTAAAGAATAGCTAAAGAAGCACACCCCTCATCTTTTTCGAAAGCCCCCCTTTCTATCTGAGACAGATAGCTTTTACTTATACCTGCCCTAAGTGCCAACTCTTCTTGTGTCCAGTGCATCATACGACGGTAATACAAAATATTTAAGCCAATTCTCTTTACCTTATCTGCTATCATATTTATGCCTCCGATATAAACTTACATAATTATTGTAGTACATAAAAACACGCTCTGCGTCTGAATATAGCATGACTAATCATGTGCAGAGCATGTTATTTAACTTGCATTGTAAAACAAAGAGCAATCTGTAATTGTAATACAACAAAGATGAGGCGATAAACCTTCCTTTACTCCCTCGTTTTCTCAAAAATCATCTTCAAAACCATATAAATAATCTCAAGTATCAAGCAGCTACCGCCTTTCTTTGGCAGGTCATACAAAGAGAATGCCCGAATTTCTCTACAGAATAATCAAATACTTTATCACTTATAGGTGTATTACAAGTTTGGCAAGTAAGAGACTGAGGATTATTTTTAGCAGGTTTTGCGGTAGTTTTAACCTTTACTTCTTGTAATAAATTAGTCGTCTCATCAGTTCTACTATCCGCTTCCGGGTCATCACCTGTAGAGATAGCCATAGATAATAAATAAGCATACTTAATCGCAGCAGTTTGAGCTTTCATAACCGCTTTATCACCGCTGTCTTGTCCTGAGCCGATACCTGTAATTGTCAATTGTTCACCACTATCTGCATCGATTAAAGTTATTGCGACTTTAACTGTCGCTAAATGTTCTAAATTGCCTTTAGCAGTTGTAACATCAATCAAACTTACAAGCTCACTGCAAGCAACCGAACAGACATTGTGTTTTGTTAGAGCAGAGTTTATTTTATCTAACACATCAGCAGAAGTTGCATAAGAATATTTGTGAAACTCGTTAGTTCCATTCTTCTGTACATACGCACACTCTTGCATTATTTTAACTAACTTGGTTGTTAGATTTGTCATTTGTTTACCTACTTTCATATAAAGTTTTTAAAAGTTAAATACCCCTATCTTGGCTTGCAATCTGCCAAAATAGGGGT
>CAZKFG010000109.1:0-2173 GCA_964551985.1 uncultured Acidaminococcales bacterium
TTCTGGATCAAGTCCAGCGCTTAGACAATCCAAAGTCATTTGAAAAGTGTTTTCTTTAATAATGCTTGTATCGGCATAAGAAGATGTTAATGCGTGTAAATCAACAACAGAAAAATAACACTCATAGTCATTTTGTAAATCGACCCAATTTTTTAATGCTCCCATATAGTTTCCCAAATGAAGTCGACCTGATGGTTGCATTCCACTAAAAATTATTCCTTTAGACATTTTGGCACTCCTTTTAAAACAATCTAAATATAAAACCTAATATGCTATTAACAAAAATATGAATACTTGTTAGATAAAAACTTGCAAAAGGTCTTATCACCATACCTGCGATGCCTGTAAATACAAGTACTATCAAAATAATATTGCTATACGCACCTATTTCCATTAATTTATAGGCATAACGACCAGGTAAGTAGCTTATCAAAATCTTTGAACCATCAAGTGGCGGTAGCGGAATAAGATTAAAAAAAGCAAACCAAACGTTATACATTTGTACCCAAAATAAAAACTTGTAAACTCCGCCGCTTATAATATTAAAATTGTTTAATAGTCCTGTAAAAACTATAGCTAAAAAAGCTAAAAACAAATTGGAAGCAGGACCGGCAAACGAAACTGCCCGCACACCTTTTTTACCATCGCGAAAATAGCTTGGATTTATTTCTACTGGCTTTGCCCAACCAAATCCAGCAAATAACATAAGCATTGTCCCAACAATATCCAAATGGGCTAAAGGATTCATTGTAAGCCTACCTGTGTACCTTGGCGTAGGATCACCCATAGAATCAGCAACCACTGCGTGAGCATATTCATGTACCGTAAGGGCTATAAGTAAAGCGGGTATTCTATATATCATATCTGCATCAAAGCCTAACATTGAAAACCTCCATTTTTTATTTAACTATTTAATTATACTAAATTTTTGTTTGTTAGTAAAAAGAAAAATAAAAGAGTTGTAAAAAATCAAAACTCTTTTAAAAACAATAAGCAGTGTTGTAATTACAAGCATTTTAAAATAAATTTCACATCATAATATTGATGCTTTGTCTATCTGTCTTTTACCTATAGAGCAAAAAATATTTACAAGCACCGGATCTAAAGAACTTCCTGATTCTTTTTTAATTATATCTATTGCTTCTTCATATGTGAATTTTTTTCTATACACTCTATCAGTATATAGTGCGGAAAAAATATCAGCTACAGAGATAATTTTTGCCTCTATAGGTATCGCAATACCAGGTAACTTATAATAACCAGTACCATCAATTCTCTCATGATGATATAATACCCAATCGCATATATCGCGATAACATGTACTCTCTAGTATTTCTTTACCATTTTTAGGGTGTGAAGTTATTATTTCAAATTCTTCTACTGTAAGCTTTCCCGGTTTATTTAAAATTTTATCTGGAACGCCTATCTTGCCTATGTCATGTAACATAGCAGCATCTTTTAATCTAACAAGATTTATATTATCTTTCACAGCGTGCGGTAAATGTTGATACATTAGCACGCATAAATTATGCACGTGCTCTGAATGACCTTTAGTGTAAACATCCTTTGCTTCCATTGTTCTAACCATTGATTGTATTGTTTCGGTAGTTTTATTTGTTATTGTTTCAGACATCATTTTTTGTACTTTAACCATACAAAAAACAAATATTGCGCCAAAAAAGAATATAAAAGATATTAAAGTAAAATATGGTTCATATGTCCCTGTTACAAAAACAATGGATACTCCAATGTAACCAATCAGAAAAAATATCATCATCATCAATGATGCTCCATAAATCCATTGGTTAAATATATTTTTATCATAAGTTTGTTTTTGCATATAAAGAAGTGTCTTATAATAAGAATATATACTAATAGACATTATTAAAGCTCCAATGAAAATTAAACCAAAACATAAATATTGCACAATAAAACCTCTTTTACTATCATAAATTAATACAAAAACATTAACAGCATTGTGAAAATGTACAATGATTAGTAAAATTTAAAAGTAAAAGAGTTGCAAAAATTACAACTCTTTTAAATACACAAATAACACTCTATTCACCTGTAAATACAGGTGGTCGTTTTTCTTTAAAAGCTTGCACTCCCTCAGTAAAATCTTTTGTGCCAAGCAGTGTTTACGTCGCCAATGATTCAAATTAAAGGCTAT
>CAZKFG010000110.1:0-2129 GCA_964551985.1 uncultured Acidaminococcales bacterium
CATAAAGGGTAGTGTTTGTAGTGCTGAAGGTAGGACTGCCATAAATGCTCACACTGTTGTTTGCTGCATAACCACCACTGCTCCCGCCGCCGTAGACATTGCCATTTACATTGCCACCGCTGATATAAACGCTGTTGTTTGCTGCATAACCACTGCTCCAGCCGCCATAGACGTTGCCATTTACACTGCCACCGCTGATGATAACGCTGTTGTACGTTGTATCGCTGATACCGCTCAAGCCGCCGTAGACACTGCCATACACGTCATAGCTGCCAGCAGCTAGGGTTACTTTGTTGTTTGTAGCGTTGCCGTCTTGGCTATAACCACCAATTACATCGCGATAGTTACCTGCCGTGTTTGCACCGACAGTACTATCAATGTACACGTTGCCGCCTGTTGCGGTGCTACTGTCAGTTTTGTAGCTGCCAACGTAGAAGTTGCCCCAACTAGCATTAAATTCATTTGTACCACCAGAATTTGCCGCAAAGGCGCAGGGGGTTAGACCGAGGTTGAGACTGAGAGTTAGTGCGAGAAGTGTTTTAATTAGGTTGCGTTTTTTCATAAGTACCCTCTTTCTTAAAATATTATTTGGATTATTACAAATTTTCTTGTATGGTTATTAGTATGATTTTAACACGATAAAGTTTTTGCGTGCAATATGTTTTTAGAGCAATTTTGCATACAAAAAAATAACCCTATTTATAGGGTTATTTTAAATTGGGAATGAAAAGATTATTCTATATCAAAATTTTCAGAATTAAACTTGCTATAAAATCTGCCTTGGACAGCGGTAAATTGTAAAACGCAATAATCCGGGTCTACTGAGCCTTTAGGATAGTAGATAGTATCAGTTTCTTTCCAAATCATCTCTTTATGCAGCCTATCTTCAAGTACTTTTACTGCAGAGATAAGCATAACACCTCTAAAAAAGCGTTTGTCACAAAAGTATAGGCAGGCTTTAGGGTTTGTCTTGTATTGGTTTGTGCCCATTGAGGATGTGTTTGTTGTGAAATAAAATGTTTTGATGCCCTCTCTTTTGCGTGGTGGTAAAATTGCTTTTGTGTTAGGGTAGCCACTTTCACTTGTTATTTGCATATATTATAGATACTACCTATGAAAAGCTTTATTTTAACAATATTTTTTATAAACGATTTTATCAGCTTTTTTCAACTTCGGAAGTGAAGTAAGACACAGTAACTATTAAATACCATATTATATTCTTGCAATAAAAAAAGAGGGTACATAAGTACCCTCAAAAAATGTTAAATAGTAATTTTTATTGTTCTTCCTTTTGTCCGCCGTATTGTTTTAGCATTTCGTTTAGCTCTTTATCTATTTTTTTCATTAGAGTGGAACAAAGGTCAATATCTATTGTGTAGCGCTCCCTGTCTTTCGTATGAATGAACAAAGTGTTGCGTATCGGTGGAATGGCTGACGCTGTCCAGCGATGCCAATTTTCTATTTTTTCAACATTTTGCCATTCCAGTTTTACATCGTTAAGCTTTTCAGTGAAGAAAAAGTGACCACTATAGTATTGCAAACGTACGCCTCGTTCATCCGCTTCAATTACAAATGCTCTACGTATATCAAATTTCTTAAAAGCAATAAATAACATAATTAAAAGAGCTACCATCCAAAACCAAAGAATAGTTTCTGTGTATTCAGAATTTATTATTTTAATATTAAAAAAATAACAAAAAATATATGTTGGGAGCCATACAAATGTACCAAAGTCTGTAATTATACCGTAATGCATTTTTCTAGCTACTTCAAAATTGCTTGGCTGATAAACTTTCATTATTTTTCTTCTTCCTTTGGATTGCCGTATTGCTTTAACATTTCGTTTAATTCTTTGTCTATTTTTTTCATTAGGGTGGAGCAAAAATTAATTTCTATCTTATAATGCTCTTTGTTTTTAGTATCAATGTATAAAGTGTTAAATGTAGGAGCAATAAATGCTCCTTGCATAGACCAGCTACGCATATTTTCAATTTTTTCAATGTCTTGCCATCTTAACTTAATATTTGTAAGTTTTTCATTGAAAAAAAGTCCTCTGTAATATTGCAGTCTCACTCCTTGTTCATCTGCTTCAATTGAAAAAGCTGCGCGTGCATCAAATTTCCTAAAGC
>CAZKFG010000111.1:0-2100 GCA_964551985.1 uncultured Acidaminococcales bacterium
GGTGTTATAGATGGATGTCTATTGACTATTGGACCTGGGCAGACGCCTGATGTTACATAACGAGCAATAGCATTCTCGAGAATTGCCAATTGACAATCTAACATTGACACGTCAATTTTTTGACCTTCACCTGTTTTTTCACGATGATATAGACCTAGCATAACAGCATAAGCTGTAAATATTCCCGCTATAACATCACCTATAGAAGCACCAACTCTTGTTGGTTCGCCGCCTTCACTACCAGTAATACTCATAATACCGCCCATTGCTTGAACAATAATATCGTATGCTGGTTTTAACATATATGGACCAGAGTGACCAAACCCTGATGTTGCAGCGTAAATAATTTTTGGATTGATGTCTTTTAGTACATCATAACCAAGACCAAATTTTTCCATAGTACCTGGCTTATAATTTTCAACAACAATATCAGCTTTTTTGACCATTTCTTTGAAGAGTTCAATGTGTGAAGGTTTTTTAAAGTCTAAAATCATAGAACGTTTGTTGCGGTTTAAACTCATGAAATAGGCACTTTCTTTGCCGACAAATGGACCAAATGCTCGAGAGTCATCGCCTACTTTTGGTGGCTCAATTTTGTAAATATTTGCACCAAAATCAGCAAGCATCATTGTGCAATATGGACCGGCTAATACTCTTGTTAAATCTAGTACGACTAAATTTTTTAATGGACCCACGTAAAAACACCTCCTAAAAATTTTTGTATTTTTCGATACAAACAAAGCAATAATAATATTTTGCTCATATATTTATTATACAACAATTTTTTATTGTTTACAAAGGGAAAAACAACTATTTTCAAGGGTTTTTTAAAAAAATAACATTTTAAAAAATTAATATTTATTGACAAATGCATTTATTAGTAATGTTATTAAAAAGTAGATTATAGATGTTACTATTAGTATGGAAGGAATAGCAATTATGAGCATGAAAATGGTGGCGTTAGTATCGGCTATCATTTTTATACCCCCATCAGTTTTTGAATTGCAGGAATTAGTGCCATCATCAATCCTGCAATCAAAAGATTACTAAGTTGTAGAGCAGAGTGGAGTGGCTGATTGTTTTGTTTTTGCTGATTAAAACCTATTGTAGGCATAGTATATGCTGCTAAAGCTATAGGAAGTTTATTTTTGCAAATTTTATTATAAATTTTTAAGGCTGTTATATTTATAAGCGTATGCAAAATGAGTAATATTATTACTGAATAAATAATCATTAAAGTGCTATCTTTAAAAAAATCATCAAATTTTATTAAAGAGCCGATTGTCAGACTTAAAAGTATTATTGTTATGCTAAGAAAATTCTTCTCTAGATTATCAGGGACCACATTTGCCTCTTTTATTATTGTTCCAAGCATAAATATACCAATCAAAGAGAGCGCAAAAGGCATTAATGTACCTAGAATAATTATTAGAAGTATCGGAAATAGAAATTTAGTTGTTTGATTAAATATTGTTGTTTTTTTTACTATAGTATAATCAATTTGTAACTCTTTTTTAGTTGTAAAAAAGTTAATTATAGTTTTTTGGATTGTTTGAGCAAAATATATATAGAAAAAGTATAGTAAAACTACTGAGCCTAACAAATCGCTATTTATAGTATTTATAAAAAAAATGATTGTTGGAAGATCGCCAGTGGCAATTATATTGATAGCGCTTGCTTGTGTAAAAGAAAAACCAAATGTTGTAGCAATTATTGTTCCTATAAAAATGCTCAGACGGCTGAAGGTTGTAAAAAAAATTATTTTAGGATTTTGCAAAAGTGCAGTAAAATCGCATTTTAAACCTGCACAAAATAAAAAAATAAGTGGCAAAAATTGTGTTTTTAAGCCTAAATTTTGTAGTTGTATGAGCCAGTTATTAGGGCTTATAGCAGAAGAAAATGGAATATTAGCGATTATTATGCCAATACCTAGTGGTAGAAAAAATATCAGTTGGTTTTGTTGTTTACTTGATAAGTATATTATTGTTAGCGCTATAAGCCACAAAAATATTGTTTGCGGATTTTCGCTCAATGAATATAAGCCAACAAATAGTTCGTTGCTCAAAAAGGTGAGTGATGATGTATCCATAGTTTAAGAGG
>CAZKFG010000112.1:0-2067 GCA_964551985.1 uncultured Acidaminococcales bacterium
TATCAAAACCAAACTTATTGTTTTGACCATTTGCAAAAGGAACAGCTATAGTAGGTCCAAAAGGACTAGTTGGTCCAGCAGGTCCGCTAGGACCACGCTGAGTAGCAAAACCAGTTGCTAGATTAGCATTTTGTTGTGTTTGATTTTGTTGTTGCTCTGCCGCCCATCTTGCTTGTTCGTCTAGTCTTTGTGCTTCTAGCAGTATTTGTCTATCTCTTTGTGCCTGGGCTAGTTGTTGTTTTCTTAACTCTTCTGCTTGTTGCAAACCCAGCTGTTCTTGTCTTTCTCTTTCGTTTTGTTCTTGGGCTAGTTTTCTTTGTTGGTCTTGTTGTTCGGCTAGTTGTTGTTTTCTTAAGTGCTATTTTTTAAAAAGTAGTAAACCTAAAGGCAGAGTTATTCTGCCTTTAGGTTTTACAATATTAAGTTATTTGAAAAAAGATATTATCCAGTCATAGTAGTGCATAATCGCCAATAAAGTCCCACAAACAATTATCATAGATCCGCCGAAAATAATCATTACGCGACTAATTCTTTTGCGTTCCTCAGAGATAGGGGCTGATCTTGGATAAAATCCACAGACAACTAAAAATGTTATTGCAATAGGTATTGCTAGTTTTTCTATTATTGAAACATATTCTTTTAAATATCCTGTCTCTAAAATCATTCTATGCATTACAAAAGAAAGTAAAAACATAATACATAAAGTGCCTAAAATTAATCTCCATAACCAATGAGTATTTTTTTCCGTTATTATTAGCCAATTGAACATTGCATATATAGCATAGCCCACTATAAGGCTCCATAACCACCAAGGAGTTGCTTCTATTAAGAATTTCATTTTTTATCCTCACTTTTGTAAATTTTCTTTATATGGTGTTGTGAAATTAGCATCAACCCAGTAGTAAACGCCGACACCAACAACTGCAGCAAGCATCACTGGTGCTCCCAAAGTGCTTGCAACACCTCCTGCTATTACTGCAGATCCGTGCTTTAAACCATCTGCAAGATTTGCTTGCATGAATTTATCTTTATCATAACCAAAAGTATCATAATTGGCATAAACATCATATCCAACTCCCAATACAGTCATTGGTCCGCCAACTTTGTATACGTTTTTTAATACTAATGTGCTTGTAGGTGTTGTTCCTACTTTTACTATAAGATTGCTTGCCGGACCAAAGTTTTTTGCGGACATGTTACCTAATTTATATGTATATGAAAGTTTATCAACAAATTGTTTTCCAACAGCACCTTCAATGGAACTAAACACAACATCTTTGCCTATGTTCATAGCGCCTTTTTTCTCTAAGTAACCGATAAAAGAATTATCATTATTTTTAGTTGCATTTTGACCATTATTCAAATTCTTTATTTTTAGTTGCATTTTGACCATTATTCAAATTCTTTAGCCAATCTGTTGAGCTGTATTTGACACCATTTATAGTTGTGTTATAGCCGTTGTTGTTGTTAGGCGCAACTATAGTAGGACCAAAAGGACTAGTTGGTCCAGAAGGTCCGCTAGGACCACGCTGAGTAGCAAATCCGGAGGCTAGATTAGCATTTTGTTGCTGTTGGCTTGCTAGATTTTGTTGTTGCTGTGCTGCCAATCTTGCTTGCTCGTCTTGCATTTGTGCTTCTAGGCGTATTTGCCTATCTATTTCTGCTTGTGCTTGTTGTTTTCTTAGCTCTTGTGCCTGCTGCTCGGCTAGTTGTTTTTGTCTTTGTTCTTCGGCTATTTGTGCTTGTTTTTCTTTTTCAGCTCTCTCTGCCGCTGCGCGTGCTTCAGCTTCTTTTTGTCTTTGTTCTGCTTGGCGTTCTAAATCTGCTTGGGCATCTTTTATATGTTTTTCTGTTACTAGCGTGTGTGTAATGTCATTGCCATATTTATCTCTTTTTCTACCGTCAGCATCAAAGTATGAGCCGTCATCGTCGCCACCGAGTTCATTCCACCTCGTCGCCATCTGGGCGATTTCTTTGCCTAGTTTTTTACCAAGCCCTAAAGCTGTGCCTATGTCTTCTCCCAGTCCTTCGCTAAAGTCTATTACGTCTTGGTCTGTCATGCCTATG
>CAZKFG010000113.1:0-2058 GCA_964551985.1 uncultured Acidaminococcales bacterium
GCTAAAAACATCGACCTAAACGTTGACTATTATGACTTTAAAACTAGCGTATCAACAGATGGTGCAAAGGATAAAGGCAAATTACTCTGGAGCTATGTTCGCTTTTACTTTTAGAACAACTTAACAGTTTAAAACACCCGCAAAAGCGGGTGTTTTTCTTTTTGTCTTTGGAAAAATTATACTGATAAAAAATTTTTTAAAAAGGCTAGCATTTGAAAACGTAACATGTTATCATCATAAAAAGTATGGTTTTAATTCTAAACTAATAATTGCTAAAAAGCTAAAAATAATAAGGAAGGATTTATGCTTGTTTTTTTAGCAACTTAAGTAGAGTGAAAATGAGGCGAAACAGCAAAAACAATATAACTGCTTTTAAAAATTTAAAAACATCATAAGGGGGAAATTATGAAAAAATCATTCATACTAACACTCGCGCTGGTTTTTGTACTAAAAATCACAACAACAACTTTTGCCAACCCATTTACAGATGTTGCTGCTAACCACTGGGCGTATGATTCGCTTACTAAACTGGCTCGTGCTGGTATCATCGACGGTTATGGCGACGGTCGTTACATCGGTTCATCTAATATGACCCGCTATGAGATGGCACAAATAGTTGCCAAAGCGATGGTAAATTCTGACAAGGCGGACAACGCCACAAAAGCACAAATTGAAAAATTAGTTTCTGAATTTTCCACAGAGCTTAACAAGTTAGGTATAAAAGTTGCAAACTTAGAAAAGAAAACCGACAACGTAAAAATCACTGGCGAAGTTAGATTTGCTAACCACGCATACAGCGATGTATCACGACCAACTGGCGAAAATATTCCTAACCATATGACAGGTGAAAATCTGGCTTCACTTCGTACTCGTCTATGGCTGACAGGAAATGTCAACGACAATTGGAAATATACTACAATGATAGAAAATATACAATATTTAAAAACCAACAACCAAGAAACAGAAACAGCATTTCGCCGTGCATGGGTCGAAGGTAAAATCGGGGCTATTGGCGTTACAGCAGGTCGCTTTAACTACCTATCACTATATAGTACAGTACTAGACGATGCCTCTGACGGACTAGTGCTAAACTACACTAACAAAAAATTAAGCTTAGATGCTTTTGCTCTTCGTCCAATGACTATAAATCTTTTTTTATATGAAGCACAAGATAATGTGCAAACATATGGCGCACAATTAAACTACAATTTTGACTCCAAATGGCATATTGGCGCAACATATTATGACTTAAAAGGTAAGAGCGGTGATGGCTTATCACCAAGAAACCTAGCTAAAATAAACACATCTATTTTCGAGATAGGATTAGATTACAAATTTGACAAAAACTGGTTTGCTTGGGCGCAATATATCAAAGGCGGTCAACCAGTAAACATCGATGATTTGCATGTATTTGGAATGCAATTAGGACCTAAAAACGGCTGGGCAGCAGGTATGAGTTTTGGCAGAGCAGATAGAAATAAACCTAGTTCCTACCAACTTCGTGCTGGGTACTACAATGTTCCTGAACTAGGCTCAATCTCCACAACACTTGAATACTGGAATTTTGCCGATCTTGGCTTTGGCTTTAAAGGTTATATGCTAGGTGGCACATATACACTAGTTGAAAACATCGACATAAATTTTGACTACTATAGTTTCAAAACCAATCGCACCTTTGACAACGAAAGATACAAAGGCAACCTATTATTTAGCTATGTTCGCTTTTACTTTTAGAAAAACTTAACAGTTTAAAACACCCGCAAAAGTGGGTGTTTTTCTTTTTTTATACAAAAAACATAATAAATAGCTAACATTTAACCAAAAAACTTTCAAAAAAAACTGGATTTTAAATATATAACATATTATAATGTAGATGTATTTTAAAACTAAAAATTATCAAGCCAAGAAGGGAGGGAAATTTAGGATTGCTTTATAATTGCGTTTAAAATACGAGGCGAGGCATTTAAAGGTAACTTGGACACTTTAAAACTGCTCGCCCCTTAAAAAAACAAACAAAAAACATCCTAAAGGGGGAAAATTATGAAAAAATCATTCGTT
>CAZKFG010000114.1:0-2056 GCA_964551985.1 uncultured Acidaminococcales bacterium
ATTCTCCTTTTTTATTGTCTACTTTATTTTATATATTATTCTCTTTTGTTTGTCTGCTTTTTTAGAGTTTATCCAAAACAAGCTGGTTATCAAATCTCTAATGACAATAAAATAACTATTGCTACTAAAGTTTATAAATTTCACAAATCACGTGAAATTGAAGGCATTATAAAAACCGTAACTGTTAAACGTGATTCGTTAGGTGATATGTATATCTATATAGTTTGCGATAAAAAAGAGAATCAAGTTTTAGCTAGAACAGGTAAAAGCGTCGGCTATGACTTTGGTTTAAAAACCTTCCTAACTTCATCAGACAATAATGATATACTAGCTCCGTTATTCTTTAAGCAAAATACAAATCTAATTAGAAAAGCAAATCGTAATTTATCACGCAAAACGAGAGGTTCTAACAATAATAAACGAGCTAGGCTAGTCCTTGCTAGGCTACACAAGAAAGTTGCAAATAGTCGCAAAGATTATCATTTTAAGTTAGCTAGAAAGATATGTGAACAATATGCGACTATTTGTATTGAGGACTTAAACATCAAAGCTATGCAAAAATTGTGGGGTAGAAAAATATCAGACTTAGGGCATAGTCATTTTATAAATATCCTCAAATATCAAAGTAGCAAGCTGGGCTCTACAGTGATAGAAATACCTAGATTTTATCCTTCAAGTAAAACTTGTTCTAGTTGTGGACTTATTGTAGATAATCTACCATTAAAAATTAGGTCTTGGACGTGTGAAGCTTGTGGTACAACACATGATCGTGATAAAAATGCTGCTATAAATATTCTTAGAGTTGGGACATCAACTCTATTAGGAGAGATAGTGTAAGTTCTGCTTAGCAGACAATTATCGTTTGTATCCTAGAATCCCCTTGCTTTAGCTATGGGGAGTATGTCAAAAAAAAAGGCACAATGCACCTCAAATGGAGAGAGGAAACAATAGAACTAGTTAAGCGCTTAAACATCTATGCAGCTCAAAAAAAGAACTGGTTACCGCCAAACTATGGTAAAAAACAATATAAAGATATGACCCCCGAAGAACAACAAGTGATAAAAGATTTTCAAGGTGAAAGCGAATATAACGAAATCATGTTAAATCCTAGTAAATATCTATACAAAGAAGATGCTAACTTGTTGCTGCTAAATGATAAATACTGTTAAAGTAGCTTGATTTTCAAGAAAGAGGCGCAAGCTTCTTTCTTTTTTTGTTGCCTAGCGTTCACTTCTCGTCATATTGACATACCGCGAACGCTTAGACAACTGCAATACAAACTGAGATAGCTAATGTAACTAATCCAAAACTATGCTATAGTATAATGTACAAGTAGAAATATTCATTTTTTTATAAAAAAGAGGGGATATAATGACACAAATATTGTTACCAATTAATCCAAAGTATGCAAACAATATTTTATTAGGAACAAAAAAATACGAATATCGCAAAAATAAATGTAAAGACACAGTAGATAAAATTATTCTCTACGCAACTGCTCCTGTCAAAAAAATCATAGGAAGCGTTGAAGTAATAGATATTTTAGAAGATAATATAACTACACTATGGGAAAAAACAAAGACAGAATCAGGCATAACCAAAGAAGAATTCGATAAATACTTTAAAGGAAAAGATACAGCAGTAGCTTACAAACTAGGCACAACCAAAACATACCAACCACAAAAGAACTTGATAGATTTTGGCATAAAATTCACACCACAATCTTTTATTTATATAAATAAAAGATAATGCAAAATGTCCTTGATTGTCACCACGAAATGTGTTATAGTGTAAATAGAGAAAATATGAAAATTAAATATTTGCCTGTAGTCGGCTTGCCGATTACAGGCTTTTAAAATCCACGGATGGATGAGTGTCGCGGTGCTAAGGAAGGCAAAGAGCGACTATTTAGGAAAAGCAATAACAGGTAAAAGCTGTTATTGCTTTTCTATTTTCAAGAAAGGAGGATAATTACACATATTGAATTTATTGTTATTAAAATAGTAAAGGGGGAATTAATTTGAAGGTTTGAATTGTTAAAATTAAAAATCATAAT
>CAZKFG010000115.1:0-1895 GCA_964551985.1 uncultured Acidaminococcales bacterium
AAATAGCAAAATCCCATTATGAGCTAGGCTTATCTCGCCAGGCTTTGGATTTTGCCCTCCTCCGACGATTGCCGTATGACTTGAACTGTGGTGAGGTGAGCGGAATGGCCGAACAGTAACAATTGTTTCATAATTTCGACTCGCTAGGCTATGTAGATGGGTTACTTCTAATACTTCCTCCTGAGACATGGGGGGCATGATACTTACAACCGCTTTGGCGAGCATACTCTTTCCAACACCCGGAGGCCCGTTTAGCATGATATTGTGATGGCCGGCTGCTGCGATAGTAAGGGCTCGTTTTGCTTGCGTTTGACCAACTACATCATCAATTGTAAGCTGCTGGCTTTCAATTACTGTTTGTATCGGTCTATATGATTGACCTGTTTGTATGGACTCAATGAGCTTTGATTCATTTAGGTGATTATATATATCGTTTACGGTTGCAACAGGGTATACCGTAATATCGGGAAGCAACTTTGCCTGCTCGATATTACCGGCTGGAATGTAGAAGGTTGTAATACCAAGTTTTTTTGCACCAAGAATTTTACCGATGATGCCTCGTACTGGCCTAACGCTTCCATCAAGACTCACTTCGCCAATCACAACTGATGTAGCTTCAGGTTGTTTGGTAACGAGTTTGCCGCTAATCAGTATTGATAGCAAGATAGGTAAGTCGAAGCTTGAACCTTCTTTTGGAATGTCAGCCGGAGCTAAATTAACGGTTATTCGTTTTTTGGGTAACTTTATTGATGAGCTAGCAAGTGCACCACGGATACGTTCTTTTGCTTCGTCGACTGACTTATTGGCAAAACCAACAATAACAATATTTGGTAGGGAATTTGATAAATGACACTCAACATCAACAAGTACGCCACCACTTCCGCTATCCAAAAAGCTCTGTACGTTTCCCATGACTGTATGTCATGAAGTATAGGTCAAAATAGTCAAATTTCCTATCAAAATAAAAAGAGCCCTTTGCGATTATAGGGCTCTTTCTTGCGGTTTTATTATGTTGGTTTTTGGAGATAAGGACGTCTCTTTGTGTATGGAACAACGGCTTGCGAGAAGCCGTTGTTAACAGAGACGTTTTTGTTTTTGAGCACTTTTTTTATTCAAGTGCTATGTTTATCTTATAGATTAGCTAAACCAGTGTCAATTATATTTTTTACATTCCTGTGTATAACTAGTTATGCTTATGAACTATCTATTTTTTAGAATACAAAAATATGTACGGAATACCCTGCTTTAAGTCAGCTATGAGTTCCTATTAATCGGCATTTTTTAACATCCCTATTGCCAAAATTTTCTATGATTCTTATATATAAGGGCTATATTACACAATTGGGTTTTGGCTTAGTGTAATAAGCTGGCTTACATATTTCCCTAAATACTACTAATTAAATACAAATACTTAAAATCCATACTGAGCATTAATTATGCAAGGGTATTGTGTATTAGTCGCTATATTGTAAATAAATCTCAATATATTTTTTCTGAGCGAATATTTCGTTCAGAAAATTATTATAGGTACGTAATGGTGTGTCAAAATCGTCATAATATATTTTTAAGTATCAAAACTAGAAATAATTCAGTAGGATAGCCAGAAAATGAATGGCGAAATAAAAGTTTGATACAGTATACAGTATTCGACTATTTGTAAAATAGTTATGAAAATAATGTTACTGAAGTGTATAAATACAAGAAAATATTCTAAGTAATTGTGCAAACTTTTTTGGATATATATTTATTACAAACATGGTAAATTATGAAACAAAATCTGGCAACAAAAAGTTATATTGAATAATAAATACTAACAATAATCAATACCCGTAAAATTCATTTAAAATGTGAATATAGGGCACTACAGGAAGCTGAAGTATTTTACAAAAATATGG
>CAZKFG010000116.1:0-1811 GCA_964551985.1 uncultured Acidaminococcales bacterium
AGTTAAGTAGTAACAAAAGCGTATATTCGCAGTGGTGAGCGACCGGTGTTTTTTTTATAAAAACGCAAGAGCGAACCGTTTACGAAGAATAGCTTTTGTTACTATTCCTTATGCAATTAAGTATAATTATTTTTGTCCTCTGTTTAAAATGGAATCAGTATTTTTAATTATAGTCATTACTAAAGCATAAAAAAAGAACGAAGCTTGTGAACTGAACCTGTAAAAACGGACAATAGAAATAAAAGACCTCCTATGGTAGAATATAACTACTGTAGGAGGTCTTACTATGCCAAGAGAATATCGACACATAAAAGATTATGAAAAAGAAATATTAGAACTTAGAAAACAAGGCAAGACAAAGCGTGAGATTTGCAAAAAATATGGTTTTAGCATTAAACAATTAACGAATTTTATTACAAGATACAACACAAACCAACGCAAGATCGAAGCCGGGTTATTGTTGAAACGAAAAGGTAGACCATCCAAAAATTACAAAGTCAACGAAGAAGACAAGATAACACAGCTAAAATATATACTGAACCGTAAAGATGCGAAAATTAAAACACTTGAAATGGAGAATAAACTGATGCGGGATTTTCTGTCGCTTACAGAAAGGAAGTGAGGGAAGCAGTCAAATATATGGTAATTTACCGGCATAAAGCTGAATATAGCATAAGCGAAATGTGTAGATTCTTTGATGTATCACGAAGCGGATATTATGATTATGTGAAGCGACTTGATAAACCGGCAAAAGATTTACCGCTTGCCAATTTGATACGAGAATGTCAAGAAAAATGCAAACAAACATACGGTTATCGTAGAGTACATATTTGGCTTGAAAGGCAAGGTATTCACCATAATCCAAAAACAGTTTTAAGAGTAATGCAGAAATACGGATTACTTTCACAAGTTAGAAGATATCGTGCATACCGCCGTTTTGGAGAACATTTACACAAGTATCCCAATTTGCTTAATCGAGAATTTGAAGCAAGTAGACCAAACGAAAAATGGGTCACCGATATTTCGTACATTCATACAAAACAGGGCGTACTGTATCTTTCGATAATTCGTGATTTGTACGACAACAGTATAATTGCCTACAAAACAGGAACAGAGCAAACAACTAATTTGGTAACCGAAACAATCAGACTTGCAAAACGCAAAGAGAAAGTCACTGCAAAGCTGCAACTTCACAGTGACCAAGGGTTTCAGTATACCTCGAAAGCATATTTCAACCTAACAAAATCATACGGTATTACACCATCAATGTCAAGATGTGGTAATCCTTATGACAACGCAATGGCTGAAAATTTCTTTGGAATTTTAAAATCCGAGTGCATTAATCGTCACAAAATATTCAGTTATGATGAGGCTCGCCTCATCATAACTGAATACATAGATTTTTACAACAATGAGCGCATTCAATTAAAAACAAAACTGACACCGCTTGAAAAACGATGCCAGTATGTTGATTAAATTTTAATATCTGCCATTTGATAGTCTCTTTTGTGCTGTCTGTATAAACTGGAGCAGTTCACTTCTACTGAGGTCTTTTTTTATTTCTCAAAAAGGAGGTTCGCCATGAGCGATTATGAATACAAACCTACACCGCTAATGTTGCCAACAAGCCATACGATAAACGGCGAGCCGACTTTGCGGTGAACTTCATATCTATGCTGAAACACACCACAGGAGAATGGTACGGAAAACCATTCAACTTAATGCCGTGGCAAGAACAGATTATCCGTGACCTATTTGGCATAGTTGACGAGAGCGGTTATCGCCAATTTAATACATCATATGTAGAAATT
>CAZKFG010000117.1:0-1786 GCA_964551985.1 uncultured Acidaminococcales bacterium
TAATAAATTATCTAGTTTATCTATTTATTTATCATTTTTATTACCTTTTTTGTTCTAATATATAAATATATTATGTATATAGATCTTTACAGCTTCCAGCTCCTAATAAATTATCTAGTTTATCTATTTATTTATCATTTTTATTACCTTTTTTGTTCTAATATATAAATATATTATGTATATAGATCTTTACAGCTTCCAGCTCCTAATAAATTATCTAGTTTATCTATTTATTTATCATTTTTATTACCTTTTTTGTTCATCTACTCGTTTCGTTAATATACCATTAGCAATATTTATACTCTTAAACCCTAAGATACAATGATACAGTTGCAGTTCTAATTACATCTGTACAGTTCTCGGAGGGTTTATAAAGTAAAGCAAACTAACTATATTTGGCAACAATGGTTACTCATTTCAATACTAAAAACACCGTTTTTTTTTGTTTTTGTTTTTTTTTTTTTTGTTAACGTCGGTGAAAGTATTACTATGACTCCTAGTAACAATGTATATATATCAAACCATATATCGAATAACCAGCATAGCCTTTCTTGTCCACCTCAAATATTTTTCCCCCGCTTCATCTAAGAAACAAGATAAAACGAGATGTCATTTAATTTTTATTTTTATTGTTTTTGCGAACAAATGGTTTGGGTATACGTTCATTTATTTATTTTTAATACTTATTCTTACGTAAGGTCAAGAAATTTGGGGTTAATATGCCGCACATCTCGTCTTGTGAATGGCCATGACCTTGTATTGCCGGCATCGGCACAAAAAGTACCGTACTAGACGTCGTAACGCTTAAATCTGATTCACCGATTTCCCTGGATTTTTTTTTTTCTTGGATTCCCGGCCCGCCCAATGTTGGCACCGCTGGACCATACGCTGGTAGAGTAAAAATCCACAATTTTCGACGGAGTTTTCGTGGAAGACGAAAGTCATCTACAAAAAAGAAAAAAAAAAGAAAAGGAAAGGAAAAGGAAAAGGAAAAAAAAAAATCGTAAAAGTGAACTTTTTGCGTGAAGTTTAAAAAACTCTTTATTGAGTTTCTTCCTTTGGGTTTCGTCCGCGCAAATTGGTCATGTTTACTTTTTTATTTTCTCTTTTTTATTTTCTTTGCTTGCTAAAAAAAAAATGTTCAATTGGGGTATGAAAGACAACAAGCGTCAGTTTGCTTTGGTTAAGTTTGGAATGGCGAACTCACTGTTTCACCATCTAACTTTTCCCAAATACTGCTGGTGCTGATCAGTCTATTAAGTCCAACGTCACATTGTGTGTTCGCTGGCAAAGAATGAGAAGTTTGTATTGCTTTGCAATGCATAACGATAAGCTTCATCCAGTTGTGAGCAAGTCTGCTTTTGGTTAGTGTATTTAAATATACCGGCCATCGTTGATATCTCACATTAACGGTAGCACTTTCCAAACCCTGTAATCGCTCTTTGTTTCTTTTTCATATAAATTATATTTGTATGTAAAAAGGCAAAGTGAATACAGTGATCTTTGTGAATGTCGTTACTGAGGGAAAGCTTAAGGCATGGCAAACTAGAGTTCGTACACAGCACCACACGAAAATCGCTTCGGGTGGTAACCTAGTGTGCAACGTATAAGCTCTTCGGAGTCTGTACAAAAAAGAACTTTACTTTTGCTATACGCCCATTCTCTGAATGGTTGTCCAGTGTCATGGTTTTTGAATGCTGTGAGTTTTACACTTTTTGTGTTCAATTCCTCATTCGGCCGAGGCCTGGTCACAAAGATAGACATGACCGTGACGGCCTAGCCTAGC
>CAZKFG010000118.1:0-1769 GCA_964551985.1 uncultured Acidaminococcales bacterium
GTACAAGAGAGAGTTTTTTGAAGGCGACTACAAGTTATGCTGTAGACCCGCAAAAACAGGTTTATGCTCTTCATGGTAACGCTGTGCATACTTTAAACGAGAAACAAACTGATGGCAATATGCTGTGTGAGCAGAGGTTTTTTAATGATGTCACTTCGGGAAAGCTGGATTTGTATGGGCAGATATTGAGTGAAGATATTCATACTTTGGGAGATATTAAGATTACTAATTCATATAAACTCTCTAAAGTGCTAGGTATTTACAAGCAAGATGTGCAAACAGGTGAAGTTTATAAGAGCGGGGCTAGACAGGGTCAGGTAAAGACGAGAAAAGAGCTGCGTTTTGATGGCGTACGCCATAACTTAGATTGGGCGGTGCAAATCAATTATTACCGCTTGTTGCTTGAGCAAAATGGTTTTAAGGTAAGTACTATGCTTATCCAAGCGTTGTGTCGTGATGTTAATACTCGTATCGCCTCGGAACGTGGGATAGACAAGCCTATTTATCTTATTCCAATTAATAAAATCTCGGATGTTTGGTTGATGAAATTTATGGCAGCAAAGGCAAGTTTGCTAGATGACGCTTTGAAAAGCAATACCCTTCCCCCACCTTGTCGTAAAAAAGAACGGTGGAATGATAGAAAATGTTTAGAGTATTGCCAAGTTGCTTGTAATTGTGATTATGGACAGAAATTGTACTCTACACAAAATCATCTTGTTGCAGTATAATATTATTATAAATAGTTATGGGGTGTAAAATGTCTGACATTGCAAGTTTAATCAAAAAAATAGACGATAAGCAAAAACTTATCACTAGCAACAGACCACTTGAACAAAAACAAGTGCTCAACCTTTGTAA
Source organism: uncultured Acidaminococcales bacterium (assembly GCA_964551985.1). Taxonomy (GTDB): domain Bacteria; phylum Bacillota; class Negativicutes; order Acidaminococcales; family JAISLQ01; genus CAZKFG01. The sequence continues at coordinate 859 of CAZKFG010000118.1, forward strand.
TTATTACAAAGTAGATTTTGTTTATGCTTCAAATGCTATGGAAGGCAGCACCTTGACATTATCTGAAACAAAAGTCGTCATAGAAGATGGTATAACAATAGGCGGCAAGTCAATACGTGATCATTTAGATGCTATTGGTAACGCCAAAGCCTTTGACTATATGTGGGAACTTGCTAAAGAGGCTGTCATCTCTGAGCAAGATATAAAAACCATTCACCAAATATGCTTTCAAGCAAATGAGGCAAATGCCGGTCAATATCGAAACGTCAATGTTTTAATATCAGGTTCTAAATATAATGAACTTATACCAGATTACAAAGATGTGCCAAAGTTGATGAGAGAATTTTGCCAAAAATTGACTGAACAAAGCTCTAGTCTTCATCCTGCTGTATATGCTGCAAATATGCACAGACAGTTTGTCTATATACATCCTTTTATAGACGGTAATGGTAGGGTCGCAAGGTTAATTATGAACCATGCACTTTTAGCACATGGTTATCCTATTGTTGTAATCTCGCCAAAATTTAAAAATAACTATATAAACGCACTGGAAAAAAGCCGAAAAAACTCTGACATCTTTGTTGAATATATATTAGAACAACTGCTACAAGCACAAATAGAATATATTCGTTTGTTAAAATTATAAATACCGCTTAAATGCGGTATTTTTATACAAAATACTATTGGTAGCAGATTAATTTTAAGCATTATATTACTTAAAATATTACGTTGAATATTGTACTAAGATATGTTAAGATATATAAAAAGCGAGGTGTTTATTATGCCAAATATAAAACCTGTATCAGAGTTGAGAAATTACAATGAAGTGCTTAAACACTGTTCTAATGGCGAGCCGGTTTTCCTAACTAAAAATGGTTACGGCAGGTACGTTATTGTAGATATAGAAGAAT
>CAZKFG010000119.1:0-1752 GCA_964551985.1 uncultured Acidaminococcales bacterium
TACCCTTTAATAGATCTAGGTAAAATCATCTGATGAACAGGAGTAATAGATTTAGGATTTTGATAATAAGCATTAGTAAAAGCAGAGCAATAGTTTTTCAATTTCTCTACCGGAACCACTTCGTCTATCATACCCGTTTTAGCGCAATATATGGGCCTAGATTTTTGATAGTAATCATCCACCATTTCATTCATTTTCTCTAAAGTTTTATCGATACTTTTTCCCTCATCGTGCTCTTTTAAAAGTCGTCTTGCATAGGCGGCAACCGCTGCTGTTTCGCTGTGCATTACATATATCTCTGTGGCAGGCGTGCCTATACTAAAGGCGGTCAGTGTAGATTGTGGTCCACCCATCAGATAGTGTGCGGCAGCTGTTCCTTTTCTTAGTATTATGCTCATCATAGGCATATTTGCTTTTTCTATAGAGTAAAGTAGACTTTGACCAAGTGCTAACAGTTCGGCTTCTTCAGCTAGGTCACCAACGTCTATACCAACAGTGTCTTGTAACCAGATAAGTGGTAGATTATCTCTACTGCACAGCGTTACAAATTCATTCATTTTGATCATCCCCTGGCGATATAATTTGCCGCCAAGTCCTACACTATCTTTATTATAATAGTCTGGATAGTTTAGGAAAAAACCTTGTTTATTACCTATTATACCAACAGGCAATCCGTTTATTTTGGCAATACCAGTTATTACTTCAGGTCCATAATCTGCCCGATACTCCATAAACTCACTAGCATCTACAAGCCTTGCCAGTACTTGCATGGTATCGTAAATTTTTTTAGAGTCTTTTTGCAGGATATAATATAAGTCTTTTTGTTCATACAACGGGTCTTTAGGATCGGCTACTCTGAAAAAATCAGGGTCGTATGCCGGAAGTTTTTTCATATATTCTTTTATACCATCTAAAACTTCTTTTTCACTATCGTGCACTTCTCTAAAATAAGCTGTTTTGTCAAAGTGAGTTTCCACTCTACCTGGAGGTTTTGCTGTTAAATTTCTTGTCGCTTCAATTATTTGCAAAGCGCTTTGTTGGTCAAATTGTCCTGTAGGTGTCATTCCGCCTACTATCCCGGCTCCTCCTACTGCTATGTTAGCATCTTTGTGAGCTATAAGGATTGTAGGACTTATACCATGATAACCGCCACCTGCCGGGTTTGTTCCAAAGATAGCGTTCATTATTGGTATGCCAAGTTTGTTTAGTTCTGCATGTCTGAAAAAGGGAGCTCCGTTTCCTCTTGCGCCTGAAAATACTTTTTCTTGTTCTGACAATTTTACGCCACTGCAGTTTAGTACCCATACTAACGGGATATTAAGCTTTTTTGCCATATCTGTTACTCGCAAAATGTTTTCTGCTTGACCTGCTATCCAAGCTCCGGCAATTATTTTATTGTCAAAAGCAATAATGACCGCCCAACGACCTTCTATGCGTCCTATACCGTCTATCACTCCTGTACAGCCTTCTTCATTATTAGCAGGATCGTATAATGTGTGCATTGGACACCAAGTACCAGCATCTACTAAATATTCTAGACGTTCATATGCTGTCATTTGATTTTTTTCGTGGATTTTACCTTCAGGTGTGCCTGTGTTTTTTACTCTGAGGCTTTCTTTTTCCACTAGTTGTTCTTGTTCTTTTATGGCAATAAGGTTTTCTTTGTTACGTTCAATAAAGTTACTGTCTAGCTCAAAGCCTATTTTCGGCATGGTTTCAAAATATTGTCTCAATGGTCGTTGGCTTTTCATT
>CAZKFG010000120.1:0-1726 GCA_964551985.1 uncultured Acidaminococcales bacterium
AAAATAGTTGGTCCTGCTTCCTCATTATATGAAATCACAGAATATTCATTGTCGGAAATAATATTAAAAGATATTTCAGGATTCAAGGCAAAAACATTATTACAACCTATTAGCGTTGCTAAAGTTATACTTTGTGCAATTGATTTTTTTAATTTCATATTTTCTACTGCCTCTTATAATAAAGTAGTATTGAATTTTGCTGTTAAAACAGCATATTTGATATAATGCAAGTAGCGGATAGAGCTCGGAGTTCACTTCCTTGGGTTTTTAAATACCCGTAACAAAGGGTACCGTCTCTGCCTTTGCGGTAGTCTACGAATAAGCTGGATGTTGATAACCACTTGGTTTTTCTCCGGATGTCAAACGAGGTTGTAGTCTGCAAAGAAATCAAGAGAATCTGTTCGCAAAATTTATGAGGTGATAGCTATGCTAATTTGCGGAATCGACATCGGGAAAAACAAACACGAAGCGTCAATCATCGGCCAAGAAGGTAAGTTATTAGCGAAATCTTTGAGATTCGATAATAGAACTGCTTGTGGACAAGCGCTGCTTGACTATATTTCTAAAAACAATCCAAATGGCGATGTTGTCGTGTTTGGCATGGAAGCCACCGGTCATTACTGGTTATCGACTTACTGCTTTCTTTTCGATGCGGGATTCCAAGTTAATGTTATCAATCCAATTCAGTCAGATGCCATTCGCAATCTCTTTATTCGAAAAACTAAAAATGATACGAGGACAGCTTTTTGATTGCAGAAACTGTTAGAATTGGTCGTTTTACCAACATCGAACTTGCTGATGAAGATATGCTTTCTTTGAGACAACTCTGTCGTCACCGTACAGACTTGGTAGATTACATAGCAGACCAAAAGTGTAAAATTATCGGTGTTATGGATAGAGTTTTTCCTGAGTACCAGGATTTCTTTTCTGATATGTTTGGAAAAACATCTACAGATCTGATTTCCAAGGCGGTTACCCCCGAAGAACTACTTGCTATACCAACTGAAGAATTGTGCAAAATTTTAAAAGACAACAGCCGCGGTCGCTTTGGTCTAGAAAAGGCGAAAGAACTACAGGATGTCGCCAAAACTTCATTTGGAATTACTATCGGAACAGCAGCTTTCACCATGCAACTTCGTCAACTTCTGGAAATGATTGAACTTTTAGAACGTCAGCTTGGAGAATTGGAAAGCAAAATTGAAAGCTATCTGATTAAATTCAACACTCCCATAACGACTTGCCCCGGTATCGGTAAGGTTCTTGGTGCAACAATTCTTTCTGAAATTTGTGACATTTCAAGATTTTCTGAACCTAAAAAGCTGGTTGCGTTCGTTGGCATCGACCCTTCAGTTAAGCAATCTGGTGATTTTACAGGCTCTCAGAACAAAATGTCTCAACGAGGCTCTCCACACCTGCGCCGTGCTATTTGGTTTGCTGCCAATGTTGCTGCTTTTCGTGACCCTGTTTTGTCCGCTTTTTATCAGAAGAAACGCTCCGAAGGAAAACATCACTATACTTCCATTGGTGCTGTGGCTCGTAAACTTACTTTTATTCTCTACGCTGTTTTGCGTGATAACAAAGCCTACACTCCTCTTTTCTAACTTAAATTAAACACTTCAAACATTCCTTTTTTCGACGACAGAGTCGTCTTTTTTGCGTTATTAACTTTTGATCTAAAAATTATTTTTCTTTTTATAAAAAACTCTTGACATTTAATAGCTGGTCT
>CAZKFG010000121.1:0-1703 GCA_964551985.1 uncultured Acidaminococcales bacterium
TGTTGAGTATTGTGAGTTATGGTATCCTGTAAAAGAAAAGTAAAGAGTATGAGCAATACAACTACCCAAAGATAGAAGAATTAACACAAGGCAAATAAAATTAATCTCGAAGCATAGCAAAGCCGCCAATTAATTTTGGCGGCTTTTTTGTCGTAAAATGTTTTGGTCTGTCGCTGAGGTGCTGTCAAGATAGGACTAAGTAAAAAGTGTGAATTTAAAAAGCAGTTGTACTCTATTGGAATTTATGCTATTTTTAATGAAGAATGTAATTATTATTTTGTGACGGGCGTTTGATTGCTGATAATAAAGAGTATTTATATAATATTCAATTGAGGTGATATAGATTGGTAGACGGACATATTCATATCGAACGTGGCAAATATAGTTTAGAATGGATAGAACAATTTGTCAGCAAAGCATTTGAAATGCAACTTGGTGAAATTTGGTTACTGGAGCATTGTTATCGTTTCAAAGAATTTGAACCTATGTATGATAGCGTTTGCAAATACAGTGATTACATAAATAATTGGTTTCATCAAACGGCTGGTGTTCTGGAGCTCCAGGATTATTTGAAACTTATTGAAAAAGTCAGACAACAAAAATACCCTGTAAACATAAAGTTTGGTCTCGAAATATGTTATTTTGAAAAACAAGAATCATTTATTAAAGAACAAAGTCAAAACAAAGGATTCGACTTTTTATTAGGAAGCACACACTTTATTGGAGATTTTGCGTTTGACCATAAACCAGAGTTTTGGAGCGACATTGATGTAGATGCGGCCTATCGTAGCTATTTTGAAAGGTCAATTTCTCTGGCAAAAAGTCAGTTATTTGACGGTATTGCACATCCAGACGCTATTAATTTATTCGGTCATAAAGCTTCATTTGACTTAAGCCAGTATTACACACTACTTGCCCAAGCACTTGCAATGAATAATATGTATGCTGAAGAAAACAGTGGGGTTTATAGGCGTTGTCCCGATACAGCTACATTGGGTATGGATAAAAAAATGTTGTCAATTATGAAAGAAAATAATGTAAGGATATTAACTGTATCAGATGCACATTGTCCAGAAGATGTAGGGTACAAAATAAAAGAAATGAACGTTTTAATTTAGTGGCAAACCCAGTAAAATGAGCATAATTTGCTTTTAGAAAGAATTTCTCGGTATAAGGAAATCATTATAATCCTGAGGTTAAAAAAAGCCGTCATTTAATTTTGACGGCTTTTTTGTCGAATAATGTTTTAGTCTGTCACTGGGGTGCTGCCAAGTTAGGACTAAGATAGAATATTTGAAATCATTGATATTAAATAGAATATATTATATACTCTATTAAGAAAATAAAAATTATTCTATTATCAAGATTTAGTTGCAAAAATTAAGACTATTTATATTAACTGGAGTGTTGTTATGAGTTTGTTTCTATATGATAAAGTTGTTTGTCCTAATTGTAATAAAGTTTTACAAATACAATGGTATTATAAAATAATGCATATTGTACGTATAGGAAACAAAAAATTATTCAAATGTCCGGATTGTAAAAAATTTGGTATGTGCAAAGGACAATAGGTTTGATATCAAATACAGTTTATGATTTTTTGAGCGTTGCTCAAACTATAAAAAGTTTAGTTGTGACAATTGAAAATGTACTGTAATATAACTATACCTAATAAGCATAATAACTGCATTAAACAAGTAACC
>CAZKFG010000122.1:0-1638 GCA_964551985.1 uncultured Acidaminococcales bacterium
CCTTTAAAGTTTGTTATGACATTTCTCCCTGCAAAGGCTGTTGTACAAGTAGACAGTAAAAACACTGTCAGTAATGTTAAAATGTATTTTCTCATAATTCACCTCATTTAAGCTCTTACGCCGATTTTAAAGTTAAAGCCTTTAATTACATTACCCGCAGCATCTTTTTGATAGCGTTCAACACGTATTTCATTTTGACGACGAACTTTTTGCAAGCGTTTTTCACTTATATTAATAACATTTACCTGCTTATCTTGCTCTATTTTAGCTTCTTTTTTACCAAACAATGATACTTTTCTATCCGCAAGATTAACCATTATTTTGGCAAACTTTTCGCCTTTTCTACTACTCTCATCAATGTAACCGAGCTCTACACTAAGGTGCGGTGTAAGTTGCATTTGTGTAGATATTCTGTAACCTGTAACATCTTTAGAGTGTTTATAGTCCCAAGAAAAACCTTGTAAATATATTTTAGCCCATTGTGCTTTAGGTATTGTAAAGCCATATTCTACATCATAACCGTCAACTACCTTTTCAAAAATGTTATTTGTTCTATCGACAAGTTTTTCACCTGACACACCTTTATAAATATTAGCATTAAGTTCGTGGTAACCTGTAAAGTATTCTAGTCCTAAGCCAATTCTAGCGTGACTGTTTCTAAACCCATGGTCATAAAACATATTAATACCATAAAGAGATGTATTGGCTTTGTTTACTCGTCTGTAGCCAAAGCCAAGGTTAGCCGTTGTACCAATATCCGAGCCATTACTCAATCTTGCCTGAGTAAATACTGTAGACAATTGATTTTCATAAAGTGGTTGAATTGTTTCAATAGCATAAAGCGGCTTCCAATTGTTTTGAAAAGAAAACTGCACCTCTGTACGCCTCATCCAGTCTTTAGCGTTTTTACCTTGAAGGTAGGCGTTAATACCCGAGCTGACAAAACCATTAGCAATGTTTTTGGTTAAAGCTTTGCTATCCACCTTGCCATCTACTCCTACGCTATTGCCAACCTTGATAAACATATTCTCTTCTTTAGTCAGTTCAACGTTTTCTTTTTGGACTCGAAACACTTTGTCGTTTTCCTGTGTGGGTTTTTCCGCAGCAAAAGCTGTAGAGACGAAAACCAATGATGATAACAGAAATATTAGGGTCTTTCTCATTTTTTTCCTCCTTTAAATTTGTTTATTTGTATGCCTGTTTTGGCATTAGGCAACGGGAAGGGACTAAAAATAAAATACCAATAGCTTTATTAACAACACTATTAGTTAATAAATTCTAGCATATAAAAAACATTAAAGCAACTATTAGCATACATAGTTAATACATATAGACTATTAGAATGTTTTGTAGCTTTGTGTATCATTAAAATATACTGTAAGTCAACTTCTTATAAGGACGGATTATTTGATGAATTACAAAGCTTTGGGTGAAAAAATACGTGCTGAGCGTTTAAAATTGCACTTTACTCAGGAAAAACTAGCAGAGTTAGTCGGCATATCTACAGCTTATGTTGGACAAATAGAACGTGGTGAGCGAAGTTTGACTTTAGATAAGCTTGTTTTAATTGCTAAAGAGCTTAATGTTACGATTGATTATTTGTTGTCTGAGGATATACCAATTAAAGACGACAATATG
>CAZKFG010000123.1:0-1638 GCA_964551985.1 uncultured Acidaminococcales bacterium
ATCTTCTCTTTCCTAGCTTCTCTTTTTACTGTCTACTTTTTTAGGGGTTGTCCACTTTGGAAACTAATGATTTAAATATCGACCAATCTTTTATTTGCCCTGCCTTTGTTTCTTTAAAAACATTAATTTTAGCAGACGCAACAAGTATTTTGTTGAATCTACTGCTAAGATCGTGTAAAGCGACTGATGAGACCTGTTCTTTGGGAAATAATTCTTCTATAAACCCACTGTATGTGCTTTTGCCACTACCGGATTTTCCTAGCAGAAATACTGCCTTGGCTATATTGGTAACCGAAGATAATAGATAACCTGTGCATTCGAGTAAAAACGTAAACTTATCTGAGCCAAATTTGCAGCCCATGCTCTCGTTAACAAATTTCTCAAACACTGGTGCTTGTGTAATATTTACACCAGTTTCAAAGTTTGCCTTAATTATATAGGTGAAAATATCGCTGTTGTCTTTGTGTGGCTGTAATTCTAGCGTTTCGAGCTTTAGCACTCCATTTAGCATATTTATTTTATCAGCTGGATTTAGAGTATCCGCATCAACGACAATCCGCGTATCTTCTTTAAGTTGTGCTATAACCATATCTAGCAACGATTTTTTCACTTTTCCTTGTTCTTCTTGCATAAACAGCAACTGCCTTATAACAATACCTTCATTTCCATTGAGCCTCTGCCAAAATCCCTTATCCTCTCGTTTTATGAGTATATTTCCATCGCTCAAAAATTGTTTACTGTCAACAAGAGCTTCTAAAAGCAGTTGTTCATCTATCTTACCTCTGTGATTTAATAAATTTGCAACTCTAATCATAGTTAGTAACCCCCTCTTTCTTTTATTACTTTTTTTCAATTATCAAAGAGCAACAAACATATGTTCTGTAAATCGCGATCTATCACTAGCTTAATCTTTGTTCAAGTCTTTGTAAATAGCTAAAATCAGCTATCAGAGCGGCAAAACGCATTTTTGATTTTTTCGACGCAGTTGTTTTTTCTCTAGGCAAGCAGCTAATTTATGTAGCAATATTGCTTTTAAATCCTTGAAAAAAATTTTTCAAACTCTAAACATAAAAAAAGCAGACACACAAATACCCTATTAGCTTGCTGGTATCAGTTCTTTTGCAGATATTAATAATATTTTTAATACGTCGCATTTTTTACAAATACGTTTTGACAGTTCAAAAAAGCAAAGGATTGGTACCTGTAAAATACAGATACCAATCCCTTTGTTCTAGGTTTATTAACTATTTATAAAAATCACCATTTAGTGATAGACAAATTTGCTATTTATTTTAATTTATATCCACTCAATCTAGACAAAAAAATATAAAAAAACAAAAAATCCTTGGAACACTTGGAACAGCAAATCCAAAAACACCTTCTAAAAAATATTTGCACCATTATTTGCACCATATGACAAAAAATAAGATTTCTAGCAAATGCTAGAAATCTTATTCTTATAGTAACCATGCGGTTTATGTGTGGCAGGGGCAGAAGGACTTGAACCCTCAACCAACGGTTTTGGAGAATAATTATGGTTTTTAAAAACTATTGTGAATACTTATCTTTTAGCACAAACAAGCAAAAATAAAAATCCACCAGCCTAGCTGGTGGTATTTCTTTAACGGGCGTAGCCCT
>CAZKFG010000124.1:0-1609 GCA_964551985.1 uncultured Acidaminococcales bacterium
ACTGAAAGAAGTGTAAAGCTGAATAAAAGCCTATAGTCGGGTTGCCGATTGTAGGCTTTTTTGTTGCCCATTTTTAGTGGGTATATTTATGTAAGGTTATGGGTTAGTAGTTAGTGTTATTTTTCTCCTAATTTTTCTAACTACTAATCTGTAGTTTAATATTGTTTTATTTAAGTCATGACGTTGTGTTATGGCTTTTAAAATCCAAGGATGGACCCTCTCTGGTGAGCATAGCTAACCTAACCGAGGACTAGTGAGTGTCGCGGCGACAAGGAAGTCGAGGAGCGACAAAATCAATTATGTAGCTTATAGCTCATCAAAGAAGGCAAAGAGGGATTATTGTCAAAAATTAATTATTAAGAAAGAGGTAAAGATTATGTATGGTTGTGAAAAAAGAAAACTAAGTAAAAACGAAACTTTAAAAGCAATGGAATGTTACGACAGGTATCCGTATATGCCCTTTTGGTGGATAGTAAGAGAAATCGGCGAACATAGGGGCGCATCTATCGAAACCATGAACTATTGGTTCAAATATGGCTATGGGCACCCAGATAAAGGGCATTTTCATCAAAGCTATTCACCTTCAAAAGAACAGAAGGATATTTATAGGTATATGGAGAATTATATAGACAATAGAAATTATAATCGTCCACATAATACTTCTCTTAACATGCAAGACCACTCCAAAGCCTGCTCACAGTACGGCGAGTACTCATTTTTAAACTTCGCCGATTATGTCAATCGTGGTAACTTTGAGCAAGCGTTGAAAGAAAGAGAGTACTGGAGAGGCGCAAGGCAATTTATTGATAGGCATATACCAAAAGAGATTGATACTTATACCCAACAGGAAAACAACATAAATCACGCTAGAAGCTTTGGACGTAAAGCCTACAAATACATAGGCGATATAATAGCAAGAAACAACATGTCCAGTAGCGATCCAAGAGCAATAGCAATGCACGGCATAATAGGAGGAATGATAGCCAAGATGTGCGGGCGTTATTACATTCAAGGCGAAGTGCTAGGTGAAATAAACAAAGAAATAGTAGGACAAATCTACAAAAACAAAAAGACAATAGGATTTACCAATAGAGATGTAATAAATTTTTCAAGACAATTAGGTGAACATCTAGGAATATCTTTAGGACTTGGCGCTAAGCTCGGCGGTGAAATTGCCGAAATGGCGACTAGATATAATGAGTTGGGAGATGAGGTTAATTTAAATGGTTTGCCATTTACTTCTGCTGATATAGCTAATGTGGGAGTTATTAATTATGATAATTCTTTAGAATATAATGCTGGTCATACTTCTCTTTTGGTTGCTTTAAAAGATGGCAGACGTTACGAAGTTGGCTATGGACGTAGTAATACTATTAAAACAGGTGCTGGAAGCTATAATGGGCAGGTAAAGATAACTAAAAGGAATCAAGATTTTTTTGATACTGTTGATAATACTAGAAGTATTTATATGTATAAAAATTTTAAAGATGAGCATAGAGAAACCTTGCATAAAACTTTATCAAATACTGTATCTAATACTAGTAACTATGGTAAAATGACATTGTCAGATAAAAGTAATGAAGATGAGCGGATGTTTGATTCTGACAAT
>CAZKFG010000125.1:0-1594 GCA_964551985.1 uncultured Acidaminococcales bacterium
CTACAGAGTTTAACGCAAGAAGCGTTGTTTCTGTTTGACCAAAGCCCTCCATTAAAGTAATTCCGGTAGATTTTTTAAATTGATAGAAAACCTCCGGATTTAACGCTTCTCCTGCAATTGTTGCATATTTTAAGGAAGATAAGTCAAACCTTGTTAAATCTTCTTTTATAAAAAAGCGGAAAACTGTAGGTGGTGCACAAAAAGTAGTTATTTTATGCTTTTCAAACAGCGGCAACAAATCTGCCGGAGCAAACTTATCAAGGTCGCAAACAAAAATTCCTGCTCCCATTAACCATTGACCATAAAGTTTACCCCAAATTGCTTTTGCCCATCCTGTTTCCGATAAAGTAAGGTGTAAACCTTCAGGGTCAACATTTTGCCAATGTTTTGCTGTTACAATATGTGCAAGAGGGTACGCAAAATTATGTCTAACCAATTTAGGATAACCGCTAGTACCTGATGTAAAGTATCCAATCATAATTTCGTCGATTTTTGTTTCTACTCTTTCGCCAAAATCTGCGGAAGCGTTTTCAACCAATTCATCAAAGTTAAGCCAGCCATCTTTTTTGCCGTTTGCAATCATTTTAATTTCAACAGTTGGCGATTCGCTTAAAGACTCGTCTACATAGTTAGAAACATCTCCGTCACCGGTGCAAACAATAGCCTTTACCGATGCCACATTAAAACGATAAACAAAGTCTTTTTTAGTCATTAAATTTGTTCCGGGAATAACTAAAGCCCCGATTTTATGTAAAGCTAATATTGAAAACCAAAACTGATAATGTCTTTTTAAAACAAGCATAACAGGGTCGCCTTTTTTAATGCCTAATTCTCTAAAAGCATTAGCCGTTTTGTCGGAATAATATTTTAAGTCACCGAATGTAAAGGTGCGTTCTTCGCCGTTTGTGTTGCACCAAAGCATAGCACGGCGGTTTGGCTCTTTTTCTGCTATTGCGTCTACGCAGTCGTATGCGAAGTTAAAGTTTGGTGTTGGTTTTGCCTTGAATTTCTTCAATATGCCGTTTTCATCATATTCTTCTATGCAGTATTTTAAATGCAAGTCGTTCACTATAAACCCTCCATTATACTATTAAATTTTATCCTTTGAGTTTTTTATAACCATAGCTAAAAATTTACAGTCTTGTCCGCCGGTAGCTATCATACCGTGTGGTGTGCTTGAGTTATAATAAAGGGTATCGCCTTTATTTAATATTACAACGTTACCGTCTATACTTACTTTTAAGGAACCCTCTAAGATATAATCCATTTCCTGACCCTCGTGAGTAGAAAGGTGGATAGGTGCATCTTGCTCTGCTTCGTCGTAAGGTGCTACAACGTGAAATGGTTCAACATTTTTATGGCTAAAGGAGTAAGCCAAATGTTCGTACTTAAATGACTTTCTTCTTGTAACGGAAAGCCCACTACCTGCACGCACAACTGAATACCTCTTTAAATGAGGGGTTTCACCTGTCATCAGTTCCATCATGTCTACACCAAAACGTCCGGCACAGTTTACTAAAAATGTTACACTAAAGTCCTTTTTGCCATCCTCATATTCTAAGTATTCATCTTTTGAAACACCACAGCTAATAGC
>CAZKFG010000126.1:0-1582 GCA_964551985.1 uncultured Acidaminococcales bacterium
AGTTTTTAAAAGTTAAATACCCCTATCTTGGCTTGCAATCTGCCAAAATAGGGGTATTTTTCGTGCTGGAAAAACAGCTGTTTCAAGGTGTTTTGGCTGTTTTTGTCTTGTCTCAAAGTTAAATCTTCACCTTCGCAAGACAAATAGATTTGTTTTAGTGCTTGGGCGAAGGTTGGGGAGGTAGGTAGTAGTAGCGGACATAATTTTATAATTGCCGCACTAGTCAATTATTTTGCTTTTGTAATACTTTAGTTTACGCACTAATACGAGGACAAAAGCGGTTAAGTAAAACGGTTATAATATATTTGAGACAAGCGGCCAGTAGTAATATTTGAGCAAATACTCACTTCACTTAATCTCCCCATTTGCCAACAAATTTTCTTTATTAACAAAAACCTCCATAGTCATCAAAGTCCCTAGTCTGTAGCCATAAATAAACTTATCCACGCTAGACAAACTGCAAATTTGCGCTTGCACGGCGTTTAAATCATTAAGAAGTTTTTTCTGTTCTTCGCTAAGTGAGGCTAGTAGGTCTTCTTGAATATCGGATAACTCTTTCATCTTACGCCCATAATCCGAGTCTTTGCTATAAAACCTAGGCTCAGGCGAGATATTGCCCTTGGCAAATTCTTCTAATATGCTGTTCATAAATCATCCTATCCGCACAGCTTACATTCGCTACAGCTGCGCCTTATGTAGTTACCGTTTTTGTTTTTGTAGATACAATCAGTCTCACCCCAACATTCGACATAAATCGCATAAGCCTGTTGGGAAAAGCTCTCAATATACGTATCAACCTTGCCATCATTAGCGTAATAAAAGGTCTCGCCGCAATTTACCCCCATATCCTCATCAGCCCAGATGTGATGGATTGTAAGATTTGGGAATAGTTCTGCCAATTTTTCAATTACAGGAATTGGCGGCGACCAAGCCGTTTGGAACTGCAAGACATTTCCTTCAACACAAGATTCCACAGCGTTCCATTTAGTACCGTGGTTGTGAATACACCAGTAATACCAATCTTTGTAACCATATTTTTGTAAGTTCTCATAAGCCTGCTTGCCAAGGGATAAATCAACGGATTGCTGATTTATGAGTAGCTTTATATAATCATCCAACAACAGCTTCTCATGCTTATTACAATGATACTTGTGCATGTTCTCAAGCGTTTGGTCAATCTTACCAAAGTTTTGGTAGACGTAGACCGCAAAACTAATACTTTGCTTGCTGGAACTCTCGATGTTTAGCTCTTTAGGCATGGGGATGACCTGGTTAAAATCAAAGACAGTACTATCGCCTTTGATTGTTTCAAGCAACCGCTTAATTTGCTCATCATCACCTTCAAAACTCAATATGTTTTGTATATAATTTGGCATATTTTCCTCCTTGAAATAAAATAAACCGCTCACAGAGCGGTTTTATTAGTTGTTTATTTAGATGTTTAAAAGTCTCATATAGTCACGACTTGCTCGCAATACTCGGTATACACAGATGTGTTTTTCTTGCTGTTTATAAAAGATAATGTAATCTTGCCAGATAAGGTAGAGATAATCTGTTTTAACTTCAACTTTTTTGTCAAGTT
>CAZKFG010000127.1:0-1530 GCA_964551985.1 uncultured Acidaminococcales bacterium
ATCTTCTCTTTCTTAGTTTCTCTTTTTACTGTCTACTTTTTTAGGGGTTGTCCAGTCTTTTTCTTTATCATTTTCGTACTCTCACGGAAATGATAATTAACAATCAAAACCAGTGATTTTTGATATATCATAATATATCATTTATTAAAATTAAGCATTTTTGATAAAGCTCAAAACAACAAGGTGGTGATAAAGTGAAAAAAAGATCCAATGGCGAAGGCTCAATATTTTTTGACACAGCAAAAAACCGCTGGCGAGCAATGATTACTACACCAAGCGGTAAAAGATTAACAAAATCCAGCTCATACAAAGAACTTGCACAAGATTGGCTTAACGAGCAACGCCTATTAGTAGGTCGCATGCAGCATGTAGAACCAAATAGCATAACTTTAGGTGAATGGATAACCGAATGGTTAACAACTTACGCAAAGATAAACGTAAAGCCAAGAACCTATGACCGCTACATTAGCCTGCTTGATCATCTACAACCACTATATAACATGAGACTGCGTGAACTGAGCATCTCACACCTACAAAAACTATCCAACTCACTACTTAACAACTATGCCCCATTAACAATCGTCCACATCATAAACTGCCTATCTGGCTGCTTGCAACAAGCAGTCACAAATGGTTTATTATACAAAAACATTGCCCGAGAAATAAAAAAACCTAAAGTTACAAAAAAAGACATAGAAATTTTTACCCCTGACGAAAAACTGCTACTACTTGACGAATGCCAAAAATATCGAAACGCCTTCATAATACCTCTAGTTTTAGGCACAGGACTACGACTATCAGAAATACTTGCACTATGCTGCGAAGACTTTATCGGCAACAAATTAACAATATCTAGAACTATACACGTAAGTGCATCTCGTGGCATATACTTCTCAGACACCAAAACAACATCATCAAATAGAACTATTGTAATTACAGACGATTTACTAACACAACTAAACAATCACAAAACAAAGTACAACATCCATGAAGGATTTATATTCCTAAACAGCCGCCAAACAAATGAAAATCCACATACATACTTAAAATCTGTATTTAACAAAATACAAAATCAAACAAATATAAACAAAGGCTTTCACACCTTCAGACACACACATGCAACCGAACTAATAGCACAAGGCATACCAATCTATGACGTATCAAAAAGACTTGGTCACGCCAACATAAGCACTACATTAGATATTTATACCCATTACATGCCAAACTCTGAAGACAAAATATTACAAGCTTTAGAAAAAATCAAATGACTTTTTTTACAAAGTAGTGGTGCAATAGTGGTGCAACAAACAAATAAAAACACTGAAAAATAGGTAAAAATAAAAAAACAAAAAGGCTTTAAGAAATCATCTTAAAGCCTTGATTTATGTGGCAGGGGCAGAAGGACTTGAACCCTCAACCAACGGTTTTGGAGACCGCTACTCTACCAATTGAGCTATACCCCTATTTGGAGCGGAAAACGAGATTCGAACTCGCGACCCTCGCCTTGGCAAGGCGATGCTCTACCACTGA